>JAISJH010000058.1 GCA_031261635.1 Oscillospiraceae bacterium
GCAAGTGCGGCGGCGGCTTCGCAAAGACGGGCAGGGCGAAGCCCTGCCCTGTCCCGGCGCATTGCGCCGGGACGGTGGACGAGGGTTACGTCCGCGCCGTGCGCGGCGTACCCCGTCCAAGCCCTCCAATGCCCCCCTCTTTAGAGGGGGGAAGCGCCCGCAGGCGCGGGGGGTGCCTCCCGCAGGACGCAACCCCCGTCCAAACCAATCGTCTCTGATATTTGATATTTGCTAACTGTTATTTGTAATATAGTCGTCAATTGCGCGTTTGAATTGCGTTTCGTATAGTTCGCGGTAGGTGTCGTTGCCTTCTAGGAGTTCGCGGTGGGTGCCTATGCCTTGTACTGTGCCGCTTTGGAGGACTACTATGTGGTCGGCCTCCATAATTGTGCTTAGGCGGTGGGCTATGACAACGCTTGTGCGCCCGGTTAGGAGCGGCGTTATGGCTTCCTGTATGAGGTTTTCTGAAATTGAGTCGAGGCTGCTTGTGGCTTCGTCGAGGATTAGGATTTTGGGGTCTTTGAGGATAACCCGGGCTATTGAGATTCGCTGCTTCTCGCCGCCGGATAGTTTAAGTCCGCGGTTGCCGACTACTGTGTCTAGCCCTTGCGGCTGGCGTTCTACGAAGTCGTAGATGTTGGCCTTTTTGCAGGCCTCAATGAGTTCCGCTTCGGAGGCCTCGGGATTTGCGTACAGGAGGTTTTCGCGGATACTGCCGTTAAAGAGGTAGGTGTCCTGCGTGACGAGCCCTATATTGCGCCGCAGGTCGAACATATCGACATCGCGCAAATCCGTTCCGTCAATTTTCACCGAACCCGATACAACGTCGTACAGGCGCGGTATAAGGTTTATAACCGTACTCTTTCCCGCGCCGGAAGGTCCGACGAGCGCGATAGTTTCACCCGCCTTGACGCTGAAACTCACGCCCTTTAGAATTTCAGTTTCCGGGTTATAGTGGAAGCGAACGTTATCAAAGCTTATATCGCCCTTGACTTTAGGCATAGGCGCGGCGTCCGGCTTGTTTGTAACCTCGTGAGTGCGGTCGAAATACTGAAAAATCCTGTCAAACAAGGCCATACTGCGCGTTATGTCTATCTGCATATTGAACAGCGCGTTGACGGGGCCGAGCAGACGGCTCATCAGCCCGGTTACTATCGTTATCATACCGACGTTGAGGTCGCGCATACCGTTGACGGTCGTCGTGAGGTGCGTTATAGGGTCTACAACGTCCTTCGGGTCGAAGTGGAACATAATAAGCGCCGCCGCGAGGTATATAAGCATTGGACCAAAACTCTGGAAAATGCCCATTGTCATCATAAACCAGCGGCCTATAATGCTTTCCTTGACAGCGAGCTTGACTACTTCGCCGTTGACGTTTTCAAATTTCGTGTACTCCCGCTTTTCGCTTGTAAAGAGTTTTACAAGGAGCGAACCGCTTACGGACAGCGTTTCGTTTAGGATTTGGTTCATCTCGTCCTGCTTCTCCTGCTGTTCCCCCGCGAGTTTGAAACGCTTCTGCCCGACAATCCGCGTCGGGATAATGAACAGCGGAACTATCAGCACACCGACAAGCGCGAGTATCCAGTTTTGAGCGAGCAGCATTACAATCGTTACAATCAGCGTTATAATGTTGCTGAAAAGTTGCTGGAGCGTGCCGCTGATGACGCCGTTGACGCCTGAAATGTCCGAGGTCATACGCGTGATTATATCGCCCTGCCGCTCGTTTGTGAAAAACCTCTGCGACATATACTGGATATGCGTGTACATTTGGTTTCGCATATCGTACATAATGTGCTGCGACATCCAGGTCGAAACGTAGCTCTGCAAAACCCCGATAAGGTTAGACAGAATAAGCACCGCAAGCGACAGCCCGATAAGCGCGAGAATACGGTACAGCCCGCTCCCGAGCGACAGCGTAATGCCCGGCGAGGTGGGGTTTGCGAAAACGTTGATGACTTCGCCGCTGATAAGCGTAGGAATGGTTGCGAACACTACCGATACGGCGAGCGTCAGCAGTATAATAAAAAGCTGCGGCTTATACGGCCACAGATAGCTCAAAGCCCGCTTTATAAGGGCTTTCGTGATTTTAGGCGCCTGCGCCTTCTCCTCCTCGGACATTGGTCCGAAGCGCCTCATTCCCCCGCCTCCGGGTGGTCGTCCTCCAGGTCCCATACGTAGTACCTCCGATAGTATCTAAATGTAATTTACTTCTGTACCTAACTATTATAACACAGGCGCAACGGTTTGTCAAGGCAGTTAATTACAATTGATAATTGATAATTGATAATTACGGAGGTTTGGACGTTGGTTGCGGGGGGCGTAGGGGTGGGTTTCAAACCCGCCCTCCCCTGTCCGTGGTGCGCCGTTCCGGCGCACCACGCGCACGGCGCGGAGTGGTTTACGCTCAAAACTTGACATAATTTTGCACTTGACAATCGGCGCGCGTCGTGATATACTAATTGTAGATAGGTGTTGAATTAGTCGCGGGATTGGACGGGCATTGCCCGCCCCCTTGCTAAAGGTAATTCAACACCTGTTCTTTATATTCTAACTTGAATTTATTGCCGTTAGCGTCAAATACCTTATGTACGTAAAACCGATTTTGCCCGGTAGTGTTTCGCACGATAACCGCGATATATGCGGGAATACCGTCAATCTCTGCTTTCCCGGCAAACGTGTATGTTTTATAACCCAGGTTTTCATAATTCACGTTGCGTTTGATTTCAAAACCATCGCGAATAATATCCGGCACCGCGCGAAACGTAATACTTTTTGCCGGTGAAGGTTCGTGTCCTAAGCTGTTACGGATACCGTATACGCTTACTTCAACACGTCCAAAATCTTGCCTTATTACTTCATTACCTATACTTTTATAATATTCACATATTTCACTTCTAAGAATATTAGCGTTTATCGGCACGGCTTGACTGCTTGTCACATAAAGAGTATTACTTCCGGCAAGCATTGGTATGGCACTTTGCATTTGTTGCTTAATTGAATTGTTTTCCGTTTCCCCGCTCCGTCCCCGCGCCGTGCGCGGCATTTGATATTTGATATTTGATAACTGTTAACTGAACTCACGGTATCATCTTATATATCGCGGCCTTGAGGTCTATTAGGATTTCGCTTAGTTCGCGGTCTTTGAATTGTGCCGCGGCCATATTTTCCGTGCCGCCGCCGCCTAGGTGTTCCATAACTAGCTGAACGTTTACGTCGCCCTGGCTTCGCGCGGATATGCGTATTACGCCCTGCGTGTCGGAGGATAGGACGAAGGAGGCGTAGACCCCCGTGACGTTTAGGAGCATATCGGCGGCCTGCGCCGTGACTACCCTGTCGTCGGTAAGCCCTGCGTTCGCTATTGCGAAGCGTTCGAGGTACAGCTCGGATTTCTGCACAATAGCTGACCTTGCGGCAAGAGAAGCAAGGTCTAACTGGAAAAAGCGGTTGACCTCCGCGGTATCGGCTCCAGCCTTACGCAGAAAAGCCGCCGCCTCAAAGGTGCGCGTGCCTGTTTTTTGCGTGAAATTTTTTGAATCGAGAATAATGCCGGATAGCAGCGCTTCGGCTTCAAGTTTTAATAAATCGCCGGACTGCGAGGAATAGAGCAGAACGTCCGTAACAAGCTCGCAGGTACTCGAAGCGTAGGGTTCGAGCAGACTTAACGCGACTTTAGCGTCAATATACTCCGCGGCGCGTCTGTGGTGGTCAAAGACCACGATACGCGTCAAACTGTCAAGCAACTGCCGGCTCTCAACGCGGTCGGGGCGGCTTGTATCGACGACTACGAGCAGTGACTTGTTGTCGCTGATTAGCAGAGCGTCCTGCGCGTTTACGAATACACCGTCGTATTCCGGCAGTCCCATAGCCTTGTTAACGAGCGGCATAGTGAGGCAGGTTTCAGGATTATAGACTATGTACGCCTTGCGCCCGAGCTTGCGGCAAATGGCGTTCAGCCCGATTGCCGCGCCCATCGCGTCAAAATCGGCGGTTTTATGCCCCATAATAATCACGCAGGAAGCGTCGCGGATAATCTCGCCCAGGGCGTGGGCGTAAGTGCGCGATTTAACCTTGGTAGTGCGCTCAACCGCCTGGTTCTTGCCGCCGTGGAAGTCGAAGTTGAAGCGGTCTTTAACCACCGCCTGGTCGCCGCCGCGCGACAGCGCCATCTCGATTGCGAGCGTCGCGAACTGAAAACCCTCCTGCGGAGAGTCGGCTCCGTTGCCTATTCCGATTGAAACGGTCGGGTGACTGCCTGTTGGCCCCGCGACTTCGCGAACCTCGTCAAGCAAGGTAAAATCCTTGCTGATAAATTTATCTAAATGCCGCGATTCAAAGAAAAACACGTAGCGGTCGCGGTCAAAACGCGTAAGAAAACCCTGCGCGTCTTTCGTCCAGTCGTTAATACGCGTGTCAATCTGCGCGAAAATAGTCGATTTAATCGTATCAGTCATATTCTTAAAAATTTCTTCGTAGTTATCAATCACGATAATCATAACCGACAGACGCGTATTGCCGTAGTCGGCTTTCAGCTTCGTAAAGTCCGTAATATCAGACCAGTAGGTAATAGCCCAGTCGCGCGATTCAAACTCGCTGTCAAGCCTAACCGCCGAGCCGTAGACGCGGTAGTGCCTGTCGCCGAGCGGAACGGCGCGCGGACATTCGTCCTTGCCGTCAAGCAGCCACGAGCGTTCAAAATCCGGCACGAGGTCGTTTATCAGCGACTCGAACATAGTGTCACGCGCGTCCGCGAGCCTCATAAACTCGTCGTTGCACCACAGCACACGTCCGTCCGCGAGCGCAAACGTTGCGACCGGTATCGGCAGACGGCGCAAAGCGGCGCGCGCCTCCTCGTTATCCGGGAAAAGCGCGTGCTGTAACTCGCCGCGTGTGCGTTTGCGCTGTATTCGCCAGTACATCGACGAATACAGTATCAAAACAAGCAGAAAGGCTCCGCAGACAACGGCCGCTTCGTAATCCCTCCGGAAAAACATAACGCCGGCAATCAGCCAGGCGGCAATATAAAACAACCGAGCCGAAGGACGAATAAAGCGCGTTAACATCTTCTTCATACCACCATAATACAACAATTCGCCGCGCTTGTCAAGGGGGGGTATCCAGTTAACAGTTAGCAAATATCAGATATCAGAGACGTAGGCTTGGACGGGGGTACGCCCTGCGGGGGACACCCCCCCGCGTCTGCGGACGCTTCCCCCCTCTAAAGAGGGGGGCTTTGGAGGGCAGGACGGGGTTGCGAGGCTACGTAGGGGCGGGTTTCAAACCCGCCCTCCCCCGCGCAGTGCGCGGGGTGCGCCGGGACGGCGCACCGTCATTGCGAGCCGCGCGAAGCAATCCAAGCCTAGTACCCCCGTCCAAGCCAACGTAACGCAGGCTACTACGTCAACCCTGGATTGCTTCGCCGCATTTCACTGGTACGTATCGCAAGTGCGGTGGCGGCTTCGCAATGACGGGCAGGGCGTTGCCCTGCCCCCCTGCGGGGGTGGGCGCTTCCGGAGAGGAGATTACAAATTGATTACAATTCAACCTGCCCCCTGCGGGGGTGGGCGCTTCGCTGTTACGGGGGCGCACACGATAGTACTGGGCTTGGATTGCTTCGCGCGGCTCGCAATAGGGTTGTAACGAAACGGTTAGGCGCGCGATTTCTCGAAATTGACGATGCCGCAAATCAGATTGAACCTCAAATGCAGTCGTTTTCGATGATTTCGGTACTTTTCGGCGACAATC
>JAISJH010000054.1 GCA_031261635.1 Oscillospiraceae bacterium
CGGGGAACGTTCCCCGCAACCCTCGTGTGCGCCCTCATTCCCCTCTTGGGAGGGGTGCCGCCCGCAGGCGGCGGGGGGTGCCGTACCCCCGTCCAAACCTACGTCTCTGATATTTGATAACTGTTAACTGCTACAACTGTTCCAGCGATTGTGTTTCCTTGTCCTGCCGGAATTGTTGCGTGTACAGGGCGTAGTAGCGGCCTTGTTTTGCCATTAGTTCGCGGTGAGTGCCGCTTTCTACGGCTATGCCGCCGTCTATTACGAGTATGCGGTCGGCGTTGCGGATTGTTGAGAGGCGGTGGGCTATTACGAAGCTTGTGCGGCCTTTTAGGAGCGTCTCGGCGGCCTCCTGGATTTTTAGCTCGCTCTCGGTGTCGATACTGCTCGTCGCCTCGTCAAGCACAAATATTTTGGGGTCCGCGAGGATAGCCCTCGCGAAGCTGATTAGCTGTTTCTGCCCGGTACTCATTAGGTCGCCGCCCTCGCCAACCTCGGTGTCGTAGGCTTTTGAGAGTTCCTGTATAAACCCGTGCGCTCCGACGACTTTGGCGGCGGCCTCGACCTCCGCGTCCGTAGCGTTCAGGCGGCCGTAGCGTATATTCTCGCGTACAGAGCCGGAAAACAGGTGCGGCGACTGCAACACATACCCGAGCGCGGATTGAAGCCAGAGCTGACTGCGTTCGCGGCTGTCAACGCCGTCGATAAGTATAGCCCCCCCGCAGGGTTCGTAAAAGCGACAGACGAGGTTGACGATAGTGCTTTTCCCGCCGCCGGTTTCGCCCACGAGCGCGATGTTTTCCCCGGGTTTGACGGTGAGGTTGAAGTGCGACAGCACCGGTTCGCCCTCTTTATACCAGAACGACACGTCGCGAAACTCAATCTCGCCGCTAATCGGCTCCCAGTTTTCGCGCTTCGGCTCAAAACTGTCGCCGTATTTCGCGATGACTTCGGGCGCGTCAACAATATCGCTAGCTACTGTAAGCACGTCAACAACGCGCTCCGCGGCGGCCTGCGAACTCTGGAACTCGGCGAATATATTCGCGAACTGGCGTATCGGCTGGAACATCATATTGCCGATATTGATAAAGAAGTTAAGCTGCCCAACGGTCATCAGGGCGTTTTGAATGTCCACGCCGCCTTTCCAGAGTACGACGCCGGAAGCGGCTGAAATGACTATGCTCGCGGCAGGCATATAGGCGGCTGAAATAAGCGCGGATTTCATACTCGCGCGGCGCATATTCTCTGTAAGCTCCGTGAAGTCGTCGTTATTCAGCTCCTCGCGCGTCAGCGTCTTTGTCGTTCGCGCGCCCATTATGCCCTCGTTGAACGAGGAGGTTATCATTGAGTTCAGTCTGCGCGTTTCGCGCTGGTATTTTAGTATGAATTTTTGGAACACTACGCTGATTATCGCCACGAACGGCACCGCCACGATTGTTATAAGCGCGAGCCGGACGTTAACGAGAAACATACCGATTAGCGACGCGGGCAGAGCGCAGAAACCCCAGGCGAGGTCAATGCCCATCCAGGAAATCATTTCCATTATCCGCGAAACGTCGTTTGTAAGGCGCGACAGGAGAAAGCCCACCGAGCTTTTGTCGTAATACGAAAACGACAGGGTTTGCAGTTTTTCAAAAGCCGCCCGCCGCATATCGCTAGAGAGGTTTGCTTCAAGCGAACCCGCCGCCCTGCAAACGAACAGCGTTAAAAGCGCAAGCAGCAGTATCTGAACCGCTACAAAGGCCGCGACAAGCACCGGGAAGCCCTCAAGCGTCTGAGGTTTCATAAAATCATCAATAGCGCGCATTGTAAGAACGTTAGTAGCCAAATCGCCGAGTCCCCACCCGACGCCTCCGAGCAGTATGATAAAGAAGCTCCGCTTCCGCCGCATTGCGAACTTGAATATAACTTTCCAGGTATCCTTGTTAATCTTCTGTGACTGAAAATCTTTTTCCTGCATTGGTAAATCTCCTATTAAGGGGGTTGACATTTTGGTGCGCGTGGCGTATAATAAAAATGTAAAAGTTCGTTGCGATTCGTTAGCTCTTTCGCGCTTTGCGCGTTACCTAAGATACGGTCGTCAGCGGGCTTTTTCATTTTCAAAGCGGGGGGCTTTTTTATTTGTACGACAGCATTTGCTTTTGTACCGTATACATCGCAACCTCGTCCTCCCCCGAATCAGCGAAGCGCCCGCCCCCGTGGGAGGGCAGGGCTTGCCCTGCCCGTCTTTGCGAAGCCGCCACCGCACTTGCGATACGTACCGATGATATGCGGCAAAGCAATCCAGGGTTGACGTACAATCCTACGATACGACGTATGTTGTCCTCCCGGCACTGGATTGCTTCGCACCTGTAACGCCCTACGTATCGCGAGTTTACCGGTGCTTCGCAATGACAGCGCACGAGGGCGCTTCGCCGAGGGTGACGCGTAATTATAAAGTAACTACACAATCATTCCGCAAGTAACTACGCAATCATTCCGCGCGGGTGGTTTGTATCTCGTAGGTCTTGCGGTATATCCCGTTCTCTTTTTCCAGAAGCTCGCTGTGCGTGCCGTATTCTGTTATTGCTCCGTCTTTCAGCACGAATATTACGTCCGCTTCCATAAGCGTTGTTACGCGGTGGGAGATTATCATTGTCGTAACGTTTTCGCGGCGGGTTTTCAAGGCTCCGCGTATCGCCGCGTCGGTTTTAGTGTCGACGGCGGAGAGGGAATCGTCGAAAATAAGCACTTTAGGGTCGCCTAGAAGCGCGCGGGCTATGGCTACGCGCTGTTTCTGACCGCCGGAGAGCGT
>JAISJH010000097.1 GCA_031261635.1 Oscillospiraceae bacterium
ATAGGCGCGAAGCAATCCAGTGCCGCAGACCCCAGATACGTATGTTACGCTCCCGGCACTGGATTGCTTCGCCGGTAACAATTGTACGTATCGCGAGCTTTCCGCGGCTCGCAATGACGGGCGGGACAAGCCCCGCCCCCGCGCACGGCGCGGGAACTATCCCCGCAGGGCGTACCCCGTCCAAACCTACGTCTCTGATATTTGATATTTGCTAACTGTTATCTGATAAAACAAGGAGGACCCATTATGACACACGGACGCTTTGGAGACTTCGGGGGGCAGTATATTCCCGAAACTCTTATGAACGAGATTCACCGGCTTGAGGCCGAATACGAGCGTTATAAAAATGACGAGAGTTTTAATAACGAACTTTCAGATTTATTGAAAAACTACGCGAACCGCCCCAGTTTGCTGTACCGCGCGGACAAGATGACGCGCGACCTCGGCGGCGCGAAAGTTTACCTAAAACGCGAGGACTTAAATCATACCGGGAGCCATAAAATCAATAACGTTCTCGGTCAGGCACTGCTGGCAAAACGCATAGGCAAAACCCGCGTAATCGCTGAAACCGGCGCGGGACAGCACGGCGTAGCGGCGGCAACTGCGGCGGCGCTCCTCGGTTTAGACTGCGAAATATTTATGGGCAAAGAGGACACCGAGCGGCAGGCCTTGAACGTCTACCGAATGGAACTGCTCGGCGCGAAGGTCAACGCTGTCACAAGCGGCACGCAAACGCTGAAAGACGCGGTTAACGAGGCAATGCGCGAGTGGGTTTCGCGAACCCACGACACGCATTATATGCTCGGGAGCGTTATGGGGCCGCACCCCTTCCCGATGATAGTGCGCGATTTCCAGGCGGTTATATCAAAAGAAGCCCGCGAACAGATACTCGAAGCGGAGGGAAAACTCCCCGCCGCAGTAATCGCCTGTGTAGGTGGCGGCTCGAACGCTATCGGTATGTTTTATAATTTTATAAACGACAAAGACGTGCGCCTAATCGGCTGCGAAGCCGCCGGACACGGCGTTGACACGGACAAGCACGCCGCAACAATTGCGAAGGGTCAACCGGGGGTTTTCCACGGTATGAAGTCAATATTCTGCCAGGACGAGAACGGTCAAATCGCGCCGGTATACTCAATCTCGGCGGGTTTAGATTATCCCGGAATAGGCCCCGAACACGCGCACCTGCACGACACCGGGCGCGCGGAATACGTCCCGGTTACGGACGATGAGGCGGTAGCCGCCTTTGAATACCTCGCGAGGACAGAGGGTATAATTTGCGCTATCGAATCGGCTCACGCTGTAGCCTACGCGCGTAAACTCGTCCCGACTTTGCCCACAGACAGCAGCGTGATAATCTGTTTATCCGGGCGCGGCGATAAAGACGTCGCGGCTATAGCTAAATATAAAGGAGTGAATATAAATGAGTAGAATTGCAAGCGCGTTTAACCACAGCAAGGCGTTCATAGGTTTTGTAACAGGCGGCGACCCGACACTTGACAAGAGCGAGGAATTTATACTCGAAATGGTTCGCGCCGGAGCCGATTTGGTCGAAATCGGCATACCTTTTTCAGACCCCATAGCCGAGGGCGTAACCATTCAGGCGGCGAATATCCGCGCCCTTGCAAACGGCGCGACTGTTGACGGCTGTTTCGAGCTTGCGCGGAGGGTTCGCGCTAAGACGGACGTGCCGCTTGTGTTTTTGACGTACTTAAATCCCGTTTTTCACAGGGGCTATGAAAAATTTTTCGCGGATTGCTCTGAAAGCGGCGTTGACGGCGTTATCGTTCCCGACCTGCCCTACGAGGAACAGGGCGAAGCGAAGCCAATAGCCGCAAAATACGGTGTAGACCTAATCTCGCTGATAGCCCCCACAAGCGAAGCGCGGATTGCCGAGATTGCCAAAAACGCGACAGGTTTTATATACGTGGTATCGTCAATGGGAGTAACAGGCGTTAGAAGCGAAATAACGACAGACCTAAAGAGCATAATAGCCCAAATACGCAAAGTGACGACAGTCCCGGCGGCGATAGGCTTCGGGATAAGCACAAGCGGGCAGGCGCACGCGATGTCAACGTATGCCGACGGCGTAATCGTAGGCTCGGCAATAGTAAAATTATGCGAAAAATACGGAGGGAACGCGGGAGCGCATATCTATGAATACGTAAAAGAGATGAAGGGCGCGGTAGGGTAAAATGTGCTTGCAATTTTCTACAGAATGTGCTATACTTAGTATATTACAAAAAACGAAAGGAAAACCACCGTTATGTTTCATCGTTACTTAAAACGCGCAGTTTCCCTAGTTCTCACCGCAGTTCTGCTAATCGGCATTGTACCATCTAACGCTTTTGCCGCTGACACGCCCTCTGCTTGGGCTGTCGAAACTGTCAGCAACGCTCGGTCGTTGGGGCTTACTACCTCTGAATTGCTGAATGATTTTTCAGCAACCACTACACGGCTTGAATTTTGCCGCGCGGCGGTTAATTTGCTCCGACAGTACGGCTATGACCTTAGCTCGGTTAGTCCTAAGCTCTTTTCTGATACTAATGACCGCGATGTCGGCATTGCCGCCGCGCTCGGAATAGCCGCCGGGACAGATACGGCTAAGAACACATTCACCCCCAATAACCCGCTTACGCGCGAGCAGGCAGCTACACTGCTGAATAACGTTCTCGCCGTGCTTAACAAAAAAACCGATACGGGTACGGTGATATGGACAGACGCGGGTGCTATCAGCGCGTGGGCGGCGCAGTCCGCAAACGACCTCTATAACCACGGCGTTATCAGCGGCACAAGCACGGCTTCGCTTGTGTTCAGTCCAAAAGTCCCATATACTCACGAGCAGAGCATAGTTACACTTGTGAAATTGTGGAACTACTTAGCGACAATCACGGACGAGTATAACACGTATTTTGACCCTGAAAATCTGCGTGATTCAGCGAACAAAGTTATTTTGAATGACGAGGTTAAGGTTGTTACTTCAAACTCCGCAACCAACCGACTTATCAACGTTGACACAGCTAAACGCTTATATACATTTGAAAATATTAACAACGAGTTTCGCTATCTCGTGCGCGGTGACAAATTTGCGATTGAGCCTTGTACCGCAGTTCCTAACGGTTTAGCCGTTATCGTTGCTGACATAAAACTCGACGGAAACACCGCTGTTATTATAGGCGCTGAAGCCGTATTAGGCGATTTCGTCAAATCTATGGACGTTGCACAAGTGGTTCCGCTAACTACCGATATGATAACCGACCTCGGAGAGGGCGTTACACCACTGAAATCGGGGCGTTTGCCGCAAATGAACTCTGCCGGAAATGTGGGGCTGTCGCTGGAAGCGAGCGCGTCATATTCCGATAAATATAAGGTGGAAATTAAGGTTAACGGTGGTTTTATAATTACCGGAGAGTTTGCTATCGGCGCGGTTCTTATGGCGGACGTAGATTTGCACGAAGGTTGGTTTGGGTTTCCGACCGGTGTAGATTCGTTTACGGTTGCGCTTTCTAATTCGATTGTTTCAACCTTAAAGCTTGAAACAACTTTCAACAGCCAAATACTGGATATGGCAAACGTATACCGCTTACAAGACGGAAAGTTCAAGGAAAAATACGCAAATTTTCAAAAGACAAAAGCTGAATGTGACGAATATCGCCATAAGCTTTTTACCTCCGGCTTTCCAATTCCCACAACGCCCGGTCTGTTAGTTACCGTAACGTGGTATCTCAACGTTAACGCTAGCGGTCAAATCAGCATAACGGCCGAATATTCGCAAAACAATACGTTCGGTATCACATACCGGGACGGTGAATGGTCAAAAATCAACAATAACGACAAGACCGTAACACTTGACGGAGCAGCAAACGCCAAACTCTATATTGGGTGCGGACTAGGTATCGGTATTTCCTATTTGGAACTCGCAACAGCCGCTATTGAGCCGGAAGCCGGGATTGAGATTACCGCTAAGTCAGAAATGGACGATGAAACGATAGCATACTTCCTGACGGGCAAAATCCCCGAGAATGCTGAAACTTTCCACGATTGTCTGCTCTGCGTTGACGGAGATATAAACCTAGTCGTTCAAATCAACGCGACTGTTGACGCGCTCGGCTTTGGCACGGTATTCAAAGGTAAATTGTTAAAACCTTTAACAATAAAAATCGGCGACTTCTACGTCGCTCTCGGCGGGCGAAATCACGAAAACGATTACGGCTTAGGCGAATGTCCATATCTATTTGTGAAATTCAGCGGGAAAGTTATCGACGCAGACTCGAAGGAACCGATACCGAACGCAATACTGTCTTTCTCTAATGAAAATACAGTAACGACAGATAGCAACGGTAAATATCAAATATTCCTCAACGCAAATAAAACCAGTAGCTATACTGTGTCCGCGAAAGATTATGGGAAGCGGGTACTTTCTGTCGATGTGCAGGACAAGCCAGTTAGTGCAACAATAGAGATGAAACCTGAAAAAATACCTTTTACCGGGATTGTCATAGACGCAGATACAAAAGAACCTATTGCGGGAGTTGATATAGCTTTCCCTAATATGGATATATGTCAAACTGACTATAATGGGAATTTTATAATTATGCTTGAAGGTAATGCGAATTATATCTATACAGTATTTTCAGCAGGTTATACAAAACAGGAACTATCGGTAACTGTAGCGGATAAGCCGATTGATGTGCAGATTAAGTTGAAAAATAATCATAGATACCAGATTTTTGATATTGGTATGACGTGGCACGAAGCGGAACTATATTGTGAGAGTTTAGGTGGACACTTGGTAACAATAACCACTGTTGAAGAAAGAGACCTTGTGGAAAGTTTAATTGCCAGCGGAGTTCAGAACCAGTATTGGCTTGGAGCCGATTCTCCTGGAAATTGGGTTACAGGAGAAGTATGGGACAATAGTCTGTGGAAAGGAACAAAAGCTAATAATTATAGAGGTGTTGAAAGTTACATTCAGATGTATCGTGTTAAAAACCCTAAAGTCAGCGGTTCAAAACTTGGTGACTGGAATGATATAACCGTTGACAATAGCATTCCGGGAGAGGAAAATTATTTTTCACTTGAATACATTGGGTTTGTGTGCGAATGGGAATGAATTTTTGCGTCATTGCGAACCGCTAGCATTTGAGATGCGTGCATACTATATTGGGGCGAGTTTGAAACCCGTCCCTTCGAACCACAACGCAAGGCTTGACATTTCACATTGAATGTGGTATAATGTATAAAAATAATTTTTTGGGGGTATTAACTATGGCATATCTTGGGGAAAATATTCCGAAGCTCGGATTCGGACTAATGCGACTGCCGCAGGAGCCGCAGGGCGTTGTGGACCTTCCGCAGTTTGAAAAAATGACCGACGAATTTATCGCGGCGGGCTTCAGCTACTTCGACACGGCCTACGGTTACATCAACGGCGAGAGCGAAAAAGCCGCCAAGACCGCGCTCGTGAGCCGCTATCCGCGCGAAAAATTCACGCTCGCGACAAAGCTTCCGGCGTGGGCGGGCGCGAATAACGAGAAGGAAGCCCAGCAAATGTTTTTCACTTCGCTTGAACGCACCGGCGCGGGGTATTTCGATTTTTACCTGCTGCATAATATCGGCGCGACGCGGACCGCGAAATTTGACGAATACCATATCTGGGATTTCGTCTGGAAACAAAAGGAAGCAGGTCTGATTAAACACGCGGGCTTCTCGTTCCACGACAACGCGCAGCTTCTCGACGAAGTTTTGACTAAGCACCCGGAGGTTGAATTTGTTCAGCTTCAAATAAACTGGGCTGACTGGGAATCGGGTGCGGTTCAGTCGCGCCTGTGTTACGAAACGGCCTGGCTGAAGCACAAAAAACCGATAGTAATAATGGAGCCGATAAAGGGCGGAATGCTCGCAAACCCCGCGCCGACGGTAAAAGCGGTGTTTGACAAAGCGGGCGGCGGCGCGTCCTACGCGTCGTGGGCGATACGCTTCGCGGCGAGCCTCCCGGGTGTGATAACGGTGCTTTCAGGTATGAGCGACCTCGCGCAAATGCGCGACAATACCTCATATATGAAAGAGTTCAAGCCGCTTGACGAGGGCGAAAAGGCTGTCATAGCGGAGGCGCAAAAGACGCTCGCGGCAATCCCGAGCGTTCCGTGTACGTCCTGTAAATACTGCGTCCCGGGCTGTCCGCAGAATATAAATATCCCGGAAATGTTCGACGCGATGAATAAAGAACTGGTCTACGACAACGCCGAAGCGGCAAAGCAGGGTTACGGCTTCGTAACAACGTTCTTTGGAAGCGCAAAGGCCTCCGAGTGTGTAGAGTGCGGAGCCTGCGAATCGGTCTGCCCGCAAAAGATAAAAATTATCGACAATCTAAAAACCGCCGCGAGTAAATACGAATAGGGTATATTAAATAATTTACGCGCAATACGTAGGGGCGGGTTTCAAACCCGCCCTTGCGCATAATTTTCAATGTCATAACCAACGGGGCGGGTTTGAAACCCGCCCCTACGTCCCGGCGCGGTGCGCCGTCTTTGCGAGCGCCGGGAAGCCTAACAGACAAGCGGGTTTAGGCGCGAAGCAATCCAGTGCCGCAGTCCGCAGATACGTATTTTACGCCCCCGGCACTGGATTGCCGCGCCGGTCTCAATGGTACGTATCGTGGGCTTACCGCGGCTCGCAATGACGGACTCTTGCACCGGCGCATTTATCGAACCCTTGCATCGATACATTTATCACACCCCGCGCAGCCGCTACAACTGCTCTTGCCCTTTATTTTCGCGCGTATTACGCCAAAAGCAACCGCGCCGATAATTATAACTAAACCTATTGTAATCCACATAGCAAAAATCCCCCTATCTGATATTTGATATCTTTTATCTAACAAAAGCCGTACCAATCAGATTAACCAATACAGCTACAACATATGCAAAGCCGCATTGATAGCAAATCGCAAAAGCCGTCCATTTGCCGCTGTTCATTTCGCGGCGTATCGCGCCCATTGCCGCAACGCAGGGGGCGCAGAGCAGGTTGAACAGCAGAAACGCAAAGGCGGTTACCTGTGTAAACCCCACAGCCATATCGCCCTGGTAGAGAATTTCTATCGTAGCGACAATGTTTTCTTTAGCGATTAAACCCGTGATTACGGCGACGGTGGCGCGCCAGTCGCCGAAGCCGGCGGGAATAAATATCCAGCTAAGAAGGTTGCCGATTGTAGCCAGTAAGCCGTATTGCAAATTATCCACCATCTGGAATTTGCCGTCAATAAAGCCGAAGTTTGACAAAAACCACACCGCCACGGCAGATAGCAGGATTATCGACCCTGCGCGTTTGATAAACGACCAGCCGCGCTCCCACATCGAGCGGAAAAGGTTCAGCGCGGTGGGCAGGTGATAGTTAGGAAGCTCCATTACAAAGGGCGAAACTTCCCCCTTAAAACGTTTAAGATTTTTCAGTATGGAACCTGAAACGAGTATCGAAGCTATACCGATAAGGTAGGCTAAAAACGCAATTGCGCCGTTATTATCAAACATCGCCCCGGCGATAAGCGCAATGAACGGAAGCTTTGCGCCGCAGGGCATAAACGTAGTGGTGATGATTGTCATTCTGCGGTCTGATTCGGTTTCGATAGTACGCGACGCCATAATGCCCGGAACTCCGCAGCCGGTTCCGATAAGGAAAGGTATAAACGACTTCCCGGACAGCCCGAAGCGTCTGAAAACCCTGTCCATAATGAACGCGATACGCGCCATATAACCGCAGGCCTCTAAAAACGCGAGGAATAAAAACAGTATCAGCATTTGCGGCACGAACCCCAAAACAGCGCCCACTCCGGCGATTATGCCGTCAAGTATCAGCCCCGACTGCCATTCCAACGCGCCCGCACTGTCAAGCAGATGTTCGACGGCGGGAGGGATTATTTCGCCGAACAGCACATCATTCGTCCAGTCCGTAACAAACGCGCCGATTGTTGTAATTGATATGTAATAAACAATAAAAATTATCGCGAAAAAAATCGGAATAGCAAAAATCCTGTGCATAACAACGCGGTCAATTTTCTCCGAGACAGACGCGCCGCGCGGTTTGCGCTTGAAGCAGGCTTTTACGAGCTTTTCAATGTAGTCGTAGCGTCCGCTGGCAATAATGCTCTCCGAATCGTTGTCGAGTTTCGTTTCGACTTCGGCGATAATCGCCTCGCAGTCGATAGAGGAATAACGCTTACGCACCAGTTCGTCACGCTCAAAAAGCTTAACGGCGGTGAAACGCCGTTCTGACTGCGGAATATTCGCGGGAAGGAGGTGCGCGATATCACTAATGGCGCACTCGACCGTCTGACCGAATTTTACGGGAGCCTCGTGTCCGTCCTCGCTTTGCGCGATTGAAATAGCCGTTTCAGCGGCTGAAATGGCGTTAGTACCTTTCAGCGCGGAGATACTTATGCAGTGACAACCAAGCCCTTTAGAAAGTTTCGCGAGGTCGATAGTATCGCCTGTCTTTTGCAGAACGTCAAGCATATTGACCGCCGCGACGACAGGTATTCCGAGTTCCAGAAACTGGGTCGTGAGGTATAGATTACGCTCAAGGTTTGTCCCGTCAATGATGTTCAAGATAACGTCGGGGCGCTCCTCCGGCGGCAAGAGCTTGCCGGAAACCGTGTCAATGCCGAGTATGTAGCTTCGGGCGACGACTTCCTCCAGCGTATAGGGCGAGAGAGAATATATACCGGGGAGGTCTGTTACCGTAACGTCGCGGCTGCCCTTAAGTTGCCCCTCTTTTTTTTCAACCGTAACGCCCGGCCAGTTGCCGACAAACTGCCGCGAGCCTGTCAGGGCGTTAAAAAGTGTCGTCTTGCCGCTATTAGGGTTACCGGCTAAAGCAATGGTAGTCATTTGCCGTGTACCTCGCTTTCAGTAACGGAAATCATTTCAGCGTCGGAGCGGCGCAGCGACAGCGAATAGCCTCTGACAATAAGCTCCATAGGGTCGCCGAGCGGCGCGACTTTGCGAATATGTATCGAAACGCCCTTGGTAATGCCCATATCCATAATCCTGCGGCGTATAGCCCCCGAACCGTTAACACTGACGGCAACAACAGTAGCGCCAACCGGAACGTCCTTTAATGTAAGCATAATTCTTTCCTTTCGACAGCTTTTCAACAGCGCGTTATAAAGCCGGCTAATAACTATATGTTAGCACAGACTAACATATTTGTCAAGAGGGGGTTTTTACAGATAACAGTTATCAAATATCAAATATCAGAGACGATGGTTCAGATAACAGTTAGCAAATATCAGATATCAGAGACGGGAGTTTGGACGAGGGTTGCGGCACCCCCCCGCCTCTGCGGAGGCACCCCCCTCTAAAGAGGGGGGCTTTGGAGGGGGCGCACACGGGGCTACGTAGGGGCGGGTTTCAAACCCGCCCTTTTGTTTGCGCCATAATCAACGCACAATCCCTGTAGGGGCAACGCACCTCGCCTCGCCCGGATTGCGTAATCCACGTTCGCGCCCTCCCCCGTCCCGCGCCGTGCGCGTGGTGCGCCGTCCCGGCGAACCGTCATTGCGAAGCACCGGTAGGCTTGCGATACGTAGGACGTTACAGGTGCGAAGCAATCCAGTGCCGGGAGGATAACATACGTCCTACGTATCTAGGGTGCCTACGTCAACCTTGGATTGCTTCGCCGCATATCAATGCTACGTATCGCAAGTGCGGTGGCGGCTTCGCAAAGACGGTGCGCCGGGGGGCGCACCACGGGCAGAGCGGCGCCCTGTCCCGCCGCGCCTTATACGCGCTATTGACAAATTACGACGCATATGGTAAAATAATAACATTGCAGCGGAGCCGTTCG
>JAISJH010000069.1 GCA_031261635.1 Oscillospiraceae bacterium
GATTGTCGCCGAAAAGTACCGAAATCATCGAAAACGACTGCATTTGAGGTTCAATCTGATTTGCGGCATCGTCAATTTCGAGAAATCGCGCGCCTAACCGTTTCGTTACAACCCTATTGGTCGCGTCCGGGCGCTTCGCTAATTACGAGGGGCGCACACGGGGGGTACTGGGCTTGGATTGCTTCGCGCGGCTCGCAATGACGGTGCGCCGTCCCGGCGCACCCCGCGCCCTGCGCCGGGACGTAGGACGGGGCGGGTTTGAAACCCGCCCCTACGTGGATTGTGCGTTGATGCTTCAATACGCGGAAAACGCCTCACGGTTTACATAAGCCTCCTTGAAATTATATGCAACCTCGCGGAGTACGGCGGGCTGTGGATTCAAATGTGGAATAGTGGAATTATGTAAATCACCCGGCATTGTAACGCTCTAAAAACTGGCGCGTGCGCTCCGTTTTTGGGTTTACAAGCACGTCCTCGGGCGTGCCTTGTTCAACTATTTCGCCTTTGTCCATAAATATTACACGGTCGGCTACGTTTTTCGCGAACTCCATTTCGTGGGTTACAATAACCATCGTCATATGCTCCTCGGCAAGCCCGCGTATTATCCGCAGAACCTCCCCGGTAAGCTCCGGGTCAAGCGCGGAGGTAGGCTCGTCAAAGAACAGCAGTTCCGGACTAAGCGCCATAGCCCGCGCTATCGAAACGCGCTGCTGCTGGCCGCCGGACAGCTGATAAGGATACGCGGACGCCTTATCCTGCAACCCCATTTTGCGTAAAAGCTCGAGAGCCGTGGCCTCGGCCTCCTCTTTTTGAATACCCAGAACGCTGACGGGCGCTTCGGTAATATTGCGTAAAACGGAAAAATGCGGAAAGAGGTTGAAATTCTGAAAAACCAGCCCGATTTTAAGCCGAATACGCCGAAGCACTTCGGGAGCCGCGTACACGCCGCCGGAAATGAGCGCCTCACCGTCAACGGTAATAGTCCCGCTGTCGGCGGTCTCGAACTGATTGACACAGCGAAGCAGCGTAGACTTCCCGGAACCGGAGGGTCCGATAATGGCGACAACCTCCCCCTTGTCAACGCTAAAAGAAATCCCGCGCAAAACAAGGTTATCCGCAAAAGATTTCTCAATCCCGGAAACAGACAAAATAGTATGCGAAAGCGGCATAAGCGCACCTCGTAAACACGCGTTTTGAATTTAACTTGATAATTACCTATAATAAGCCAGCTTCTTTTCCGCGAGCCGGAACGCGTTTTCCACTACCGTGTTCATTATCAGGTAGAATACTCCCGCTACTACGAAGGGGATTACGCTTCTCGCGCTGTCGGCGGCGGTTCTCGCTACTTCAAACAGCTCGAATACCGCTATAACCCTCGCGAGCGACGTGTCTTTAACCAAACTCATAAATTCGCTGCCCATTGGCGGCGTTATTCTTTTTATAACCTGCGGCAGGATTATCTTGAAAAAGGTCTGTTTGCGCGTAAAGCCCAGCGCGGCGGCGGCTTCGTACTGCCCCTCGGGGATACTTGACAGGCCTCCCCGGTAGATTTCAGCGAAATACGCCGCGTAGTTCAGCACGAACGCCACTAAACACATAACGAAGCGGTTCGCGCCCATTATGTGAAATATATAAAACGGTCCGAAGTAAAAGAAAAACAGCTGAAGCATAAGCGGCGTACCCCTCATAATGAGAAGGTACGCCCGAATGGGATAGCTTATCAGCCGCCGCTTGCTCATACGCGCGGCGGCTACGGCAAGCCCGAGCGGCAGGGCGAGGAGCGCCGTCAACCCGAAGATTGCGAGCGTCCCGCCCATTCCGCTTATCATTTGCGGCAGTAATAAGCCGAGGTTTATTTTGTTCATTATTTAGGGATTACGGTGGTGATATCCTCGCCGAACCAGTCAGTCGAAATTTCGCCGAGTTTACCGTCTGTTTTCATTTCCACGAGTATAGCGTCCACGCGCATAGCGAGGGCTATGTCGCCTTTTCTGAAGCCTACCGCGTATTCCTCTTTCGCGAGGGATTCGTCGATAATTTTCCAGGTTTTGCCGTCGGGGTCGTTGTTCTTTATGTAGTCTTTAGCGACAATGCTGTCAAGCAACAGTCCGTCAACAGAGCCCTGTTCGACCTCCATAATCGCCGTGAGGTTATCGCCGTGCGTGATAACTTCGGCGAGCGAGGCCTTGAAATCGGGGTTGTCGTCAAGCGCGTCCTCCGCGGAGGAACCCGACTGGTACGCGAGTTTCTTACCCGCGAAGTCGTCTAAATCGTACAAATCCGCGCTTCGCAGCGTCAGAACGACCTGCTCGTTATTCATATACGCGAACGAGAGCGTCATAGACGCTATACGGTCGGTATTGACGGTCATACCGTTCCAGATACAGTCGATATTTCCGCTTTCAAGCTCCAAATCCTTCGCGTCCCAGTCAATCGGTTGAAGGACAAGCTCCCAGTTGAGGCGTTTGCAGACTTCGCGGGCTACGTCGATGTCGAAGCCTACGATGTTGCCGGCGTCGTCTTTATAGCCCATAGGCGGGAAGGAGGCGTCAAGCCCGAGAATAAGCTTCGAGCGGTCGGCCGAGCGGTCGGGAACGGCGTTAGGGTCCTCGTCCTTGTAGATGTCTTCGTCGGTTCCGGCGTCGCTGTTCCCGGAGGCATTGCCGGAGGAATTGTTCTCGCCGGCGGGCGTACAGGCCGCAAACAAAGCAAGCGCGCAGGCAAGGACAAGCAAAAGTGAAAGTATGCGTTTCATAAGTTGCTCCTTTAGAATGTAATGAATGTAACGCTAGAAATTATATCACAAACAGCACACGCTTGTCAAGAGAGGCAGATAACAGTTATCAAATATCAAATATCAGAGACGATGAGTTGGACGTTGGTTGCGGCACCCCCCGCCTCTGCGGAGGCAGTGCGTCCTCTAAAGAGGGGGGCTTTGGAGGGTTTGGACGAGGGTTGCGGGGGGGGAACGTAGGGGCGGGTTTCAAACCCGCCCTCCCCCACAGGACGCAATTCCCGTTCAAACCCCCGTAACCAACGTCCACCGTCCCACGTCCCGGCGCACCGTCATTAGGGTTGCAACGAAACGAAAAGAGAGGTATACAGTAGCTATGAAATATGAAAACATCCAAAACTACAAAGGCACAGATTTTCGTGCTGTGACGGGTGTGACACCGGCAGTTTTTGCTGCGATGCTAA
>JAISJH010000036.1 GCA_031261635.1 Oscillospiraceae bacterium
CGTCATTGCGAGCCGGTCCTCCGCGGACGGCGAAATGCTCACATTGTAGAATTTCGCAAATCTGTAACCGGCGCGGCAATCCAGTGCCGGGAGCGTAACATACGTATCTGCGGACTGCGGCACTGGATTGCCGCGCGCCTAGACCGCGCGGTCTGTTAAGCTCCCCTGCGCTCGCAATGACGGACTCTTTAGCTTTTCGCGTTTTTAATACAGCTTCTGATAATTTATTTTATAAACCTATTCTCACTTTACACACACCGTCAATCAAACAACATAGGAGGTACGCAAATGGTTAACTACGCGGAAAAAATTCAACGCTTCAGCAAAATAGTCTACATCTTTCTTATGATAGCGTTTGTGGTTCAGCTTATCGGCGCGGCGGTTGAGCTTGTCGCGTGGATTTTCATTAAAACCGAATTTGAGCCCTTTTTGAAATACGGCGAAATCACGCTCTACATACCCTTTGCGCAAGCGTCAGTAACGGAGAGTAGCGCGGGCAACACGCTGTTCGGCGGCGTGCGCTTTTGGGACGTGCTGAAAGACGCTTTCGCGGTGTACCTGCTCTGGACGGCGAAAAGCGTTTTCAAGCGCCTGCGCGACAACGGTTCGCCCTATCGCGACGAGGTTGTTATACGCTTCAAGCGGCTGACGGTAGCGTTTATAATATTCGGCGCGCTATCAGGCTTCGCGGGCTTCCTCGCGGCCGCGATTTGCTGGGTAATCGTGCTGCTCACGGATAGTTAACAGTTATCAAATATTAAATATCAGATACGGAGTTTGGACGGGGTTACGTAGGGGCGGGTTTCAACCCCGCCCTTCGTGTTGCACCGGTTCAATAAAACCGCACA
Organism: Oscillospiraceae bacterium; assembly: GCA_031261635.1. Taxonomy (GTDB): domain Bacteria; phylum Bacillota; class Clostridia; order Oscillospirales; family Oscillospiraceae; genus JAISJH01. Next base: position 849 of record JAISJH010000036.1, read on the forward strand.
ATTCAATGTAGGGGCGAGGCTTGCCTCGCCCGGATTACGCAACCCCGTCCAAACCCCCGTCCTCATCCCCTCTGTGGAGGGGTGCCCCCGCAGGGGCGGGGTGGTTTCCCCGGCGTAGTGCGCCGGAACAGGGCAGGGCGTAACCCTGCCCGTCTTTAGTTATCCCCCCGGCACTGGATTGCTTCGCACCTGTAACATTGTGCGTATCGCGGGCTTACCGGTACTTCGCAATGACGGGCTGGGCTTCGCCCTCGCCCCCGCGCACAAAGGCGGGTTTGAAACCCGCCCCTACGTACCCCGCAACCAACGTCCAAACTCTCGTCTCTGATATTTGATATTTGATAACTGTTATTTACTTCTCAACCAGTTGCGTTATTGCTTCTACGTAATCGCGGCCACGTACTAACGTTAGCGTTACGCTGTCTCCAACCGTTTTGCTGTTTACGTAGGCGTTCAGGTCGGCTACTGAGGCTACGGCGAAGCCGTCTATCGCGGTTATTATGTCGCCTTTTCTTAGAACCGAGTCGGCGGGGGAGGCGACTACGTAGGCTCCAGACGGCAGACCGAGGAAATCGGCGTAACCCGGCTGCAAATCGCGCACGTCGGCGTTCAGCGCGGGTCTGCCCGGTACCTTGCCATATTCCGAGAGGTCTGATACTATCGACGTAACCATTTCAGCGGGAATTGCGAACAGCTTCGACCCGTCCTTGATTTTCAAGCGGGCGTTGCCCACACCTATAACCTGCCCGTAGTAGTTGAACACCGGCGCGCCGCTGTGTCCTGCGGCGTTTGCTATGTCCGTCATAAGAAGCGTCATTGAAAAGCCGTTGACGCGGATATCGGAAATAGTGGCGGAGAGTATCCCGGTAGTAAGCACCGGCAGGGCTCCGATAGGGTCGCCAATCGAGAGAATAGCCTCGCCTGTAGCGGAGTTGCCGGAGGACCCAAATTCAGCGGGGGTCAGGCCGATAGCGCGGATTTGCAGCAACGCGAGGTCGCTCACGCTGTCAAGCCCCGCAAGCGTCGCGGCGTACTCCATACCGTCCGCGCAGAGGACGTTAACCGAACGCGCGTTTTCAAGCAAATGTCCGCAGGTAAGTATATAACCGTCCGGGGAAATGACAATCCCGGTGCCGAGGGCGATAGCGTTATCGCCGGAACCGCTTCGCACGGCGACAACCGAGGGCGCGAGTTTTTCATAAAGCGCACTCAAAGGCTGAAGCTCGCCGTTAGGGCGCGGGGCGATATCGAGCCTTACGTCGCCCGGCAAATCCTCCGCGCTCGGCTCCATAGCAATCGCGCTATCCTCGGCAAAAGGCAGCTCCGGCGAAAGAGTTAAATCATCGCCGCCGGAAACTTCGCGAACTGTAATATAATGGTAAACCGCCAGCGCGGCTATAGCGCAGCCGATTAAAATAAGCAGGATAAAGAGCAGGACTATCTTACCGAGATTGCGCTCGCCCCTGCCGCAGTTCTCTATTTCAGCGGGTTCAATCCCGATTTCCCGTTTGTCATTCAAGCAAATCGCCTCCTAGCACTAGACTATTGTAGCATAAACAAACGCGCCATATGTTACGTTTTTGTTAATAGTGCTTGTAATTCCGCCCGGAAAGGTTTATAATGTATGTAGAAGCAACAAGGAGGGTAGCGTTATGAAACCATACGAAACGCCGGAGATACAGGAAAAGCTGAACATCATCAAGGAAAGCGTACTGTCCGTAGTGCCGGATACAGAGGCGATATACCTCTTCGGCTCCTACGCCTACGGTACTCCGCATAAGGACAGTGACCTCGACATCTGCGTAATTGTCCCCGACAGCGTAGAAGCTCGGGAGCTGGATTTGGAGGTGGATATTGGCAGCGCGTTTTGGAATAAATTACATTTCCCGACTGACCTGCTAGTTAAAAAGTCGAGTGTGTTTGCACATCGGATACTCGGTCCAACGCTTGATAAAGTAATTTCAAACAGAGGGGTACAATTCTATGGATAATATTTTAGAGTATGTTCGCGAATGGTTTTATTACGCCGATAATGACTACGATGTCGTTACAATTTTGCTCGGTCACTATCCGCTAAAACTTGAGGTAATTTGTTTTCATTGCCAGCAAGCCGTTGAAAAATGGCTAAAAGGATATCTGGCATTTAAGGGTGTCGACGAACCACCTAAGACGCACAATCTAATTGAGTTGTGCGATATGGCTGTTGTTTACGACGAACAGTTCAATACATATCGGACGCAATTCGAAGCTCTTACAAGATATGCCGTTATAGTGCGTTACCCGCGTGAATCGCGTATAACCGAACTAGACACGCGCAAAGCGTTTGACTACGCGACCACGATACGCGCTTTCGCGCCGCTGGCGGAAATGCGCGCCGCGGCCTTTGCGGACAGCGCGGTATAGCGCAATTTATGGAGGGCAGCGTTATGAAACCATACGAAACGCCGGAGATACAGGAAAAACTGAACATCATCAAGGAAAGCGTACTGTCCGTAGTCCCGGACACGGAGGCGATATACCTCTTCGGCTCCTACGCCTACGGCACTCCGCACAAGGACAGTGACCTCGACATCTGCGTGATTGTCCCCGACAGCGTCGAGGCGCGTGAGCTTGATTTGGAGGTGGATATTGATATGGCTTACGGCTATAAACTGCATTGTCCGACTGACACGCTCGTTAAAAAAGCAAGCATTTTCGCTAACAGACAACTAAGACAAACAATGGACAAAACTATCGCTAACAGAGGAGTACGATTCTATGGCTGATCACAACGTTGTTCGTGATTGGCTTTATTATACAGATAACGACTACGTTACAGCGGAACATAAGTAAGAACGTGTATTCAAAAGGTAAGGATTCAAGAATCCGTTATTGCGAAGCACCGGTAAGCCCGCGATACGTAGGGCGTTACAGGTGCGAAGCAATCCAGTGCCGGGGGCGAAACATACGTATGTTATCCCCCCGGCACTGGATTGCCGCGCGCCTATACGTTCTACGTATCGCAAGTGCGGCGGCGCTCGCAATGACGGTGCGCCGGGACGGTGGACGATGGACGCACCCGCGCACGGCGCGGGGAACCACCCCGCCGCCTACGGCGGCACCCCTCCCAAGAGACATTGGTAACCGGTTATTGCAATAACAAAAAAATTGTGGTATACTAAGGGAAAACATTAGTCAGGAGGGATTTGCAATGGTATGCAAGCATTGCGGCAGCGAAAAAACCAGGAAAAATGGTGTCAGTAAAGGCTACCAGCGCTACAAATGCAACGCCTGCGGCCGGACTTTCTCAGGAACCCCCGAGAAGTTCAGCGCAAAGACCAAGGCCACCGCTGTGTTTATGAGCATTAACGAGGTTGGCATCAGAAAAATTGCCCTTTTTCTCGGTACGAGCCACGTCAGTGTACTGAATTGGTTGAAAAAAGCTA
>JAISJH010000085.1 GCA_031261635.1 Oscillospiraceae bacterium
TGTTTTCCGAGAAAACTTGAGACGCTGCAAGCGGTTCTCGCGGTATTTACCGAAGCCTATAACCGCTTTGGCGTGGCGAAACTTAAATGGCGCGCCTCTCACGACAAAGGCGAAGTCCCCTTTTCTGTGATACACTTTCTATAATCCGCGTTTTGCCACTCCATGTAAAAGAAAGTGGACTTTTTACGGATTATTTGATATAAGCAAAGTTTGAAAAAGCTAACATTAAATGAATAAAGGTGAGTACAGTAAGGCAATAGCGACGAAGCCTTTTCTTTGTAACAGGTTTCAAATAATCCGCATTTTGCCACTCCCCCTGTAAAATTCCCGCTTGACAAGTGTTTCTATATATGTTATACTATAGTACGTGATTGATTATTTTAGATTGTTAATAAGCGTAATGAGAGTGGGTTCCGCCCACTCTTTTATGGGTGCTTATAGCCGGGGTGACACTATATGAGCAGACTTACAGACAGCATAACAGCCCTTGCCGCGCCGGTGTGCGCCGCCGCGGACTGCACGCTCTGGGACGTTGACTACGTTAAGGAAGCCGGGACGTACTATCTGCGTATTTTCATTGACCGCGACGAAGGCGTTAGCCTTGACCACTGCGAAGCTGTCAGCCGCGCCCTTGACCCCTTGCTTGACGAGGCCGACCCTATCGCGGAGAGCTATATTTTAGAGGTATCCTCGGCGGGGCTTGAGCGCGTACTTAAAAAGCCCTCGGATTTTGCCAAGTGTTTAGGCAAAAAGGTTAAGCTGAAACTCTACTCCCCTAAAGACGGTAAGAAAGAGTTTACCGGGACGCTCGCGGCTTATGACGACGCGGGAGTGATAACGCTTGACACCGGCGAGAGTTTTGCTAAAGCCGAGGTTTCAAACGTCCGGCTCACGATTGAGTAAATATATTCACCACACAAAAAACATCAAATGAGGTTTCATAATAATGAACGCAGAGTTTTTCACCGCGCTTACCGCTTTGGAGTCCGAACGCGGGATTCCAAAGGATTATATGCTTGAAAAAATACGGCAGGCGCTTCTTAAGGCCGTTAAAGAGCAGATGAAAAAGGCCGGAACACCCGCCGCCGCAGAGGGCGCGGAAGTCATTCTCGACGAAACTAAAAAAGACATCGAGGTTAACCTTTGCCGCACTATCGTCGCGGACGATATCGAGGAGCAGGAGGCCGCGTGGCTCGTCGCGGAGGAGGAGCGCAAACAGGCCGAGCTTGAAGCCCAGTGGGCGGCGGACGACGAGCGCGACGAAGCCGAGGAAAAATTCCAGGCAGAGCTTGACGCTAAGGTCGAAGCCGGCGAGCTTGCGCGGGAGGACGCGGAGGCGGCCTTCGAGGAGTTTCAGACGCTTTACGCCGAGCAGCACGCGGAACCCGACCCCGAGGACGAGGACGGAGAGGGTACCGAGGAGCGCGTTCAGCGTCCACGCTGGAACCCTCATATAATGATAAAACTCGAGGAAGCGCGGGCTATCGACCCGCTGTCGGAACTCGGCGGGATAATCCGCGAGCCGCTTAAGACTATGGCCTTCGGGCGCATTGCCGCTCAGGCCGCGAAACAGGTCGTTGTACAGGGTATACGCGAAGCCGAGCGCGAAATGGCGGCCGATACGCTCTCCGGCAAGGAAAACGAAATGCTCTCGGCCTTTGTTACGCGTATCGACAACCGAACCGGCGCGATTTACGTTAAAGTAAGCGGTATGACGGAGCGCGCGGAGGAACTTGTCGAAGCGGTTCTGCCGCCGGAGGAACAGGTTCGCGGAGAGGAATTTTACGACGGCGACCGCGTGAAAGTTTATATGCTACAGGTAGTCCGCGAACGCAGGGGGCCGCAGGCGATAGTATCGCGCACCCACGCGGGGCTTGTTCGCAGATTATTTGAGCTTGAAGTGCCGGAAGTCGCGGACGGTACCGTGGAGATTAAAGCCGTATCGCGCGAGCCGGGTTTGCGAAGCAAGATAGCGGTTATCTCAAATAACGTTTCAGTTGACGCTGTGGGAGCCTGTGTAGGCGAGGGCGGCAACAGAGTACGCCGCATTGTAGCGGAGCTTCGCGGGGAACAGGTTGACGTGGTACCGTTCCACGAGGACGCGGAAGCGTTTGTAGCCGCGGCACTCGCCCCCGCCGAAGTCTACAGCGTAGTAGTAGAACCCGGAACGCGCCGCTGCCGCGTAGTCTGCCCCGATAACCAGCTATCCCTAGCGATAGGCAAAGAGGGCAAAAACGCTAAACTAGCGGCAAAACTAACGGGCTTCAAAATAGACATTCGCCCCGCCAGTGAGGCGCTAGACTACTCGAGACTAAATACAAAATAACAGTTATCATAACAGTTATCAAATATCAGAGACGATTAGTTTGGACGTGGGTTGCGTCCTGCGGGGGAACCACCCCGCCGCTGCGGCGGCACCCCTCCACAGAGGGGATAGGGGACGAGGGCTTGGACGGGGCTACGTAGGGGCGGGTTTCAAACCCGCCCGGTGGCTGAAACATTATAAGAGGGCGTATTCAAAGGTAAAGAGTCAAGAGTCCGTCATTGCGAGCCGCGGAAAGCCCGCGATACGTACCATTGAGACCGGCGCGGCAATCCAGTGCCGGGAGCGTAACATACGTATCTGTGGCTTATACTACTGGATTGCTTCGCACCTATACCGCGTTGTATGTTAAGCTTACCGGTGCTTCGCAATGACGAACTTTTCAGTTGACAGATAACAAATAACAAATAACAGTTATTAAATATTAGTTGCCGCGCTCGGCGCGGGACGTGGTGAGGAACTTTGAAACCTAAAACACAACCTGAACGTATGTGCGGCGCTTGCCGGGCTATGAGGAACAAACGCGAGCTTATACGGATTGTTCGGCTTGCACCCGCTAAGGACGCGCCCGACGCCGTTCCGGCGCTTGTTATTGACGACAAGGGCAAGCTGAACGGGCGCGGGGTTTACGTCTGCGCCGATGCCGCCTGTATTAAGAAACTTCGCAAAATTCGCGCTATTGAACGAACGCTTAAAACGCAGATACCTGATACGCTATGGGAGGAACTCGAATGCCGCATAACAACAACGACAAAATCTTGAGCTTTTTAGGGCTTTGCAAAAAGGCCGGCGCGCTCGAAACAGGCGAGGAGCGCGTGTCGCTGTCGCAGAAAAAGGGCAAGGCAAAGCTGATACTTACAGCCTCGGACGCCGGGGAGAACACACTTTCAAAAGCCGCGCAAATCGCGGACTGGGGCAAGCTCCCGATACTGACGCTGCCGTTTACGAAAGACGTAATAGGCGCGGCGGTAGGAACACGCGCCTGCGCGATATTATCCGTAACCACAGCCGCAATGGCAAAAGCAGTTCAGGAAAAACTAACCGCCGAGAACGCAAACAAAGACGAACCAGAACAGACAACCGCCATCTAATATTTGATATTTGATATTTAATAACTGATAACTAAAATATCTGATATCTGTTAACTGTACAACACTGGGGGAAGAGCGTAAATGCCGATTAAGTACAAACTACAGGATTTTGCAAAGGACTTCGGGCTTACAACTAAAGACGTTATCACTATACTGGGTGAGTATTCGACCGCGCCCAAAAATCAGCAGGCAACGCTGAGGGAACCGGACCTTAATATCCTGTTCGAGTATTTAACGCAGGCACAGCAGGACACTGCCGAGGCTATAGGCGAGGTACTCGCGCTGTCGCTGAAACCCTCGCCGCCTAAGCCGGAGCCGGTCTTGCCCACTCCGGAGGAAGTCGCGGCCGCGAAAGCGGCTAAAGCCGCGGCTTCCAGGGAAAAGGCTAAGGCGAAAGATAAAGAAAAAGACAAGGATAAAGAGCCTAAGGACGGCAAGGAGGCCAAAGAGGGCGAGGTTAAACCTAAAACCAACGCCCAGCGTAAGCTTGACCGTTTCGCAAACCCCGCTCCCGCGCCGCAAAGCGGTAAGAAGGCTAAACAGACTAAGGAACAGGCTACGCACAGCTCGACGCGCGGGCAGACTTTACAGCGCAACGTGCCTACGGCGCAGGGCGGCGTGACTATCGAACAGAGCAAGCAGGATACGAACTCCCGCAAGCGCGTTGTCGATACGCGCGGAGCGACTGTCAACCTCGATAAATATGACGAGCGCATTGAAAGCCTCGCGGGTGACGCGGGAGGCGACCGTCAGGGCGGCAAGCAAAAGATTATCCGCAAAAAAGAGGAAAAGAACCAGCGTCCGCTGACTATGGCGCAGGGAGCTAAACGCCGCCAGGAACAGCGCGCGCAAATGCAGAAGCTACAGCTCGAAACCGCGCGTAAGCAGATTATGACGGTGTCTATCCCGGACGAGATTTCCGTAGGCGATTTGGCGCTGAGAATGAAACAGTCCGCCGCCGAGGTTATCAAGCAGCTAATAAAACTCGGGCAGTTCCTTAGCGTATCGGATATAGTTGATTACGATACGGCGGCCGTGATTGCCCTCGACCTCGGCTGCAAGGTTGAACACGAGGTTAAACTCACGATTGAGGAACAGCTCTTTGACGAACACGTTGACCGGCCGGAGGAACTCATTCGCAGAAACCCCGTTGTTGTCGTTATGGGTCACGTTGACCACGGTAAAACTTCGCTCCTTGACAATATCCGAAAGGCTAAAGTCGCGGAGGGCGAAGCGGGCGGGATTACGCAGCATATCGGCGCATACCAGGTAGATGTTAAAGACCAGGCACTAACGTTCCTCGATACTCCGGGTCACGAAGCCTTTACGAGTATGCGGGCGCGCGGGGCTAATATCACAGACCTCGCTATATTGGTTGTTGCCGCAGACGACGGCATTATGCCGCAGACGATAGAGGCGATTAACCACGCTAAGGCCGCGGAAATTCCGATTGTCGTTGCCATCAACAAGATTGACAAAGCCGGGGCTAACCCCGAACGTATAAAGCAACAGCTTACCGAATACGGCTTAGTGCCGGAGGAATGGGGCGGCGATACAATCATCTGCCCGATAAGCGCGAAATACGGTGACGGAGTTGACGCGCTGCTTGAAATGGTACTGCTGGCGGCTGAAATGCGCGAGCTTCGGGCTAACCCGAACCGCGCCGCTAAGGGTACGGTTATAGAGGCGCGGCTTGATAAATCGCGCGGGGCAATCGCTACGCTTCTCGTACAGAACGGAACGCTGAAGCCGGGCGATGTGATTATAGCCGGGACGGCCGTAGGACGCGTCCGCACAATGAACGGCAGTCACGGAATAGTCCTCACGGAAGCGGGTCCCTCCGTCCCCGTCGAAATAACCGGGCTTTCAGAAGTCCCGGGCGCGGGTGAAGCCTTCGCCTCGGTCGATAACGAGAGAATGGCGCGTGAGCTTGCGGAACAGCGCAAGTTTAACTCGAAAGTAAGCGGCAAACAGCCGGAGCGCAAAATCTCGCTTGACGACCTATTCTCGCAGATTAAACAGGGCGAGATTAAAGAGCTTCCGATTATCATTAAGGCTGACGTTCACGGTTCCGCCGAAGCTGTACGCGCCTCGCTTGAAAAGCTTGAACACCCGGAAGTGCGCGTAAAGGTTATACACTGCGGAGTTGGCGCGCCCGCCGAGAGCGACGTTATGCTCGCGGTGAGTTCTAACGCGATTATCGTAGGCTTCAACGTGCGTCCTGACGGCGCGACGCTCGAGAGCGTTCAGAGGCAGGGCGTTGACCTGCGGCTTTACAGGGTTATTTACGAATGTATTGAGGAAATCGAAGCCGCGATGAAGGGACTTCTCGCGCCTAAGTTCAAAGAGGTTGTACTCGGTCACGCGGAAATTCGCCAGGTTATCAGCGTATCGAAAGTAGGCAAAGTAGCGGGTTGCTACGTACTCGACGGAGTAATGCGGCGCGGAACAAGCGTTCGCGTAGTGCGCGACGGAAGCATTGTCCACGACGGCGAATTGGCCTCGCTGAAACGCTTCAAGGACGACGTGCGCGAAGTAGCCACAGGCTACGAATGCGGCCTGAGCATAGAACGCTTCAACGACATCAAAGAGAGCGACATCGTTGAGGCGTACACGATGGAACAAATTGAGAATAGTTAACAGATATCAGATAACAGATATCAGATAACAGATATCAAATATCAAATATCAAATATCAGATGACGCGCGCGGCGCGGGACGGGGGAAACCACCCCCCGCCCGCAGGCGGCGGGGTGGTTCCCCCGCAGGACGCAACCCACGTCCAAACCCACGTCTCTGATATTTGATATTTGATAACTGTTATTTATACAGGAGATTTTATATATTCGGTGAAACAACGGCTTATAGTTGCGGCGATTGGTATTCCGCTTACTTTGGTGGTTTTATTGCTTGCCCCGGTGTGGTGCTTTGCCGCCGCTATTGGGGTTGTGGCGTTGCTGTGCGCGTATGAGCTTATAAAGGGTGCGGTGCGGTCGGGGCAGAGGTTTCTGATTGTGCTTGCGCCTATTTTAATGTTGTTTCTCGGTACGCTGGTTTTGATTATATACAGCGGATATCCGCGCTATTATCTGATGATACCCTTTGGCTGTGTGTATACCTGCGACGCCTGTTCTATGCTGTTCGGGTCGAAGTTCGGTAAGCGGCATATTTTCCCTAAGATTAGCCCTAATAAGACCGAATGGGGCGCGGTCGGAGGCTTAATCGGGTCGGTACTGTTCACGATAATATTCGGGGCAATCGGGCATAAGTACGGCCTGACTACGCATATGTGGCGTTTTGCCCTAATCGGTTTGACGCTCGGGGTAGCGGGGGAATTTGGCGACTTATTTTTCAGCGCGGTTAAGCGTATCTGCGGAATTAAAGACTACAGCAATATCCTGCCGGGTCACGGAGGCTTTCTTGACCGTTTTGACAGTTTGATTTTTGCCGCGCCGATTTGCGTGTCGCTGCTAAATCTGTTGGAGGTGAACATTGCTTAGTATAATAGGCTCGACGGGTTCGATTGGGCGAAGCACCATAGAGGTTGCGCGGCATTTAGGTTTAGATGTGGCGTCACTCGCGGCAAACCGCAATGTAAAACTGATAGAACAACAAGCGCGGTTAGTTAAGCCGCGCGTTGTTGCGCTTTTGGACGAAAACGCCGCCCGCGAGCTGAAAACCGCGCTTGCCGATACGGATACGCACGTACTCTCCGGTGCGGAGGGCGTAAATGAAGCGGCGCAGGCGGGCGCGACGCTCGTAGCGGCGGCGAGCGGTATTGCGGGGCTTGCCCCGGTGCTTGCGGGTATAGCCTCCGGCTCGCGGATTGCGCTTGCGAATAAGGAAACTCTTGTTGCCGCCGGAAAGCTCGTTATGTCCTATGACGCGGATATTATCCCCGTTGACAGCGAACACAGCGCGATTTTTCAATGTATTCAAACGTCTGTAACACCGAGTTCACAATTAAAGCTCATACTAACGTGTAGCGGCGGCCCCTATCGCGGAGCTACGCCGGAGGAACTCGAAAACGCTACGCTTGAACGGACGCTTCGGCACCCTAAGTGGAATATGGGCGCTAAGATAACCGTTGACAGCGCGACGCTTATGAATAAGGGTTTAGAGTTTATTGAGGCAATGCGGCTCTTTGACGTAGCCCCCAGTCAAATCAGGGTCGTTATTCACCCGGAATGCGTTATCCACAGCGCGGTGGAGTTCCCGGACGGCGCGACTATCGCGCAGCTCGGCAGCGCGGATATGCGTGTCCCGATTGCCTACGCTATAACCTATCCAAAGCGTTTGCCGGGCTTGTCAGAACCGTTTGACTTTTTCAGTACGGGGCTGACCTTTGAGCCGCCGCGGCGCGACGTGTTCCGCTGTCTTGCTCTTGCGGAGCTTTGCGCGGAGCGGGATTACGTTAACGGTACTAACGAGTGCTGCGTGCTGAACGCCGCGAACGAGGCCGCTGTAGCGGCGTATCTGAATAATAAGTTATCTTTTGCGCGAATACCGTGTATAATAGAGGAAGCGCTTGAAAAATTCAGCGGGGTGCGCGCCGACAGTTATCACGAGATTGTTGTTTTGGACGAAACAGTCAGGAGTTTTATATGTTTATAGCTATAGCGATAGTGGCCTTCGGGCTGTTGATTGCAATTCACGAACTGGGGCATTTTTCAATGGCGCGGCTGTTTGGCGTACAGGTCAACGAGTTTGCGTTCGGAATGGGACCTAAAATAATAAGCCACAAGGGTAAGGAAACAGTCTACAGCTGGAGGCTTCTGCCGTTCGGCGGCTTCTGCGCTATGGAGGGTGAGGACGAGGATTCAGAGAACCCCCGCGCTTTTACGAATAAAGCGTGGTGGCAGCAGACAATAATACTCGTCGCGGGCGCGGCGTTTAACGCCGTTGCGGGCTTTATTGTTGTGGCGATAATCCTCGCGACTTCGGGCGGTTTTCGCTCAACGCAGATAACCGGTCTTGCCGAGGGCTTCCCGGAGGGCGGCTTGCAGGTGGGCGATACGATTGTAAAAGTCGACGGCGAAGCTGTCGCGAGCTACGGCGAGCTGTCGCTAATGCTCTCGCGGAATACTGACGGCGGGATATTTGATTTCGTTATAAAACGCGGCGGCAAGGTCGTTGACCTAAGCGGCTACCAGTTTTTACCGCGCGATTACCCGGCTCCCGGCGGCGGGACGCAGTTCCGCTACGGTATAGACCTCAAAACCGAGCCTGTAACTGCGGGCAACGTGTTGAAATACAGCTACTACGAAACGCGGCAGTTTGTCAGAATGGTTAAAATGGGTTTATCAGACCTTTTCTCGGGCAAGATAGCGATGACTGAAATGTCCGGCCCGGTTGGTATAGTCGCGGCTGTGGACGATATAGCTAAATCTAGCGAAAACACTACGCTCGGCTTGCGAAATCTTGTATACTTTTTCGCGTTTATCGCGGTCAACCTCGCGGTGATGAACCTGCTGCCGATACCCGCGCTTGACGGCGGGCGCATTGTGTTTTTGCTCGTGACGGTGCTGCTCGAAAAACTGTTCCGCAGGAAGATAAGCCGCAAAATCGAGGGCTACGTACACGCCGCAACGTTCGTACTGCTGATAGGCGTTATGTTGTTCACGCTAGTGAACGACGTGGTTAAACTGTTATAAATTAAATAACAATTATCAAATATCAAATATCAGAGACGAGGGTTTGGACGTTGGGACGCGGGACGCACCCCCCGTCTAGCCTCCGTCTCTGATATTTGATATTTGATAACTATTAACTAAACAAGGTGTTTTTATGAAACGTATCGTATTAACCGGCGGGGGTTCCGCGGGACACGTTAATCCCGCGCTTGCCATTGCCGACGCTGTTCGCGCCGAGTTTGGCGCGGACGCGGAATTTTTATATATCGGGGCTTTGGGAAAACTCGAGCAGAAGCTTGTGCCTAAGGCGGGTTATAAGTTCGTGCCGCTCAATATCGCGGGGGGACTGCGGCGTTCGGTCAATCCCCGGGATATTGCCTATAACGCCCGGGCGCTGGCTAAGAACCAGGCCGCAGTCGGCACGGCGAAGCGTATACTGCGCGATTTCAAGCCGGATATTGTTATCGGCACGGGCGGCTATGTGTGTTACCCGGTGCTTCGCGCCGCCTACGGGCTGAAATTAAAATCGCTGCTGTACGAGTGCAACGTCTACCCCGGCCTGACGGTTAAGTCGCTCGCGAACGGCGCGGACGGTATACTACTGGGCTTTGAGGAGGCTCGTAAATATTTTAGCGAAAAGAACCAGAGTAAACTGACGGTTACGGGTATCCCGGTACGGAAAGAGTTTGCCGAAGCGCGGGCTGACGCTGAAAGTTCCGGCAAACCGCTATTGGTATCATTCTGGGGAAGTCTTGGCGCGAAGCATATGAATACGGTTCTGCTCGATTTTATACGGCTTAACGAGGAGCGCGGGCGCTTCCGCCATATCCACGCCACAGGCGAACACCACTACGAAGCCTTTGAGGAGCGGCTTCCGAAGCGGCTCGCGTATACGGAGGTTGTGCGCTACATCGACGATATGGCGGCAAAGCTACAAGCCTCGTCGCTAGCAATCTGCCGCGCCGGGGCGAGTACGCTAAACGAACTCGCGGTACTGGGGAAACCGGCGGTACTAGTGCCGTCCCCCTACGTTGCGGAAAACCACCAGGAAATCAACGCCCGCGCGATAGAATCACGCGGCAACGCCATTGTTCTGCGCGAAAAAGACTGCACCGCTGAGGCACTATTCGAGGCCGCTGAAAAGGCGCTGGGGCTAAATCCCGCGCCGGATAGGGAAATATTAGGCGCGACAGAGAGGATTTTGTCAGTTATCAGAGAGCAAATATCAAATATCAAATATTAAATATCAGAGACGAAGATTTGGACGGGGGCACGACCGCGCACGGCGCGGGGGCACCACCCCGCCGCCTGCGGGCGGCACCCCTCCCAAGAGGGGAATGGGTTTGGACGAAGGGACGTAGGGGCGGGTTTCAAACCCGCCCTCCCCCGTAAATTCCCCTCTTGGGAGGGGTGCCGCGTAGCGCCGGGGTGGTTCCCCGCGCCGTGCGCGGTCGCGCCCCCGTCCACCGTCCCGGCGCAATGCGCCGGGACAGGGCAGGGCAAAGCCCTGCCCGTCTTTGCGAAGCCGCCGCCGCACTTGCGATACGTAGTTAATGAAATGCGGCGAAGCAATCCAGGGTTGACGTAGGCACCCAAGATACGTAAGACGTATGTTGTCCCCCCGGCACTGGATTGCTTCGCACCTGTAACGCCCTACGTATCGCACACTTACCGGTGCTTCGCAAAGACGGCGCACGGCGCCGGGACGTAGGACGCAGGGCGCAACCCACGTCCAAACCTTTCGTCTTTGATATTTGATATTTGATAACTGTTATTTGAAATGTAGTTGCGTTTTCGACGGGAATGTGGTATAATCGACGTATATCAACACTTATATAAGGAGAGTATACAATGAAAAAACTGGCAATCAATAAGGACGCCGTATGTATGTCTTGCAGTACCTGTGAGCTTGCGTGTTCCAATGCGTTTTACAAAAGCAACGACCCGCGCTTGTCCTGCGTGCAGATTGTAAGCAAGAACGGCGCGGTTACGCCCAAAATCTGTATACAGTGCGGCAAGTGTTCGCGCACCTGTGAGGTCGGCGCGATTACGCAGAACGCTAAGGGCGTGTATATGATTAACAAGTCGAAGTGCGTCAACTGCGGAAAGTGCATTGAAGCCTGTCCCTTCGGCGTACTGGTGAAACAGCCGGAGCGCGAGGCTCCGAGCAAGTGTATAGCCTGCGGGATATGCGCTAAGGCCTGTCCGATGGACGTGCTGTACATAAACGAAACCGAGGCCGTTGCCGCATAGGTTACGGCAAACGCAACAAACGCGGGGGTAATATCGCCCCCGCGTTTTTGTATTTCTTTACAGCTTACAGCAGCAAATCCGCGAGCGGTTTCGAGGTCGTGTGGAACGGGTGCGGAGCCGCGCCCTCCGCCGCGTAGCCTACAGGCAGGAACGCCACGGGTACTATGTTCTGCGGCAGTCCGAGGACTTCACGCGCCTTGTCCGGGTCGAAAGCGAGACACCAGACCGAGCCTAAGCCCTGCTCCCAGGCTTCGAGCATCATATGTGTCGTTATGATACTGCAATCAATTACGCCCGCGTCAAGTCCCGAGTGCTTAATCGTCCCCGACGAGTCGTAGCAAATCAGGAACGCGAGCGGCGCGCCGTAGCGGCACTGCGAAATCTGGTCGGCGAGCGCAAGCTCCTCCGGCGTTTGCAGGACTTTGACCTTCTGCGGCTGCATATTTGCCGCGGTTGGGGCAATTGTCACGGCCTCAAGTATTGCCGCGAGCTTTTCCGCTTCAACGGGTTTTGACGAATCGAACTGACGCACCGAGTAACGCTCTTTAGCGAGTTCGGCAAAGGTTGTGTATGCCATAGTTGACGCCCTCCAGATAGTTTTTTGTTTAATTCTACCACATTCACAGATATATGTCAATAGCGAATTAGCACAGTTTATCGCTAAAGCGTATGCCGTCAAGCTGGTCAATCTCGTGGCAGAACGTCGCGGCGAGAAAGCCGCTCGCCGTTCGCGTGATGGGGTTTCCGAGGCGGTCGAAAGCGTCAACCGTTACCTCCGCCGGACGGATTACGTAACCGCTGGGAGCCTTCGGCGCAATCGAGCCTTCTAAAACGCGCTGTGTGCGTTCGCTTTGAGACGTAATCACAGGGTTTATAAGCTCTATTTTTCCCTTTTCATCGTCCACTACGACAACCCTGCGAAGTATCCCGATGTGCGGAGCCGCCATACCGTAGCCCCCCGAGGCTTTCAAAGTTTCATACATATCGTCAAGCAAGCCCCAAAGCCGCCCGTCAAATTTTTCAACAGGGCGGCTGGGCTTGCGAAAGTTTTTGTCGTCAAAGTGAGTTAGTTGGCGTATTGACATTGGTTGGTCACCTTTTTTCAAATAACAGTTATCAAATATCAAATATCAGAGACGTTGGTTCAGTTAACAGTTAGCAAATATCAAATATCAGAGACGTTGGTTCAGTTAACAGTTAGCAAATATCAGATATCAGAGACGGGGGTTTGGACGTGGGTTGCGCCCTGCGTGGGAAACCACCCCGCCGCCTGCGGGCGGCACCCCTCCACAGAGGGGATAGGGATTTGGACGTAGGTTGCGGGAACGCCAAATATATGTAGTGGCTTGTATGGGCAACGCACCTCACCCCGCCCGGATTACGCAACCAACGTCCAAGCCCTATCCCCTCTGTGGAGGGGTGCCCCCGCAGGGGCGGGGTGGTTTCCCGCGCCGTGCGCGGCGCAACCCCGTCTACCGTCCCGGCGCATTGCGCCGGGACAGGGCAGGGCATCGCCCTGCCCCGCGTTGACAAGCCGTAGCGGATATGCTATAATACCATAAAAACCGGCAAGGGGGGCGATTATTTGTCCGTATCATACCGTTGGGAAAGTGAATTTTCAGCAGAGGAAATGATTGACAGGCTTGTCGAATTTAACGATTCTAAAAAGCGCAGCGACGCCTGGACTTTTTGGTACAAGCCGCTTGACTACGGCGCGTATAAATTCAAGTTGTCTTATGAAAAATACTACTGGCGCAGTCCTACCTACAGGGCGTCTTATCTTAAAGGCACTATTCGGAACACTAAACGCGGCTGTATTATTGAGGCTGAAAAACGCTTTAATATAGATAATATATTTGTAATTCTTATGCTCTGCCTCTGCTACACGATGGCAATAGGCGTAATCGCGGAGGACATTTCAAGCCCTGACTTTTTGATTATTTTGCCTATTATGGTGTTCCTCGGGGTAAGCGTTGCGCTGTTCTGGTTTCTTTATACTCGCAAAGAGCGGTTGAAAAAGGACGAACACATCAATATAATTGACCTAAGCGCGGAATGTAAATGTACGCGAGTTATGTAGGGGCGCGATTTATCGCGCCCCTTGTTATTATTCAAGCACCGCGAGCGCTATTGTCATTGCGAGGTTCTCCGCTATCTCGAGGAACTGCGCTTCTACCATTACGCGGATTAGGTTTTCCGTGCCGCTTGCCCGTACCAGTATGCGGCCGTTGCCGTCGAGTTCGCCCTCGGCCTTTGCTATTGCCGCCGTTAGCGCGGGGGATTCGAGCGCCTGTTCCTTTGTTATTCCGGCGGGTAGCTGAACGTTTCGCAGAACCTGCGGATAGGTCGGGATATCGCGGACTATCTCCGATACCGGCAAATCCGTCAGCGTTATCGCGTTCAAAAATTTCAGCGCGGCAAGCTGTCCGTCGCCGGTGGTCGCGTCGTTTAAGAAAATGATATGCCCCGACTGTTCGCCGCCGAGTACCGCGTTCTTTTCAAGCATAGCCTCCAGAACGTTCCTGTCGCCCACGTCTGTCGTAAGCAGCTCAACCCCGCCCTCTTTGCAGTATTTTCTTAGCCCGAGGTTTGACATAACCGTCGACACAAGCAGATTGCCGGGAAGTTTGCCCTCGGAGATTAAATGACGCGCGCAGATACCGAGGACTTTGTCGCCGTCGATAATATTCCCCTTTTCGTCGCAGGCGATAACCCTGTCGGCGTCACCGTCAAAGGCAAAACCAACGTCGCTCCCGGTACGAAGCACAGCGTCCGACAAGGCGCCGGGGGAAGTCGAGCCGCAGCCGTCGTTGATGTTCAGACCGTCCGGGTTGTCGTTAATTATGTGCAGTTCATCGACGAAATGCTCAAAAACCTTGTAAGCGGTAGACACCGCCGCGCCGTTCGCGAGGTCAAGCACGACCTTAATCCGCCGCCCGGGCTTCGCAATCGAGCGCAGGAAAGTTATGTACCGCTCCAGGTGCGTTATCCCGCCCCAGAGTACGTGACCGATGTTTTCGTCAACCTCCATAGGCATTGCGCCGCGCATATTGACGAGGCGCTCAATCTCGTCCTCCAGCGCGTCGGAGAGCTTGAAGCCACGCGAGTTGAAAATTTTTATCCCGTTATGCTGATAGGGATTGTGCGAAGCGGAAATAACGACGCCCGCGTGAGCTTTAAGCTCCGTGGTAATATGCGCGACCGCGGGCGTGGGGACGATACCGAGGCGCATAACGTTCGCGCCGCTCGCGCACAGCCCCGATATGAAGGCCGTTTCAAGCATATCGCCGGAAATGCGCGTGTCCTTGCCGATGACAAAAACGGGGCGGCTGTTGCTCTCCGCGGCAAGCGCCATAGCCGCCGCCTGCCCCGTCCTGTAAGCGAGCCTGACGTCAAGCTCAATATTCGCGATACCCCGTATACCGTCAGTGCCGAATAATCTTGGCATATTTATTTCACTCCAATGTATAGTAGTTTACATAATTATAACACAATCCCCGGGATTAGTCAAGCATTAACTGTGTCTGTTTTGTTTGCGTTTCGTAACCTGATTACAACGTCATCTAAACAGCGGTTTATAATCCTGTCGACGGGGACACCGACATCTTCCGCTTTCTGTTCAAAATAGTCATATAGTTCCGAATCAATGGGAATTGTAACCTCTCGCCGTATCCGCGGTTTAACATAGGGGTTTCTAATTGCGGTTGAAAAATCGTATTCCGGTAGCATAATTTAATACCTCCAATAGTTTTCTGCTTCGGTTTTTGTGGATTTACGCGCTGAAATAATTCTAATAGTGTCACCTTCCCGGTAACAATGGCACACCATAAGCAAATTTGCATTGACAGACAATCCCAGAACATTAAATCTGTCCTCTGTTTCAGAGTGCGCTAAATCATTTAGCAACAAAGAAAATTCGTCATAAAACACACTTTCAGCTTCCTCAAAAGAAACGCCGTGTTTCCTGAGATTTATTCTGTTCTTATTCTCGTCCCATTCAAAAATCATATTCATTCACCAAACAGCGAGCTTTGCTCGTTCGGCGCAATCATTCCTAAGTGAGCGTAGGCCTTAGCCGTTACGCTTCTGCCTCTTGGGGTGCGTTTTAGGAAGCCTTGTTGCATTAGGAAGGGTTCGTATACGTCCTCTATTGTTATTGTTTCCTCGTTTACCGTTGCGGCCAGGGTGTCGAGACCTACGGGGCCTCCTCCGTAGTTTGTTATTATGTTTTGCAGTAAGCGGCGGTCTATACTGTCCAGGCCTAAGTGGTCTATGTCGAGCTTTGTGAGGGCAATATCCGCTATTTTCGCGGTTATTGTGCCGTCGCCCAGTACCTGCGCGAAGTCGCGCACGCGGCGCAGCATACGGTTTGCTATACGCGGCGTTCCCCGGCTTCGTTTCGCTATTTCCGCCGAGCCTCCCGGCTCTATCGGTATTTCCAGTATATTCGCGCTGCGTTCTATGATATACGTTAATTCGGCAACGTCGTAGAGTTCGAGTTTCAGTATTACGCCGAACCTGTCGCGGAGCGGAGCGGAGAGCTGACCGCTTCGCGTAGTCGCGCCGATAAGCGTAAAGCGTTTAAGCTCGAGGCGTATTGAGTTCGCCGAGGGTCCCTGCCCTATGATTATGTCAATCTCGCAATCCTCCATCGCGGGGTAGAGGATTTCCTCGACCTGCCTGTTCATACGGTGTATTTCGTCGACAAACAGAATGTCGTTCTCGTTGAGATTAGTCAGAAGCGCGGCAAGGTCGCGGGGCTTTTCAATAGCGGGGCCGGAGGTTTTGCGGATATTAACCCCCATTTCGTTCGCTATAAGCTGGGCGAGCGTGGTTTTGCCAAGCCCCGGGGGGCCGTGCAGTAACACGTGGTCAAGCGGTTCCCCCCGCTTTCGCGCTGCCTGAATATATACCGCGAGGTTTTCTTTTAGTTTTGCCTGCCCGGTAAACTCCGTCAGAAGCTTTGGACGAAGTGAGGCTTCGCCCTCGTCCTCCGCAGTGTAGGCGGTAAGGGTAAGCTGTTCGTCCTTTTGAGGCTTTTCGCCGTAGGTAATAGCCATTTTCACTCCAAATTTGTTCTAAATATCAGATATCAAATATTAAATATCAAATGTCGTCTGCGGACGGGACGGGGGACATTAGGTTTGCGGCAAATTCAATGCCGGGAGCGTAATATACGTATCTGCGGACTGCGGCACTGGATTGCTTCGCCGCTATACATTGTGCTATCTTAAGTTTTCCGCGGCTCGCAAAGACGGCGCACCGCGCCGGGACGTAGGACGTAGGACGGTAGGAGCATTACAGTAACGTACAACGTCCAACGCAACCCCCGTCCAAACCAAACCGTCTCTGATATTTGATATTTGATAACTGTTAACTGTATAACTAACTGACCGTAATTCCGTTGAAAACAATCCACGGGGCGGAGCCTCCGCCGTCCTCTACTGTTTCGCTTGATATGCCGTCTATGTTTTGCAGCATTGCGAATAGATTGCCGCTTATCATTGTTTCAGTTAGCGCTTCGGCTATTTTGCCGTTTTTAATGCGGAAGCTCATTTTTGCCACACCGCTGAAATCTCCGGCGGGGGAGGGCGAGCCTCCCGAGAACTGGTTAATTAGTACGCCGTCGTCTATTGACGCTATAAGCTCCGCGAGCGGCGTATTGCCAGGCTCGATTATATACGAGTTTGTTGACTTAGCGCGTTCGTTGCCTGTTTTGAGCGCGCCGTATTGCGAGAGCTGATAGCTTACGAGTGTGCCGCGCTCTATGACAGGCTGTATTTCGCTGAGATAGCCGTCGCCGTTGAAGCGCCCCGCCGCTACAATGCTCTTGTGGAAGGGGTTAGCCGTGACGGTAAGCTTTTCGTCCGCGACTTTTGTATTGAGCTTGTCGAGCCAGGGCGACTGCTTTTCTATCAACGCGCTGTCAGACGTTCCGAGGGATATCGCGTAGTGGAGGAAATTATCCAGACAGCCGGGAGCTACAAGGAGCTTGCCGTCAAATTTCCCTTCAACGGATTTAGGTGACAGCTGCGCTTCGGCTTCAGAGAGCAGGCGGCGCACTTCGGCCTGTCCCATAACCGGGCTTGCAACGTCAAGGGTATTAAAGCCGGTATAGCCGAAGCCGGTGGTATTATCGCCGTCCCGCCCGGAGTATTCTATTGAAAGGCTATAGTAACCATAGGTGATAAAGCCGCGCGTCCCGTTAGAATTTGCGAGAAGCGACGC
>JAISJH010000018.1 GCA_031261635.1 Oscillospiraceae bacterium
GCGGGATACTACGTCAACCCTGGATTGCTTCGCCGCGTACAGACTTGCGAAATTCTACAATGGGAACGTTTCGCCGTCCGCGGATGACCGGCTTCGCAAAGACGGTCAGGGCGAAGCCCCCTTTTCTGTGATACACTCTCTATAATTCGCGTTTTGCCACTCCCATATTACAGGGAGTGGACTTTTTACGGATTATTTGATATAAGTAAAGTTTGAAAAGACTAACATTAAGCGAATAAAGATGAGTAAAGTAAGGTCATAGCGATGAAGCACTTTTTATGTGGCAGGTTTCAAATAATCCGTGTTTTGCCACTCCCCATATTACACCGCGTCTTGACAAGTTCTCTCAGATGTGTTATTATATACTGATACAATAAACTGTCGAATGGAAAGGAGATAGCGCTATGCGTAGTGGTAATTTTGCGTCGCGGATTGTCGGTGAGGGGCTCACCTTCGATGATGTTCTCTTGGTGCCCGCCGAAAGTCTTATCCTGCCCAATGAGGTTTCGCTTGGTACGAAGCTCACGAAATCTATCTCGCTCAATATCCCGCTTTTGTCCAGTGCTATGGATACCGTCACGGAATCCCGTATGGCTATCGCCATTGCAAGGGAGGGCGGTATTGGCGTAATCCACAAGAATATGTCCATTGACCACCAGGCCGAGCAGGTCGATATGGTTAAGCGTTCTGAAAACGGCGTCATTACTGACCCGTTTTATCTCGCTCCCGAGAACACCCTTGCCGAAGCGGACGACCTTATGGGGAAGTTCAAGATATCAGGTGTGCCTATAGTTTCAAAAGGCAAGCTTGTGGGCATAATAACAAACCGCGATTTGCTCTTTGTCGAGGAAATGGACGCTCCGATTTCAGCCTATATGACCAAGGCTCCGCTCATTACGGCTCCTATCGGAACCACGCTTCAGGAAGCCAAGGATATTTTACGCAGGAACAAAATTGAAAAGCTTCCGCTCGTCAACTCCAAGAACGTTCTCAAGGGTCTTATCACTATCAAGGACATTGAAAAAGCCCTGACATATCCGAACTCCGCTCGCGACGTTAAGGGACGCCTGCTCGCGGCGGCGGCTATAGGCTTTACCAAGGACGTGCTTGAACGCGCCGGAGCGTTGCTTGACGCGGGTGCCGACGCTCTCGTACTCGATTCAGCTCACGGACATTCGCGCAACGTCATAACCTGTATATCGAAAATCAAGGACAAGTTCCCGGACGTGCAGATTATCGCGGGCAACGTGGCTACTTACGAGGGTACGCGCGACCTTATCAATGCGGGCGCGGACTGTGTTAAAGTCGGAATAGGCCCCGGCTCTATCTGTACGACGCGCGTTATCGCGGGTATCGGAGTTCCGCAGATTACGGCTATTGCGGACGCTTCCGAAGCCGCGGCGGAGTTCGGCGTACCGATTATTGCGGACGGCGGCATAAAATACTCCGGCGATATAGTCAAGGCGCTCGCGGCGGGGGCTAACTCCGTTATGATAGGCTCGCTGCTTGCGGGTTGCGAGGAAAGCCCGGGGGCTACCGAAGTCTACCAGGGGCGGCAGTTCAAAGTATACCGCGGAATGGGGAGCCTCTCTGCAATGGCTGTAGGCTCGACAGACAGATATTTCCAGCAGGACAGCAAAAAGCTCGTTCCCGAGGGCGTAGAGGGGCGCGTAGCATACAAGGGTCCCGTAAGCGAAACGGTGTACCAGATGATGGGCGGTTTAAGAAGCGGTATGGGCTACGTAGGCTGTCCCGACATAGACAGGCTCCGCACAAGCACTAAATTTGTACGCATAACTAACGCCGGGCTTCGCGAAAGCCACCCGCACGATATACATATCACTAAAGAAGCCCCGAACTATTCGTCAAACGAACAGTGAGTTTATAAATAACAGTTATCAAATATCAAATATCAGATACCGCGCGCGGCGCGGGACGTTGGTTGAGAGTACGCAGCGGTTTGTAGGGGACGATGCCCACATCGTCCGTTTATCAGACTACATTCTACGAAACGGGGCGATGTGGGCATCGCCCCCTACAATAGACGGAGGTTACTCGCTTATGGCTGCTAATACGAAACGCGCGCTTGTTGTTGAGGACGAGGCTAATATCTCGGAGCTTCTTACCTTATATCTTGAAAAAGACGGCTTTGACGTGGCTACCGCCGCCGACGGTCTGGCGGGGCTGAAAGCCGTTGACGAGTTCAACCCGGCTATTATTCTGCTCGATATAATGCTTCCGAAGCTTGACGGCGTATCGCTCCTGAAACGTCTGCGCGAGGAAGGTCTTACTACGCCGGTTATTTTCCTCACGGCTAAGGGCGAGCAGTACGACAAGGTGAGCGGCTTAGACCTCGGAGCCGACGACTACGTTACGAAGCCCTTTCAGCCGAAGGAGCTTATTGCCCGCATACACGCCGTACTCCGCAGAACCGAGGGAGCCGTCCCCGGCGCGGAGCGTAAGATAGAATACGACAAGCTTATAGTTAATATGGATACCTATGAGCTTATTATAAACGGTCAGAAAGTAGACGCGCCGCCGAAGGAAATGGAGCTACTGTTCCACCTCGCAGCCTCTCCGAACAGGGTTTTTACGCGCAATCAGCTGCTTGACGAAGTGTGGGGCTTCGACTACTTCGGCGATAGCCGGACGGTTGACGTTCATATTAAGCGTCTGCGGGAAAAACTCGAAAACGTAAGCCCCAAGTGGGCTGTTAAGACCGTCTGGGGCGTTGGGTATAAGTTTGAGACGACTGGCTAGATTTGAAAGGAGCGGTTGAAATGAGAGAATTACCGGAAGCGATAAATACAATGCGTGATAAGATAGTCGCGGCCGTACCGCTTGAACGTCTGTACCTGTTCGGCTCATACGCCTACGGCACGCCGCACAAGGACAGCGATTTTGATTTTTTCCTCGTCGTGCCGGACGGCGGTATGGAACCGCTGGAAGCGGCGCATCAGGCTCATTCGGCCTTAATTCATATGCCGGATTATTCGCCTGTTGACATTATGGCGAATTATTCAAGCAAGTTTAATGCGTTGGCGAAGTTCCCGACTATGGCAAGAAAAATTGTTCGCGAGGGGGTGCTTTTATATGAACATAACTGAAATAGTAGAACAGTGGTTAATAAAGGTCGATGATGATATTTTTACCGCCGTTCATATGTTCGAGGACGTATATCCTAAGAAACTCGAAATCTGCTGTTTCCATTGCCAACAAGCTGTTGAAAAAATCCTTAAGGGATATTTGATATATAACGGTATTGAGCCGCCTAAAATCCACGATTTATTAAAGCTTTGTTTAATGTGTATTGAAAAAGACGCGGCTTTTAATGTATACTTAAATGATTGCAAGAGAATTACTTTGTATGTCACAAGAACCTGCTATCCGGAGGGTACCGGCGTAACCGAATACGAAACAAAAACCGCTATTAAAAACACCAAGGCAATCATCAACTTTACCCTGGAGCGTATCCCGGAGTTGAAAGACAAATACCAGATAAAGGAAGTTTCAGACGATGCGTGAATTACCAAAACACTATGACCCCGCCGCTACTGAGGGGCGTATCTATCAGCTTTGGCTTGACGGCGGTTATTTTAGGGGTCTTGCCGACCCCGCCAAGAAGCCTTTTTCTATTGTTATCCCGCCGCCTAATGTTACGGGGCAGCTTCATCTTGGGCACGCGTTTGACAATACCGTTCAGGATATACTTACGCGCTGGAAACGTATGTCCGGCTATGCCGCAGTGTGGATTCCGGGAACCGACCACGCGGGCATTGCCACGCAGATAAAAGTTGAGGAGGACCTTCGCAAAGAGGGGCTGACGCGCTACGACCTCGGGCGCGAAGCGTTCACGGAACGCGTGTGGGACTGGAAAAACAAGTACGGGAGCCGCATTATCGAGCAGCTTAAACTACTCGGTTCCTCCTGCGACTGGAGCCGCGAGCGTTTTACTATGGACGAGGGCTGTTCCGCGGCCGTTCGCGAGGTTTTTGTGCGGCTGTATGAAAAAGGTCTGATTTATAAGGGCAACCGCATAATCAACTGGTGTCCCGACTGTACGACCGCGCTCTCTGATGCGGAGGTTGAACACGAGGAGGAACCCGGCAAGCTGTGGCATATCCGCTATCCGCTCTCTGACGGTAGCGGCTACGTGACTATCGCTACAACGCGTCCTGAAACTATGCTCGGCGATACCGCCGTCGCGGTTAATCCTAAAGATGAGCGGTACTCTCACCTTATCGGGCGAACTGTAAAACTGCCGCTTACAACGCGGGAAATTCCGGTTATCGCCGATGATTACGTAGAGCTTGAATTTGGCACGGGCTGCGTAAAAATAACGCCCTGTCACGACCCTAACGACTTCGAGGTCGGGCAGCGGCATAGCCTGCCGCAGATACTTATAATGGACGACAACGCTAAAATTATCAACGGCGGCGAAAAATATAACGGGCTTGACCGCTACGACGCCCGTAAACTAATTGTAGCGGATTTAACGGAACTCGGGCTTTTGGAAAAGATTGAGGAACACGCGCATAATGTAGGCAAATGCTACCGCTGCGGGACTACCGTTGAGCCGATTACCTCTCCGCAGTGGTTCGTTAAAATGGAGCCGCTTGCTAAACCCGCGATTGAGGTGGTTCGCGAGGGCAGGACAAAATTTGTCCCGGAGCGTTTTTCAAAAATTTACCTCAACTGGCTAGAGAATGTCCGCGACTGGTGCGTTTCGCGCCAGCTTTGGTGGGGGCATCAAATTCCCGCCTGGTACTGTGCCGATTGCGGTGAGATTACCGTTTCGCGAACCGACCCCGATACCTGCGGTAAGTGCGGAAGTAAAAATATCGAGCGCGACCCGGACGTTTTGGATACCTGGTTTTCCTCTGCGCTGTGGCCTTTTGAAGTCTTTGGTTGGCCGGAGAAAACGCCTGACCTGGATTTTTGGTATCCTACGACTGTCGTCACCCCCGGCTATGACATAATTTTCTTTTGGGTTGCGCGAATGATTTTCTCGGGCGTCGAACATATGGGCGATGTGCCGTTCCGCACCGCCTATATCCACGGTTTAGTCCGCGACGAGCAGGGGCGCAAAATGCAGAAGTCGCTGGGCAACGGAGTTGACCCGCAGGAGGTTATTAACCAGTACGGCGCGGACGCGCTGCGAATGAATATGATATTCGGTAGTTCGCCGGGGAATGATATGCGCTTCGTAACGGCGAAATGCGAGAATTTCCGCAATTTCGCGAATAAACTCTGGAACGCCGCACGCTACGTTATGATGAACCTTGACAGGGAACAGCCTCCCGAACGCACTGACGCGGACAGGTGGATACTCACAAAACTGAACCGCCTAGCCGGTTCGATGGCTGAAAACCTCGAGGCCTACGACCTCGGCATTGCCGCGGGTAAGATTTATGATTTTATATATGACGATTTTTGCGACTGGTACATTGAGTTCTCAAAGTCGTCCGTCAATCCGGCGGTGTTGACGGAGGCACTTAGCGGGATACTGAAACTGCTTCACCCCTTTATGCCGTTTATAACGGAGGAAATCTGGCAAACCTTATATAATGGTGAAACCGCGCTTATTGTGGAAACGTACCCGCTTTTTGACGCTGACTACGACAGTCTCGCCGATAACCAGACCGCGCTTGCCAATATTGAGGCTTTAATAGCGTCAGTCCGCGCTTTACGCAGTGTTCGCGCTGAAAAGAACGTTCCTGCGGGGACTAAATCCGCGCTGTTTATTGTCACCGATAAGCGCGGCTTGTTTGAAAGTGTGGAGCGGCACCTTAAGAAACTCGCGTATGTAACCGATATAGAGTATAGGGAGCCGGATACTGATTGCGTAACGGCGGTTATCCCCGAAGCGAAGTTCTATCTGCCGCTTGCGGATTTAGTAGACCTCAAGGCCGAAGCAGTAAAGCGTGAAAAAGAACTCGCGAAGGCGGTTTCAACTCGCGACAGCATTACTGCGAAGCTCGCAAACCCCGGTTTTATAGATAAAGCCCCCGCGAACGTTGTAGATGCGGAGCGTGAGCGGCTCGCTAAGGCCGAGGCCTTGATACGGCAATTAACAGTGTAACCAACGTGTAGGGGCGACCTTTGGTCGCCCGCGGGTTCTAACAAACTACGTAACCCCGCGCGGGCGACCAAAGGGCGCCCCTACAATGGCGTGTACGTTTTAATGAAATTCCCACATAAATAGGACATTATCATTATGATACAAATTGGCATAGACGTCGGCGGTTCTACTACTAAGCTTATCGGTAAGCGCCCGGACGGTTCCCTGTTCGGCGCTACGCAGGTTCGCGCGGCTGACCAGGTTACCTCGCTTTTTGGGGCTGTCGGAACCTTTTGCAGGAATGAGGGCGTTTCGCTCTCTGATATCTCCGGGATTGCGCTTACCGGCGTTGGCGCTCCGCTTTTTACCGGGTCAATCTACGGTATACCAGTCAGGCAGGTTGACGAGTTCAAGGCAATCGGGCGCGGCGGCTTGCTTCTGTCCGGCCTGAACGCCGCTATAGTCGTATCCTGCGGAACCGGCACCGCCTTTGTCCGCGCGGTTGGCGAAAACGTTACGCGCGTAGGCGGGAGCGGGATTGGCGGCGGGACGCTTATGGGTTTATCGCATTTGCTTCTCCGCGAGGACGATATTAACAGGGTTTCGACGCTAGCGTCGCGGGGGAGCGGCGGGAACGTTGACCTCCTTATCAGCGAAATCAGTCACACGGATATCCCGGGGCTTCCCGATACCGCTACCGCAAGCAACTTCGGCGCGGTTAACCCCACGACGAGCCGCGAGGATTTGGCGCTCGGTATAACTAACCTTGTCACGCACACCGTCGGTATGCTCGCCGTATTCGCGACGATAAACGACCCCGACAATATCCGCGACATAGTGCTAACCGGCAGCGTCGCCGACTTGCCGCAGTGGGAACCCGTTATGAACGCCATTACAGAGATGACCGGAGTGCGCTTCCACATAACGGACAACGCCCCCTTTGCTACGGCGATTGGGACAGTTAATAGTTAATAATGAATAGTGAATAATGGGGTATCTAATGCGGTGCGTATAATATGTTAAAAGCTAAAGAGTTCGTCATTGCGAAGCGCCGGGAAGCTTGCGATACGCAGTACGTTACAGGCGCGAAGCAATCCAGTAGTATACGCCACAGATACGTAAGTTACGCTCCCGGCACTGGATTGCCGCGCCGGTTTCACTCCTACGTATCTCACGCTTTCCGCGGCTCGCAATGACGAACTCTTTAGTTTTTAACGTATTAAACGCACCGCCTCAGACATCGCATTATTCACTATTCACTATTCATTATTCATTGAGGTTACTATGGCTCTTAAAATTCAGAATACTATGGCTCCTACGCCTAGTAGCGGTACGCTTCGGGCGGCTTCGGCGGCTGAAACGCCTGCGGAACACGCCGTTTTGTTTAAGCGCACCTTGTCGGTTGCCTCCGGGGAAGCCCGCGAGGAGCATTTGCGTGCGTTGATAGCTAAAATTGACGACCAGGCCGAGCGGCTGTCGGAGCATACGGACGTTGCGGAGTTTGCCCGCTACAGGCAGTATATCAAGGATTTTCTTGACGACCTCGTTAGCAACGGCTACGAATTTGACAAACAGTCGGTCTTTGGCGGGCGCGGGCGGGCGCGGTATCTCGTAACCGTCAGAACTATAGACGAAAAACTTGACCAGCTGGGTAAAGAGGTGCTTTCCGGGCAGGCTGATAACCTCTCGGTTCTGCACGCCACAGACGACATACGCGGCTTGATATTGGACGTATACACGTGAAAAATGATTTAACACAGCTATTAGCTGAAATAGAGCGGCATAATAAGCTCTACTACGACCAGAACACGAGCGAGATTTCCGATGCGGAGTATGACGCTCTGGTTCGCCGCGCCCGGGAGCTTGACCCCGATTATGACGCGAAGCGCAAGATAGGCGGCGCGTTAAGCGCGTTGTTTACCCCCGTGCGTCACGCGGTTCCGCTCGAGAGCCTCACCGATGTGTTTTCTATCGCGGAGGTTGAGGCTTTTACGGCTAAAGTCAACGCCGGGGTTTACTGCGTCGAGCCAAAAGTTGACGGGCTTTCCGTGTCGCTGGTTTACGAAAACGGCGTATTCACGCGTGGAGCTACGCGCGGCGACGGTACGACAGGCGAGGACGTTACCGCGAATTTGCTGACAATCGGCGATATCCCTAAAAAACTGAAAAATTATCAAGGCGGCATAACCGTTCGCGGTGAGGTTTACCTAAGCCGCGAGGTGTTTGAGCGGCTTAACTCCGAGCGGGAGCAGAACGGCGAAAAGCTGTTTGCAAACCCGCGCAACGCCGCCGCCGGAGCCTTGCGTCAAAAAGACCCGGAGGTTACGCGAAGCCGCGCTTTGAGCTGTGTTATTTTCAATTTGCAGGCTATTGATAAAACGTTTGAAACGCACAGCGAAACGCTGAAATTTATGAAAACTCTCGGCTTTAACGTTATTCCTTACACGCTCTGCGATAACCCTGAAGCCGTGGGCGGGGAGATTGAAAAAATCGGGGAAAAGCGCGGAGTTTTTTCTTTTGGCATAGACGGCGCGGTGGTTAAAATTGACGAACTTTCAAAACGCACGGAGCTTGGCTCCACCTCGCGTGTGCCGCGCTGGGCTGTCGCCTATAAATATCCGCCGGAGGAAAAGACCGCTAAACTGCTTGATATAATCGTGCAAGTCGGGCGCACGGGTGTTTTGACGCCTAAAGCCGTTATCGAGCCTGTCACGCTGTCGGGAACTACCGTGACTAATTTGACCCTGCATAATTTTGATAATATCGCGGAGAAGGATATCCGCTTCGGCGATACTCTGCTCGTTCGTAAAGCCGGGGAAATTATCCCGGAGGTTGTCGCGGTCGTTTCGCACTCTGACGGTTCCGCGCCGTATGAGCCGCCTGTGGTTTGCCCGATTTGCGGTGGCGTTGCCGAGCGGGACGCGGACGCCTCCGCGCTTCGCTGTGTCAACAGCGTTTGCCCCGCGCAGCTTATCACGGGTATCACGCATTTTGCCTCAAAGGGCGCGATGGATATTGAGGGTTTTGGTCCCGCTGTTGCCGAAGCGCTAATCGCGGCGGGCTTAGTGACGGGTTTTTCAGATATTTACGCTTTGACTTTGGAGAAATTGACTTCGCTCCCGAGGTTCGGTAAAAAGTCTGCTGAAAACCTTCTCAATGCTATAGAAAACTCAAAGCGGCAGGGCTTTGCGCGTTTGCTGACGGGGCTTGGAATACGGCAGGTCGGAGCCGCCGCCGCGAAAGAACTGGCGCGAAATTTCCCCGCGCTTGACGCTTTAGCGGAGGCGACAGTTGAGCAGCTCTCGGCGATTTCAGATATCGGGCTTGTTACGGCGACGTATATAGTCGAGTGGTTTGCCAATCCGCAGTCGCTGGAGCTTCTTGAAAAACTGCGGCAAAGCGGCGTTGATTTCAGTTCCGCGGAACAAAGCAGCGCGGACGGCGCGAAATTACTGGGCAAAATTTACGTTCTTACGGGAACACTCGCGCGATACAAACGCGACGAGGCCGCCGCGCTCCTGGAACGCAAAGGCGCGAAAGTCAGCGGCTCGGTATCGTCAAAAACCACTGCCGTGATAGCCGGCGACAACCCCGGCTCGAAAGTTGACAAAGCCGTGAAACTCGGCGTTGACGTTTTAAGCGAGGAAGAATTTGAGGCGCTGGTGCTGTGAAAATAATAAAATACGGAGGAATTTGAAATGTTACCCTTTGCCGTAATCGCTATTACCGCCGCTTTAGTGTTTTATACCGTGGGCGTTTGGGGCGAAAAAATTCGCAAAACTCTTAAACCTTTGCACGTTGTTTTGTTCTGGCTCGGTTTAATTTGCGACTGCGCCGGAACCGCGCTAATGAGCTCAATCGCCGCCTCGGGCGAGGGCGCGTCAAACCCTTTCCACGCGATTAGCGGAGTTGCCGCGATTGTGCTAATGTTGTTCCACGCAGCCTGGGCGACTGCCGTCCTGCTACTTAAACAGGAAAAAACAATCCTCACGTTTCATAAATTCAGTTTATTTGTGTGGATTGTTTGGCTGATACCCTATTTTTCCGGTATGATTATGGGTATGTCGCGGTGAAAAAATTGTAGAAATTTGAAAATTTATAAAGCACGGTAATAAGCCTCTCGCTTATTACCGTTTTTGTTTGCGGCAAAAATTTATCGTAACACGATAAAAAAGGCTTGACAAACGATAACGGTTGTGTTATACTACTAAAAAATAAACAGGAGGTTTTTCAAAATGTCATCAAAAGCCTTATGCGCCCTTGTGCGGGTTGCCGCCCTTGCCGCCGGAATTTGCGGGCTTGCTCTTTGCGGCTATGTTTTTCCGTTTTGGCTGACGGAAATTATCGGGTTTACTCCCGGTTTAATCGAGGGCGTTATCTGCCTCGGCTTCTTGTGGGTTGCCGCGATACCCTGCTTCGTGATACTGCTCTACGTCTGGAAAGTTTCAACGGCAATTTGGCGCGACGAGGTATTTACGTTAAAAACCGCTAAATGGATAAAAAATTCGGCGATTTTACTGCTTTGCGACGCGGCGTTCTTTTTCCTCGGCAATATTTATTTGCTTTTTATTGGGTTAAATCGCGTTGAAATTTTAATTTTATCCGTTTTAGCGAGCATATTCGGAGTATCGCTTGCGCTTCTCGCGGCCGTTTTATCGCGCTATATCACAAAGGCCGCGACGCTTCAAGAGGACAGCGAGGGGACGATATGATTGTTATAAATGTGGACGTTATGCTCGCGAAACGAAAAATGCGGGTTACCGAACTCACGGAGCGCGTGGGGCTTACAATGGCGAATATTTCGCTGATTAAAAACGGAAAAGTTAAGGCGATAAAATTATCGACGCTGGCAAAAATTTGCGAGGCGCTGGACTGTCAGCCGGGCGATATTTTAGAATACAGGAGGTCTGAAAATGCTCAGTAACATATTAAAATACGGTTTTATATCACTATATATAATCGGCTGTTTAATCACCTCGGCGCTGGTTTTTATATATTTTTATCCGTCAGATTATCAGGAATCGTGGGCAATGCTCTCTCCGGCGGAAAGCGCGGCGTTTTGCCTCGCTGTAGGCTTCGCGCCGATGCTGGCGGTTAGCCTTAGATTTTACAGTTTAACCGCGAAAAAAGAAGCGGAAAAATTAAAACGCCGGCTACTGTTTGCGCTGATAATGCTGCCGGCGGCAATTTGCGCGGTGCCGTTTGTCGCGATTGTCGTGGTTTTTGTCGCGGCGTTTGTTGAGATTAGTGTGGCGCAATAGGTGATGACGGATTTTTGAGGCTTTACGTTTTGAATATGCGCTCCAATAACGCTAACGCCGCCTCAAATTCTGACACCAGTACGTTGTCGGATATTTCCGCCAGTAGCTTTGTTGTTTCTGTGCTGTATTTACCGCGCTTTAGCGTGTCGAGTATGACGTCAATTTCGTTTAGTTTGTGCGCGCTTATCGCGGTTTTCAGCGTTTGCAATAAGTTTTTGTCGATAGCGTCTGAGCCGCTTTCCTTTTTTTTCAGAGCCTTGCCGATATTCCCGATTAGTTCAGTCAGCGCGTTGCTGAAATTGCCTAGCAACGCCGCTATTTTTTCATAATCGCCGGAGTTTCCCGCGTTCTCCAGCGCGCCCGCCATTGCGGAAACGCTTGCCGCGCCTATGTTTGCGGACGCGCTTTTTAGCGCGTGTACCTGCGTGATAAACGTTTTCAGGTCGGTTCCTTTTGCCGGAGCTTCACTCAAAAATTTCAGGCGTTCCGACGCGTCGGAGCGGAATAGTTCCAGCACCGATATATAGCCGCCCGCCGTGCCGCCCGTCAATAGTATACCGCGCTTTGTGTCAAGCCCCGCTATTTCGTATAATTCGCGCGATTCTATTACTTCGGGAGCTTTTAAGGCTACGTCGCCGATTATTTTCTTTCCCTTTGGAATGTAGCGCCCGACAAGCTCGAACAGCTTCGACGTTTCAATCGGTTTCGCGAGGTAATCGCTAAAACCTTTCGACACAAACATTTCGCGCATTCCCGTAAGCGCGTTAGCCGTGAGCGCGATAATCGGCGTGTTGCGGTATTTTTCGCCGTCGAGCGCGCGAATTGCCGCTGTTGCCTCTATCCCGTCCATTTCCGGCATCATATGGTCCATAAAAATTATATCATAATCGTTTTTTTGCGTGAGCGAAATCGCGAGTTTGCCGCTGTCGGCGGTATCTATCACCGAACCGAACGGAGCGAGTAAACCCTCCGCGACACGCAGATTAGTGTGAATATCATCTACGATAAGTATCCGCGCTGTAGGAGCGGTAAATTTCACGAGAGTTTCAGCGTTGTCGTTGTAGGCTATATTTTCAGTTCCGTTTAGTAAATTCGCGATTGAAATTGTGTGAACCGGCATAGAGATTACTTTGAACTTCGGGCGAACCACGGTTTCGCCGTACTCCGCAAGCAGTACGAGCGGCACAGATATCCCCAGTTTGTCCATCGTCAGCATTGTTTCCTCAAATAAATACGTGGCTACAAACACATAACTAAGCGAGCCGCGCTCGGAATTACGCAGCGCCGAGGCAAAATCCGCGCTTGACAAGGCCACTGTACATTCAACGCCGAGATTGCCGAGCGAATAGGCGATAGAGTTTGCGTAAACTTCGCGCGATTCGTAGACTAAAATTTTCTTGCTTTTAGCGTTCTCAACCGTTGCGAAGGGCTCGTAGCCGTTGGTTTTTTGCCTTATTGTCACCGTGAACGTGCTGCCCTTACCGTAAACACTTTCGACGGTTACGTCGCCGCCCATTTGTATCGCGAGGTTTTTTGATATCGCGAGTCCAAGCCCCGTTCCCTCGATGTTTCGATTTACGTGGCTGTCAAACTGCGTGAAATTGCCGAACAGCTTATCCATATCCTCCGGGCGTATACCTATGCCGGAATCAGCTATTGTGGCAGTGAGCGTTAATTCGCCCTCTGAAAAATCCGCGCAGGATACCGAGAGCGTGATATGACCCTCGTTAGTATATTTCCCGGCGTTGCTCAAAAGGTTTAAGAGTATCTGGCGTATGCGAACCTCGTCGCCGATTAAATTGCTCGGCATTTTAGAGTCAATATTTGTGACAAAATATATTGGTTTTTCCATTACCCTCATTCGGACAATGCTTATAATATCGTTTAGAAGCGAAGCGACCTCGTACTCGCTCTCAACAATTTCAAATTTGCCGGATTCTATCTTTGAAAAATCAAGTATATCGTTGATAATCGAAAGCAGATTAGTTCCCGCCTGTTTAATACTCAGCGTATGCTCGCGGACAGTCGGCGCGGTGTCCTCGCGAAGCAGCAGTTCCGACATACCGATTATCGCGTTCATAGGCGTGCGAATTTCGTGCGACATTTTAGCGAGGAAATTCGCCTTTGAAGCGTTAGCGAGTTCCGCGGCTACGCGGGCGTCGTCGGCGGCAACTCTCGCTTCCTCCGCGTCCTGCCGCGCGCGGGCTGTCGAGCTTATGTCCGTTATGTCAATGAACATTCCGCTAAATTCGCCGCTCAATTGGCTTGATATAATCTTAAAATAATGAGCCTCGCCCTTTACGGAAATCTGGCGGGTATCCTCAAAGTAACCGTCCGCGTCAAGTATATCGCCGAACATCAGTTTAACGTTCATATCCTCGAATAAATCAAGCAGCGGCCGCCCTATCGCGTTTTCGCGGTTTGAAAGGTTCGCGAAATCCGCCATCGGCTGCGAAATATAGCGGACAATATCCATATTGTCGGCGATTATTGTATAGTTCGGCGTGGAAGAAAGCAGGCTGTCAAAGGCCATAAGTCCCTTGCTCGCGCGGCTGTCTTTTGAAATCGCGCGGTAGGAGAGAACCGTTATTACAATTATACCGAGAGTGCCTATCGTGAAATGCACGTACATAGCCGGTAAATTCACCCAGGCTAGTCGCGGGAATATTACCGTCATAAGCAGTATGTCAACGACGAGCGAAACGCCTAAAAATACAGCTTCGGCTTTCCAGCTGTTATAATAGGCGGCAATTCCGGCGACGCAGACTATTGAAAGAAAATAATATTCAAAATCTTTAGTAATATACGCGCCGAAGATAAAACCCGCCATAACCGTAAGCGGAATCAGACAGCCCAGCAGATGATTTTTATTGCGAAGAATAATCATCAGCACAACCGATATAACCACGACAACCGCGCTGACGATAAACGCGGGTAAGCCGTCATAATTCGGGTTATAAAACCCCTCAATTAACCGCGCCGTTCCGTAAACCAGCGTCCCGCCGACGGAATTTATATTGGCAAACATCACTAGGCCTTTTATTTTTTCGCGCTTTTTCTCTTTTACAGCCATTTCAAATTCCGCTCCCTTCGGTTAATAAATGTTCGTTTCTAAAGCGGTGACCGTTTACGTTTACAAACTTAATCGCACTCGGGCGAATACGCAGGTTGAGTTCGTTTGTAACGAACGCTTCGCCGTCGTAACTGGTGTTGATAGGCTCGTCGCTGCTTATTTTTATTTCCCTTGCCTTTAGAATAATATATTCGTCCGGGGAAAGTTTTTTATAGAGGCCGGTTGAATACAGCTGTATTTTCCGAAGTATCATAGCGTCAAAGACATTGTTTTTCAGCGCGATAAAGTGCATATAGCCGTCGTTCGGCACGGCCTCCGGCGCGCTCGTCATAGTCCCGCCCTGGCAGGGGCCGTTTGATATCGCCATAGTCGTATAACGGCCGGAATAGTCCTGCCCGTCGGCTTCGAGCGTATAATACTGATTACGCAGGTTTTCTTTCATCAGCGCAAGCACACAACTTATGTATGTACGTATACCCATATGGCTCTGATAAAAGCGCGTCTGGCTTATAAAATTCGCGGAATTATAGCTGAAATTCCA
The DNA here is from genome assembly GCA_031261635.1 of Oscillospiraceae bacterium. Lineage (GTDB taxonomy): Bacteria > Bacillota > Clostridia > Oscillospirales > Oscillospiraceae > JAISJH01. Next base: position 14,937 of record JAISJH010000018.1, read on the forward strand.
AAGGTTCAGCATTGTTTGCGCCTCTATGCCGATATGCACCCGGTTCAGCGCGACATTCGAGCCTCCGTCTATAACGTCCGTCCGGATACAGCCTGAAACCGCCTGGGCGCGTATATCCTTAAATTCGTCAAATAAACCCTCGCCGAACGCACGCACGAAATCGTTTGAGGCGCCGTAAGGCACGCTCGCGAGTTCCGCGTTCGGCAGGCCGATTATACCGTTCAGGCAGTCGAAAAGAATACCGTCGCCTCCCAACGCATACACTCTGACCGCGCTGTCGTCGGGAGCTGACGTAACGTAGCGTCTGACCGCGGCTATTGCGTCGCGCGGTCTGCGCGATACGTAAATCTGATATTGTTCGCGCCGCCCGACCGAGAAGCAGTTTTCCATATCAAGCAAAACCTTCTCTAAGTTGTGCGTATTGCGAAATGATTTGGGGTTTATGACAAACAGGTGATACATAATAACGCGCCCTTCCTTTCTTATGTTAACCCTCGCTGAGTAAATCGTCTATAATTTCAATCGCCTTATTAAATTCAGAGGTCAATAAATAATCTGAAATGTCAGTCAGCGACCGCTTTGCCGCGCTGTTCGCGGCGTTCATTATTTCGTCAAAAATATCGTCGGCTTCCTGATATTTTTTCGCGTTTATCACTTCTTTAAGCCGGATTAACGCGTCTTTGTCAATATTAGAATTTTCCGCGCTATTTTCCTCTTTTGGCAGGGCGAGCCGTATTTTCGCAAGCAAATTTAATAACGTTTCGCTAAAGTCTCCGAGCAGCGTTTCAATTGCCGCGATATCCCCGGAGTTGCCCGCTTCCTCGAGCCTCCGCGCCATTTCAGAAATTTCAACCGCTCCGATATTAGAGGACGCGCTTTTCAAGGCGTGTACCTGCGTGATAAACAGCGGCAAAGCGTCCGCGTCCGGCGAGTTTTGCAAAATTTCAAGCCGCTTGTCAGCGTCGCGGCAAAACAGCGCTAAAACCTCGAGGAACAGAGCCTCCGTGCCACCTGTCATCATTAGCCCGCGCTTTATATCTATTCCCTCTATTTCAAAGTCTACTGACTGCGCGGGAAGCGCGCGGCTCGCTTCGGCTTTTTCGCGTTTATTCAGCGGAACCCATTTTAACATAATCTCGCCGAGTTTACCGACCTCAATCGGCTTTGAGAGGTAATCGTTAAAGCCGCTTTTCAAAAACATTTCGCGCATACCGGAAATAGCGTTCGCCGTGAGCGCGATAACAGGAACCACCGTATTCGTCGTCCGAATGAGCGCGGTAGCTTCAACGCCGTCCATTTCCGGCATCATATGGTCCATAAAAATGAAGTCGTAGCTATTTTCTTTAGCCAGGCGAATTGCCGCTTCTCCGCTCAAACAGGTATCAATTCGCAATTTGTACGGAGCGAGCAGACCCTCCATAACTTTCAGATTTGTCGCGATATCGTCCACAATCAAAATTCGCGCGGAGGGCGCGGTGAAGCGAACCTGTTGAGTTTCCGAATTAAGCTGTACCCCGCTTATTTCACCCATCGGCGCGCTGTCGTCAAACATTTGCGTAATTGTAGCCGTGAACGTCGAGCCGCCGCCGTAGACGCTCTCGACAATCACGTCGCCGCCCATTGAGCGGCAGAGGTTTCGCGTAATCGCAAGCCCTAAGCCCGTACCCTCGATGTTTTTATTTGCGCTCCGGTCAATCCGCGCGAAGTCGCCGAATAATTTTGATATATCCGCGGGTTTAATGCCGATACCCGTATCTTTTATCCTGAAAGTCAGTTTAGCGGAATTTTCGCCGGTAAATTCGCAAAACGCGGTCAGTTCAACCTGACCCTCGCGGGTATATTTTACAGCGTTGCTCAAAAGGTTTTGCAAAATCTGCCGTATTCTAACCTCGTCGCCGGTCAGTTCAGCCGGAATATTCGGGTCTATTTTCGTGAGAAGTTCAAGCGGTTTGTCGCTCATATAGACGCGAATAATGCTCAAAACATCGCTGAACAGCAAGGCGGTATAATACGGCGCGGGATTTAACTCGAGGTTCCCCGCCTCAATTTTTGAAAAATCCAGAATATCGTTTATAATAGACAGCAGGGTTTTTCCGGCGTTTTTAATTTCGCGAATGTACCCCAGCGCGTCCGGGTTGCCGTAGTCGCGCTCCGCTAGTTCGCTCATACCGATTACGGCGTTCATAGGCGTGCGTATTTCGTGGCTCATTCGCGCGAGGAAATCGCTTTTGGAGCGTGAAGCCTCCTCCGCGTGCAGGCGCATTTCAATCAGCAGGGCGTTTTGCTTTGTAACCGAACGAAGCAGCATAATATAAAGCACGACCCCGATTGCTATAAAAATCAAAATTAAAACAAATTGCTGACCCAATCGTGAGAACACCTGAGCGGATATGCTTTCAGCTTCAAAATCACAGCCGATAATTCCGACGACGTCGCCGGAAGAATTGAAAATCGGGGAATATGTGGAAATCACCCAGCCCCAGGACGTTTGAATATCCATCACGGCGTACTGGGTTTCCCCGGTATCAAAAGTACGGCGGAAATTATTGCCGTAATCGCTGACGTCCTCCTCAACTCCGATTCCCCGGAAAGTTTCGTCCAGCAAGTCGTCGCCGTCAACGATGAATTTATATATGTTTCCGTCGTACCGCGCCATTGTGTACAGGTACTCGCACTGGGTTTCGACCTTTAGGTCGTGGAGTTTCCGCTGAGTGATTACGTAATAAGGGTCGCTCGCGTCGAGGTCTTTTGTCAGCTGTTCAAATTTATCGCCGTCAATAAACACGAGGGCGCGGTTCAAAATCGGAACACCCAGGCGCGTAGCGGTGATTGTAGCCGCGTCGTTAATTTGCTGTACAGAGGTTATGATAACCACGGAAAACATAGCGACCACAAAAACGACAAAAAACAGCGTAAAGCGCACTTTCAGCGAGCCGAATTTTTCTTTTTTCATTTTTCTTTTCCTTTCAAATGCCCAAAGCGTCAAGCAGCTTTTCAGTTTGTTCCAGCGCGCTGCCAAATTCCGAGGTCAGAAGCTGCGTACTTATTTCGTCAATTTCCGCTTCGTAACCGCTGCCGGGAAATCCGCTGATTATCGCGTCGGCTTCTTTGAACGCGCGCGCAATTATCGCGCTTTTCAAATCAAGCAGTTTCATTTTAACGGCGGTTTTGTCAACCTCCAAAAGCCCTGCGCTATCGGGCTTTTCAACCGTTTTCAGATACTCGCCGATGTTCAAAATTACCGTTTCAAGCGTTTCAATAAAAGCAGCCGAATGTTTGCTGATAAATTGTAAATCGTTATCGTGACCCGCTTTTTCAAGTTCGGCGGCGGACGCGGATATGTCTTTCGCGCCGATTGTCCCGGTAATGCTTTTTAATGAATGAACCGTGGTAGTATAGAGTTTAATATCGCCGTTTTCGAGGCAGGAATTTACCGTTGCAATCGCCTTTTTAGCGTCGCTTGAAAAAATTGTGAGTAGGTCAATGTAATTTTCGAGGTTGTTGTCCGATAAATTCAGCCCTGTAGCCGTGTTTACGCCCTCGATGTGAATTTCTGTTTTAAGCGGATTGACGACAGCTTTTTGCGCTTTAGTCACTTGCTTTTCCGCGAATAAACGCTCCGCTTCGGCCTTTGTTTCAGCCGTTTGTTTGTCATAAATGTATTTATTCAGCATAGAATTTAATTGCCGCATATCCACGGGTTTTGAGATGAAATCGTCGAAACCGTTCTCCATAAACATTTGAGCGCTTCCGACAATCGCGTTCGCCGTAAGCGCGACAATTACTACGTTTTTAGCGTAGTCGCTGCCTATTTCCGAGCGAATTTTCCGCACCGCTTCGATGCCGTCCATTCCCGGCATCATATGGTCCATTAAAATTATATCGTATTTTATTTTCGCTTCGCGGACGAGGGCTATCGCGTCGGCGCCGTTCAGGCAAGTATCAATTTGCAAACCATACGGCGAGAGCAGTCCTCTTGCAACGCGAAGATTTGTTTCCACATCGTCAACCACCAAAATTTTACCATATGGCATATAGCGGCGCAAAACAGCCGCGCGGCGGCTCCGGCGGTCGTTGATAAAATCAAGTTTTTGCAGACGTTCCGATAAGTCTTTGCCGATTGTTTCGCCGCCGTTAATTTTTTGCGGAATTTTAATTGTGAAAACGCTGCCCTTTCCAAATTCGCTCTCGACCGATATTTCGCCGCTCATCATATTTACGAGCTTTTGGGTTATGCTCATTCCAAGCCCCGTACCCTCTACCGCGCGGTTCGCGTCCTTGTTAAATTGCGTGTAATCGGAAAATAACTTTTCGAGGTCCTGCGGCTTCATACCCTGCCCCGTATCCGCGACTGAAAAATTCAGTATTACGCCGTCCGCGCTCTGAATTTGCGATATCGAAAGCGTAACGCTTCCGCGGTCGGTGTATTTGAACGCGTTTGAGAGGATATTGCTTATTACCTGTTTAATTCTCAATTCATCGCCAAAAAGATTTGCGGGGAGCGTTTCCTCAATTTTCAATATAAATTCAATAGGTTTTGAGCCGATTCTAACGATATTTAATTGCACAATATCATTTATCAGGCTCGGCATATCGTAATTTGCGGGGGTGAGTTCCAGTTTCCCTGTTTCAATTTTCGATAAATCGAGAATATCGTTGATAATCGCGAGCAAATTCTCGCCGGAATTGTGTATGCGCTGTAAATCCTCCGCAACGTCCTCCGGGAGCGTGTCGTTGCCTAGTTGAATATCTGAAATTCCGATAATCGCGTTCATAGGCGTGCGGATTTCGTGGCTCATTGTCGCGAGGAAATTACTTTTTGCCTGCGAAGCGTCTATCGCGAGTTGCGTTTGTTCCTCCAATTCCGCTGTGCGCTCCGCTATACGCGTTTCAAGTGTCGTGTTAATTTGTTCAAGCTCGCGGCTCACGCGCTCCGATTTGCTTCTATTCCGCGCGGAAAGAACTGAAAAACCGACCGTACTGCCGACTACAAACGCAAGGACAATGTACGGAACTATGCTTAATTTTGAGTGAATTACGTACATATTTACGACTTCGTAAATAACGCCCACAAAAACAGTTAAAATCCCAAGCGCGATATTACCGAGCATATCGTCAATCAGCACAATTTTAACCGCGCCCGTCAGCGTTTCGCCCTCCAAAACGCGCTTGCGAACCTTTCTTGAAAAGCGAAATCCAACCGCGAAAATTACCAAATAAATTAAAACAATAACCAGTAAAACCATAAATATATTAAGTGTCAGCAGTTTCAGCGCGTGACCTCCCGTCAGCGCCATTACGGACAATGCCGCGCAAATCGCGAAGTAAGTTTTTATCACGGGCGTAAGTTTTTTCGCGCCTAAATATTCAATGTAAAATCCAATACAGGCGGTGGATAAAAACAGCGCGGCAAACTGCATTTTCGTGCGCGTTTCAGACTGTTCAAAGAAAGCGTCAAGATTTGTGTTACGCATCAGAAAATAAACCGCCATTAACAGCAAGCCGAGGCCAAACCACAAGCAGTATTTTTCATTCTGAAACAAACTGTTAATTAGAAAGAAAACTCCCGCGAAAATGTAAATCCCGACAAAGATATCGTCAACCACATTTTTCTGATTTTTTTCAATAATCGACGAAGCGTCAATATACGAATTAGAATAATAAAGCCCCAAATCAGAGGACGCGGGGTCGCCCAAAACCCGCAGTGTCAGCCGGTTCGCGCCCTCAATTAAATAATCCGGGGCAAACGCGAGAGTATGCAAGTGCCGGTCTTTATGAAGCGTTATATAACCCTCGTCGTCGAGATAAATTGCGGAATAAATTTTATGTCCGTTAATAAATACCTCGTAATTATCATTTATACCCGTAAGCGCGACGGCGGGCAAGCCGTTATGAAAATTCCTAAGATAATTAAATACCGTTCCCGAATAGTAAAAATCAAAAGCCAGCGTAAATTCCTCGGCGCGGTTGTCAAAATAGCGCGTAGTGGTATCAACGCCGTCAAAGCCCATTGATTTGATAGAATAACCGGACGCGGGAGGCTCGTCCGCTGAATGTACCTGTTTAAGCGAGCCTTGTGTAAAACCCGCGCTCAAATAGCTCTCGTCATAGCCGCGCGCCGCATAGGCGTCACAAGCTGACAAGGCCACATAAAGCGGCGAATTTTCAGTGCTTGACATTAGTTGCAGAACAATTCCAATCAGAAGCGTGCCTAAAATCGTCAGGACGTAGATTGCCGGCACCAAACTCGAAAGTAATTTGTCCCTCAAATGTTTTGTTTCCATTTTTATTTTACCTGCTGCTTTCGTTAAAATAGAAGCGGTAATCGCGGCGCTCAGGTTTCTTTCTCTGCCTTTATTTCTTCCTCGACGCTTAAGAAAATATCCACCAAAGTCGGGTCAAAGTGCGTGCCTCTGCCCTCGGCAATCAGTTCCACGGCCTTTTCGTGGGAATACGCTTCCTTGTATGGACGCGCGGACGTAAGCGCGTCATACACGTCGGCAATCGCCATAAGCCGCCCGAGCAGCGGTATTTTTTCCCCCGCCAAACCGCGCGGATAACCCGAGCCGTCCCATTTTTCCTGGTGAGTTTCAGCCATAATTTTCGCGTAGTTTAAGAAAACGTCATTATCCATATTTTCAGCCATTTTCTCAATAATTTTCGCGCCGTAAGTAGTGTGATTTTTCATTTCCTCAAATTCAAGGTCTGTCAGCTTTTCCGGCTTCTGCAAAATGTAATCGGGAATTGAAATTTTACCTACGTCGTGAAGCTGTGAGGACTGCAAAACAAGTTCCTTGTCCCAGCCGCTCGTTTCGTTGCTGTACAGCCCCAGTTCCTCAAGCGCGTTAATCATTAGTTCAAGCCAGCGCTGTGTGCGCTCGACGTGGTTCCCGGTATCCCCGTCGCGGCTTTCGACTAAATCCGCGACGGTTTGCAAAATAGCGTTTTGAAGCTGCGTAACATTTTTAGTTTTCTGCTCAATTACACCCTGCAAATTGTCGTTGAACATTTTGAGTTCCGCGCCTTGTTTTTCAAGCAGACGCTTTTGACGTTCAACAGTGAGGTGAAGCCCCACGCGGATACGCAGAAGTTCCGGCAAAAACGGTTTAGAAATGTAATCAACCGCGCCGAGCGTCAGTCCCTTGATTTCGCTGTCGGAATCGCTTTTACCCGTCAGAAAAATTACCGGAATTTTCTTGGTTCGCGGGTTTAATTTCAGCTGCTCAATCGCGTCGTAACCGCTCATTCCGGGCATATCGACGTCAAGCAGCAACAATTCCGGAAGTTCCGGCTCGGATTCAAGCAGCTCAAACATTTTTTCAGCCGAAAGCGCGGCGAATACGTTGTAATTCTCCGACAACGCGTTTTTCCCGCTTTTTAGATTGGCGATATTATCGTCAATCAGCATAATTGTGTCCTGTTTTGTTTCCATTTCTGAACTCCTTTCAAACGTCGGTCATTAACTCATCAATCCGCGCGATGGCCTTGTCATATTCCGAAGTCAATAAATAATCGGAAATTGACAGGAGCGCGTTCTTTGTCGCGTTATCCGCGGCGTCAAGCAAGCCGTCAAAAACTTCGTCAATATCGCTGTGATTATCTTCCTCTAAAACTTCACGCAGGCGCAGCAGACCGGTTTTGTCAATATTTTGAGAATTTTCGTCCTCGTCTTTTTCAGGTAAAACCGCGCGTATATTATCAAGCAAACGCGAAAGATTTTCTAAAAACTCCGGCAATTTTTCGTTAATTATCTGTAAATCCGAAGCATTGCCCGCGCTTTCCAAAAGCTGCGCGGTTGCGGGAATTTCAGTAGCTCCGATATTAGCGGACGCGCTTTTCAGCGCGTGAACCTGCGTAATAAATTGCGTTAAATTATTTTCGTCCGGAGCAGTCTGTAGCATTTCAAGCCGCTTTTCAGCGTCGCGGCAGAATATTTCAAGCACTTCCCTGTAGAGGCTTTCCGTCCCGCCGGTCATCATTATACCGCGGTCGGTATTTAATCCCTCAATAGCGAAATTAACGGTTTCTACAGCCGCCGCCGCTACGGGCTTCGCTTTTTCGCGTTTTTCCCGCGGAACCCACTTGTTCATAATCTCGTTTAGCTTGTCAACCTCGATTGGCTTAGACAGGTAATCGCTGAAACCGTTAGCCAAATACATCTCGCGCATACCTGAAATAGCATTCGCCGTAAGCGCGATAATCGGAACCTCCGCGTTTATGGCGCGAATTTTCGCCGTGGCTTCTATGCCGTCCATTTCCGGCATCATATGGTCCATAAAAATGAAATCGTAACTATTCTCCCGCGCAAGGCGAATAGAGTGTTCCCCGCTCAGACAGGTGTCAACCCGCATTTTATACGGCGAAAGCAGACCCTCCATAACTTTTAAGTTAGTGGCGATATCGTCCACAATCAAAATCCGCGCGGAGGGCGCGGTAAACTTAACCTGTTGAGGCTCGGAGGTAAGATACACGCCGCTTATTTCGCCCATAGGCGAGCTGTCGTCAAAGGTTTGTATAACCGTAGCGGTAAAGGTCGAGCCTTCGCCGTAGATACTGTCGACAAAGACGTCGCCGTCCATAGCCCGGGCAAGATTTCGCGTAATCGCGAGCCCTAAGCCCGTACCCTCAATATTTTTATTCGCGCTCTGGTCAATCCGCGCGAAGTCGCCGAATAATTTAGCCATATCTCCGGGCTTGATACCTATTCCCGTGTCTTTCACCCTGAAAGTAAGCCGCGCTGAAGCTTCGTCAGTCAGCTCGCAGAACGCGGTTAGCTCGACGCGGCCGTTTCGCGTGTATTTTACGGCGTTGCTTAGAAGGTTTTGCAAAATCTGCCGTATTCTAACCTCGTCCCCCGTAAGCATCGCCGGAATATTCGGGTCAATTTCAGTTACGAGTTCAAGCGGCTTATCGCTCATATAGACGCGGATAATGCTTAAAACGTCGCTAAACATTGAAGCGGTATGGTACTTTGCGGTATTTAATTCCAGGTTTCCCGCTTCGATTTTTGAAAAATCCAAAATATCGTTTATAATCGACAGCAAATTTTTACCCGAACGTTTAATTTCCCTAATATGTTCGAGAGCTTCCGGCTGACCGTAGTCGCGCTCCGCGAGTTCGCTCATACCGATTACGGCGTTCATAGGCGTGCGTATTTCGTGGCTCATACGCGCAAGGAAATCGCTCTTTGCAACGCTTGCCTGTTCCGCGAGCAGACGCTTCTGCTCGGTCTTTAACTCCTCGCTTGTAACGCGCGCTACGATAAAGCACAGCACAAACGCCGCCGCGACAAACAGCAGCACAAGTATAAAGGACATAACCCTTGAATCCATAAAATACGTATTCACGGGCGTGATAAGACCCAAGTGCCAGCCGTTATACAGGCGCTTGTATTCCCCTATACACCGGACTCCCGCGGCGTTTATAAACTCTACGGTTACCCTCCCGTCGTCAGACGTGAGAAGCGCGTGGGCTATATTATCGTTTAGTTCCAGATAGTTCCGGGCGATGTAGTCAGCCTCGGGGTGAGCCATAATATTATAGCCCTGGTCGAGCAAAACGCCGTAGCCTCCGTCCGTAAGTTTTAACTGCGTAACCCGCTCGCAGAGGTTTGTCATCAAAACGTCAATTGAAACGACCCCGACGGATTTACCCTCGCCGTAGCCCTGACCTAAAAACTGCTCCATAGAATAGGAAATTACAACCTCGCCGGTCTGCGCGTCAATATAGGGCGCGGTAATCGCGACCTTACCGCGGTTTTCCTTAGCCGTGACATACCACGGGCGCGATTGCGGGAGCCAGTCGTCGGGCGGCTCCCAATTCAGCCCGTCTATATATATCCCCTCATATAGGCCGTACATACCGTTAAATCCCGAGAGGCGGTTTTCGCTTGTCATAAGCCAGTTGGTCAAGCCCACGTGATAGTTGCGGAGCCTGTCCATACGGTCGGCGCCCTCGCCGGTAAGGATATTTCTAATGGCATATGAGCCGCTAATGATTGTGGACTGCGGCTCGAGCAGCGATGTTTCTATATTTGCCTCGCCGGTTTTCAGCATTTCACCGGCGGTTTCAGTCATATGCCTCCGCATAACTATATTTGATTGTATCACGGTTATCGTCGCGACGACCGCGAATATCAGAATGATAAAGAGAAGCTGTCTGCCGCTTTGCCTTATTGTTTCTCTGAAACCCATAGCTCACCCTCCGAAACTCACACCTCACTCTCTGACGTATTCAACCGTTATGCCGTCTATCAGAAAATCGAACGTCGGAGCTGACTGTGTACTACATTCGTCGTAGAACTCACCTTCCTTAAGGTCTAAAATCTCCCCGCTCGCGGAAACTCCGCGCATAGGTCCCGTGAATACGTGATAGCCCGAGTTTAACTGCGCTTCGGCCTCCGCGATAGCGTCCGCGGTACCCGGCGCGGCAATCGCCCCGTTTAGCTGTGAGAGGTATACAGCGTCGCTTGAAATGCCCTCGCTCCAGTCCTTGTCAAAGGTCTGCCCGTTCTTAACTGCGTTCAGCGCGTAGAGGTAGTACGCGCTCCAGCGAAGTCTTGCGGCGATAAGCGACGCGTGAGGCGCGTCGTTAACCATATCGGCGTTATACCCGACCTGGAAAATTCCGTCCTCCTCGGCGACAAGGGCGGGTACGTTTGAATCGGAGTGTTGACCGATAACCCCCGCGCCCTCCGATACAAGCTTATGGGCGGCTTCGGCTTCGGTTACAAGATTGTTCCATTCCATTATGTAGATAACGTTCATCGTCACCTCAGGCACGACAGATTTTGCGCCCAGATAGAACGACGTGAAGCCGGAAACGACCTCCGGCAGGTCATACGCGCCTATGTAACCGAGTTTATAATTGTTAATTTCTTTTGCCTTTAGTCCCGCGACAATCCCCGAGAGATATCGCGCCTCGAAAATCTTCGGGAAATAGTTATGTACATTTGGAAGCTCGCTAACAGCGGCAAGCGAACCCGAACAGTGGCTAAACTGTATATCCGGGTACTCCCGCGCGACTGTGAGCATATACGGCTCATAGGCGAAGCTGGACGCGAAGATTACGTTACAACCCTCCTCGGCAAGCTGCCTCATAGCGATTTCAGCGCTCTCGTCCCCCGGCACATTTCGCAGTATGACTATGTTAGAATCGGGGATAATCAGCTCGTCACAGGCTTGCCGCAGACCGACGATGTGATTGTAGTTATAGCCGTCGTCGCTCTCGTCGCCAATCAGCACAATGCCGACCTTAACATTCGCGCCGAGCGGAGGGGGAACAACGGGCGCCGGCGCGCAGGCGGTCAGCCCCGTGAAAAACGCAAGCGTTAAAAGCAACGCCAGCAGTGAGTTAGCGGCTTTTCGTATGGTCATATTATAATCCTCCCGCGGTCATAACCGCGAATATTTATGTAAGTTGAACAGGCAACAAAAGAAAGCCAAGAGTTGGAAATTTTCCAGCATATGTAAATTTCCCATAAAGTAGCAATGTGTTATATGATATACGCAAACATTATACCATATACATTGTTGGATTGCAAGGGGTAATTTTGGTTTTTCTACATAAACTGACGCACTTGCGTCTCTACATCTCGCGCTCCCGGCATTGTATCGCTTCCTTCATAATTCCGCACACAGCGGCTTGACAATTGTTCAGCCTTGTGTTATACTTGTGAAAACGCGCAATTGGTATATTTTTCCGCTTTGTAAAAACTTTTGTGAGGTGCAAAATGTATAAATATTCAAGTGTATCCAAACAGGACGCTCGCGCAATCGGTAGCCGAACGGGCGCGCAGTTGAAATCCGGCGTTTCAAACGGCGGTTTATTGCGCTCATCGGGCGCGGATAGCGTAACGGACGCGGAGAGTGATATTTCGCTTGAAAGTAAAATGAGAGCGAAAATCAACGAACGCTTTGGGGCGGGCGCGGAAAATCGCACGGGTATTCCGGATAAATTAAAATGGAAATACGAGGAAGCGTCCGGGTTTTCCTTTGACGATGTGCGCGTGCATTATAATTCGGACAAGCCCGACGCGCTTCAGGCTCTGGCGTACACTATGGGCAACGATGTTCACATCGCGCCCGGGCAGGAGCGGCATTTGCCGCACGAACTCGGTCACGTAGTACAGCAAAAGTCGGGGCTTGTAACCCCGACGACGCGCGTAAACGGCATACCGGTCAACGACAGCGCGGCGTTAGAACGCGCCGCGGACAGCGGAGCGGCGGCGTTAGGAAGCGCGAACACCGCGCAAAGGGCGGCGGTTATGCAGAGATATGTAAAAAAAAGTGAATATACAATAGGAGCGGCCCCGGCAGACGCGGCTAACGCTGACGACCGGCGTGTAGCGGTAAACGACAGCGAGCCGTCAACGCTGTATATCCGAAGCGACCGCGTTCCGGCGGACATTCCGGCTGAATTTGAAAAGCTCGGCATTGACGTGACGAGAGGGAGCCAAACAATCGGTGACAGCGATTTTTACGTTTTTGGTCAGAAGAATCCTACTAATTATGAAGATATCGCGGCAGATGACCCGTTTATGAGAAATAGCGAAAAATTAAGAACAGAAAGCGAAAAATCCAGCGCGAGCGAAATTTATATATTGCAAAAAAATGAAATAAAAACAATTAAAGATTGTGGAAAGGTTTTTTTTGATTGTGTAACTGGTTGTGCGGGTTTAGAACTACCAGTTTGCAAAGAAAGGTTTGCCGTAAAAATTCCGTACATTTTAAGACAAACAAAAGATTTTATTAGTGAATATTATGTCAAGCAAAGGGAGATAGCAATGTTTGACTTAGGTACTGATATAATTGAAACCGCGTTTGCTATTGAGGAAGCGGCAAAAGGTTTACAGCGTGCGAATATAAAGCAAGAAGATATAGACGATTGCAAAAATTTACTTGAAATAATTATTCCGGATATTGAATTTAGGGAGAAGCAAATTGAGAATGAAATAAATTTAATTGACATCAAACCGCAACTGCAAACCGGTTGTGACACTTCCGCTAGAGATAGAAAATATATTGCCGGCAGTGACATAATGCACGCGGATATTCCAGAAAATGAAAGCGGCGATTTTGAAAACAGAATTGGCTGGTCATATCATTTTGCGAGCAAAATAAAAGCCGCTGATTTAACAATGGATTCGCTTTTTATTGAAGATGCGGTCGGTAAAAGCGCAAGAGCGGAAATTACCGCAAACGCGCACTGGTTTGCAAAAATATATGGCAAAATGGAAAACGGTTCCGATGAGGAAAACAAAACGTATCTTAAAGATAAAATGACGGGCAATTCGGAATTTGAATCCGATAATCATTTCAACAAATTGAGTGCTAAAGCAAGAAAAGAGTTTTTTGAAATACCTTATGACAACCAAAAAGTGGTTAAACCGAATAAAATAAATGGTTGGAATATATTATACAAAGATTTAAGCGAAGGACAAAAACTAAAAGATAGTGTAAAAATATATCGCAACGGCGACGATAAAATTATATATAAATTTATTAGTGAAGCAGGACAAAACGCCGCAGAACGTCATTTCCTCATTACAACCGCGGACGCTATTGTAGATAGTTTTGTCGTGCGATACTTTTCAAGGAAAGACCAAAGACGCGAAGCGGAAATTAACAGAATTTTGAAAAAAGGTAACCGCATAGATGTAAAGGATAGTCAAAGTTTTGCTTTCCCTATAGAGGACGCAGTTTTATAGAACGCATATCCCCTACGACACCAGCAAAATTGACGAATTATTCAGCACCTGCGAGCTGTACAAAAACAGCGCGTCCGCGCCCGGCTTGAACTCCGTCAATAGCGGCAGTACGCGGCTGTCGATATAACGCAAATCTATCAGCGTAATTTTGCTGTAATAAACTGCGAGGAGCGGCGCGAGGCTCGAGGAAAACGAGTCGCGGAAAAGATATAATTCGCGGCCGTCAAAATTATTCGGGTTTTCAATCGTAATAAACGGCTGCGAACCGCGCAGGAAAATATCGTAGGGGTCACGCCCCGCAAACGCCGCTGTGTCGTACATTTCGCCCTCCTCGAGTTCGAGCGTTTTCTCGTTTGCGTATTTCACAATCCAGTCGGTTCCGCGATAATACGTCAGCTCGTCCGGGGCAAGCGGGAGCGCGAGTTGCCCGGTATACACGCCCTGAAATTCCCCGGCGTTGATAATATCATAAATATTCGGGTTTATTGCCGAAATTAAATCGCTTTGCGGGTACATTTCCCGCAAAATTTTAGCGGAAACTCCACCTATTTTCGTCTGGTCCCAGTGCAGGTCGGTTTTATAAAAACTTTCCGCGCTCAGAGAATCTGTTAAATCAATATATTGATAATCACTTAAAAATTCCGCTAAAATTTCCCGCGTTTTAACGGGGTCAAACCCGGGCAAATCACGCCCGGCGTAAACGCTTTTATCGGGAACCACCGAGTAGTAAACATTCAGCCCTTCCAGGCTCCGCGCCATTTTGAGGATTTTTTCAGCAGATTTCCGCGCGGAATTTTCGTCTAATTTTTCTATTTTCCCCGCGCCTACTTTTTCATCGTAATAAAGCCCGCTTTTATCGGATAATCTGAAAATATCTAGCACGGAAAACGCGCGGATTGTCCTGAACGTGTCGCGGAACGTAAAACTATCGGCGGCGTAATCCTCAAAATTATCCATAAATTCCGCGCTTTTCAGCGTTTGCGCGTTCAGCTTCGGCATAGTCGCAAGCTGCCTACGCTCGGATAGCGAAACCTCCGGCGGCGTTATTAAAGAATGTAAAATTAAAAAGCCTCCTAAGAACGCTATAAATATTGAAGCCGTAAGAATTTCCCTCAATTTTTTATCCATTTTACCCTCCTCCTATCAAAAACGGAAATAAATGAACGGATTAAACGAGCCGTCCACAAGATACGCGGTTACAAGCAGCAGCGTAATCGCGGTAACAAGCGGCTGCGCGGCAACCGCTAAACGCGAGAATTTATCGCGGAATTTTTCCGCTAAAATTTTCACAATCGGAGTGCTGCCGATTATTCCGAGAATTAGCGGGATTTTATAAGAATTTAGATAATACAGCGCCTCGCTCCCCGCAAAGCCCGACGCGCCCGCCCCGAACATTTGCGAAAGCGTAGCCGCGGCGGCCGTGAGCGAATAACCGTCGAAAAATATCCAGCTTATTATAACTATCAGCATTACGTAAATATGCGAAATAATTACGGGGAGTTTTTTCAAAATTTTCCCGAGCGCGAATTTTTCAATCAATAAAATAACACCAAAATACACGCCCCAGAGGATAAAATTCCAGCCCGCGCCGTGCCAAAATCCCGTTAAAAACCACACGAGCATTATATTAAAAATGTGCCGCAGAGGCGTGACGCGATTGCCTCCGAGCGGGATATAAACGTAGTCCTTGAACCAGGTCGAGAGCGACATATGCCACCGCCGCCAAAATTCCGTGACGCTTTTCGCTATATACGGATAATTAAAATTTTCAAGAAATTTGAAGCCAAAAATATGCCCCATTCCGATTGCCATATCGCTGTAGCCGGAAAAATCAAAATAAATATGTAGCGCGTAAGCGACCGCGTAAAGCCAGGCCGCAAGCACGCTTTTATCAGAACTGTTCCGGCAAATTTCCGATAATTCTCCTAAAACGTTCGCAATTAAAATCTTTTTCCCAAGCCCGATTACGAAGCGGAACGCGCCCTTTGAAAAGCCCTCGAGCGTGTGTTCCCTGTGATGAAGCTCGGCCGCGACGTCTGTATAACGCACAATCGGCCCCGCGACAAGCTGCGGAAAAAGCATTACATACGTCGAAAAAGTAAAGAAATTTTTCTGCAATTTCGCGCCGCCGCGATACAAGTCAATCGTATAGCTCAAAATCTGAAACGTGTAAAAACTAATTCCGAGCGGTAGCGCAAGCCGCCATAAATCGAACGACGCGCCTGAAACGGCGTTCGTAACATTTATAAAAAAATCAGAATATTTGAAAATTATCAAACCCCCGAAGCCGACGAGGAGCGACCCGACGAGCGCGGCTTTTGAACTCCCGCGCCCTCTGAATTTATCAATTAAAAGCCCAAAAAACCAGCCGCTGAAGCACTGCGCGAGCATCAGAAGCACGTATATCGGCTCGCCCCAGGCGTAAAATACCAGGCTCGCGAGCAGCAGCACAGTGTTCCGAATCGCCGTCGAGCCCCTGGGCATAGGCGCGAGGAAATAAACCGAGAGGACGATTGCGAAAAACCAATACAGGAATGTTACACTCGAAAAAAGCATAAAATTGTCCTTTCTGATTATTCTTCAATTAAAGGGCTTTCTTTGCTCTCGTCGTGGAAAATCGCGTCGAAATAATCAAGCTCCTGGCAAAGTTTTTCCCTGTCAATTTTATCAAGAGGGCGGCGTAAATAATATAAAATTTTAACTAAATGCGCCTTATCCTCTTTCTGGTGAAGCGGCGTGTACGTGTGTTCATAGCGATAAATATGCGTCCGAAGCGTCGAAATAATTTCAATATTTAAGTCGCCGCCGGCAAAAATAGATTCTTTGCAGGAGTGAATAGACGCAAGGATAATTTCACCCTCCGACGCGAATTTAATTTTAGCCTCCGTTTTTTCAACGGCGTTAGCGATATTTTTCGTGCGAATAATAAGAATTGTAGAAAGCAAAATGCTGAGTATAGACAGCGCAAAGCCCCCGATACTCGCAAGGTCGGAAAAATAAGGAAAAGTCACATTAACCCCACCTTTTTTATAACAATTTTCGCGCTTATAGTGCGGCTATTTTGTGCGGCTCGCAGGGGCGAGGGTGCGTTGCCCCTACGAGCCGCAGTGAATAGTACGTAAATTTTAGAAAAAATCAATAATCCTTGACAAGCAACTGGAAATACGCCTGCGGGTGCGAGCATACGGGGCAGAGCTCGGGCGGCTCCGCGCCTTTGTAGACGTGGCCGCAATTGCGGCAAATCCAGTAGGTTTCCTCCGTGCGCTTGAAAACCGCGCCGGAATTGATATTCGCGAGCAATTCGTTGTAGCGCTCCTCGTGATGTTTTTCGATTGCCGCAACGCCCTCAAACAGCGCGGCAAGGTCTACGAAACCCTCCTCGAGCGCGGTCGCCGCGAAGTTTTTGTACATCTCCGTCCATTCCTCGTGTTCGCCCGCCGCCGCCGCCGCTAAATTCGCCTGCGTATCGCCGATTAGACCGAGTTTTTTGTACCAAATTTCCGCGTGTTCTTTTTCGTTTTTAGCGGTTTCAGTAAAATAATTTGAAATCTGCTCGTAGCCGCCTTTCTTGGCGGCGCTGGCGTAAAAGTCGTATTTAGTGCGCGCCATAGCCTCTCCGGCAAAGGCGGCGTGTAAATTAGCTTCGGTTTTTGAACCTTTCAGGGTTGCCATAAGTAATCCTCCGTTATTAAAAATTTTTGTGAATTTTTGCAAAATTACGCCTTTGTAAAGAAAACGTCCGCGTCGTTCGCGCTAATCCCTGCGATTTCCGCGAAGCCCTCTTTCAGATATAACGCCTCGCCGGCTCTCGCTACGCCGAGGAAAACGTACTCACCGCTCTGCATAACGAAACTTTCGTCGGGAATGACGCAAATCCACTTGTTCGAGTCAAAACCGGCGGCGACGAGCTTGCGTACCTCTGCCGCCGCGTCGCTGTCGTTGCAGCGGATAAGCGCGACCTCGTAGGGCGTGGTGGAAATCGCGGCGGTGTGGGCGACCGCCTCCGCGACATATGTACCGAACTGGTCAGCGTCAAGCCCCAGCATATTCTGCGAGTTATCGGCCGTCACGTCCGAGGGGAAAGTCATCGGAAGCGAGTCGTCGGCTCCGAGCGCCTCATTGCCGAGGGCTAAAACCGAATCGAGGATTTCCGAGGTAGAGCCGCTAAGTCCGCCGCCGGAAGCGTCCGGCGCTTCGGGAGCCTCAGTAGCCGGAGCCTCCGGCGTAGCCTCGGGAGTAGCCGCAGGAGTAGCCTCCGGCGTAGCGGCAGGAGTAGCTTCGGGTGTAGCCACCGGAGAAGCGGAAGTCCCGGAATCAGCGCCCCCGGAACAGGCAACCAGCAAAAGCGTCAAGGCTAAAGCCAATATCAAGGTTAACAGTTTTTTCATTTTGTACCTCCGTGAAGTTTGAAGTGTATATAGACTTTGCATATTATGACATATTCAGCACCATTTGTCAAGAGGGGAATTTCAAATAACAGTTATCAAATATCAACTATCAGAGACGGGGGTTTGGACGAGGGTTGCGGGAGTGTCAAATGAGTGCTACGTTTCGTAGGGGCGGGTTTCAAACCCGCCCTCCCCCCGTCCTGCGTCCCGGCGCCGTGCGCCGTCTTTGCGAAGCACCGGTACGCCCGCGATACGTAGAACGTTACAGGTGCGAAGCAATCCAGTGCCGGGGGGACAACATACGTATGTATCGCACAATCCTACGTCAAACCTGGATTGCTTCGCCGCATATCATCAACTACGTATCGCAAGTGCGGCGGCGGCTTCGCAAAGACGGGCAGGGCGAAGCCCTGCCCTGTCCCGGCGCAGAGCGCCGGGACGGTGGACGGGGTTACGTCCGCGCACGGCGCGGGGAAACCACCCCGGCGCTACGCGCCACCCCTCCCAAGAGGGGAATTTACGGAGGAGGCTTTCGCAACACCGCAACCCCCGTCCAATCCGCAACCCTCGTCCAAACCTATTCCCCTCTTGGGAGGGGTGCCGCCCGCAGGCGGCGGGGTGGTTTCCCCCGCAGGACGCAACCCCGTCCAACCCCCCCGTCTCTGATATTTGATATTTGATAACTGTTATTTGAAAATAGCTCTTGACAAACACAGCACAAAGGTGTATCATATACACACATACCACAATTGTAACACGGAGGGCAACGCTTATGCCAAACCTCGCGGCGCGGATTACCAACTCGGAGCTTGAAATTATGAAAATCCTTTGGCGGGAGGGCGTTGCCGTATCGTTTACCGAACTTCGGCTTGAGCTTCAGCGCAGCACCGAGTGGGATAAATCGACTATCAACACGCTTATTCGACGGCTGACCGACAAGGGCGTTATCACGGCCGAGCGGCGCGGTATCGCCCGCTACACGCCGAACGTTTCACGCGCCGACTACGCGCGTTTTGAGCAACAGTCGCTGCTTGATAAGCTTTACGGAGGAAGCGCGAAGCAGCTCGCGGCGGCGCTGGTCTCCGGCGGCAAACTCTCCGAAGCGGATATTGACGAGCTAAAAGCGTATTTCAAAGTGGAGGACAGCGACAATGACAATGCTGACGTATGATTTCATCTCCTTCGTATCAAGGCTCGGAACGTTCCGCGCGATACTAACGATGTCAATAGTCGGGAGCATACTTATACTGCTGTATTTTGTTTTGAGACCGCTGTTCAAAAACCGTTTGCCTACGACGGCGCAGTACGGAATGTGCATAACGCTATTGATTGTACTGCTAATACCGTTCTCAATGTTCATAAAACTCCCCGCTATAGACGTTCGCGAAGCAAAAATCCCCGTAACCGTCATAAGCAACTTCGTAGACCGCGCAATGCAGTCAAATACGGAGATATTGGACAGCTGGGACGCGATAATCGACGGCAACGGCGGCTACGATATATCGCTCGAGCCGCTGCTTGAAGCGGCAACGCCGCCCGTATGGTGGCAGGAGTGGAGCGATATGCTTCCCGTAGTCTGGTGGCTCGGAGCGATAGTTTACTTCGGAGTAATTTTCTGCGGCTATATCTCTTTCGTCGGAAAGCTGAAAGTCAGCAATATAACAACGGATATAACGCTCAAACTGCCTGTCTATCGCAACCCGAACGTTCAAACGCCTATGCTAATCGGTTTTTTCACTCCGGCGATTGTATTGCCCGATATCGACTACTCAACGCAGGAGCTTGACAACATTTTAATGCACGAATTAACTCACTACCGCCGCCGCGACCTCCGGATAAAGTGGCTGTCGGTAATAGTAGGCGCAATCCACTGGTTTAACCCTATCGTGTGGATATTCCGTAGGGAAATAAGCCGTATCTGCGAGTTGGCCTGTGATGAAGCTGTAATACGCGACCTCGGCGCGGCGGAAAAACAAAGCTACGGCGAAACTTTAATAGCCGTAGCGGCGGAAAACAGGCTCCCGTTCGGTGTACTGTCGACAACAATGTGCGCGGAAAAGAACGCGCTCAAAGAAAGGCTCGGCGCGATTATGAAAAACAGGAAGTTTACTAAACCGGCAATAATCATCTCCGCGGTACTAATTCTTGCAATAGCGGCTGCTGCAATTCTTATTGGTGCGGGAAGCCTAAAAAACCCCGAGGACAGCTGGGAAAGCCCTCCCACACGCGGCGACGGACCAAGCCCAAACGTCCCGCAGGAAGCGCAGGACGTACTAAATAACTACATCAAGGCAGTCAAAACCGGGGATATCAGCACAGCCATAGGCTATATGTATTACGAGGACGAGCGCGACTACCCGCAACCCGACGAAACACCCTGGTTCACAGATTACAATATCGTAAGCTACGGCTACATCAACGACGAACTGTATTCTGTCACAATAACCGTTGACGCTGACACCCTTTCGCAGGGCTGGAATTTTTTAGGAAGCATAAACGGCGAATGGAAAGTGATTGCAAACGCGGGACAAATCCCCGCTGACATCGCTGAAAACATCGACTATAATAAATACGTCTACAGCGACCCTAATATTCTAAACCCGCGCCCCGGCGATACTGTTCAGAAATATTTTGAACCCACACAGTGGATTGAATACTACCGCGACCAGGAGATTGTGGGCAATACCGCGCTCGAACTCGACGCGTACCCCGGCGTAGTCTTTAACTGGACGCCCGAATCGATAACGGCAGTCACAGAGGACGGCGAAAAGCGGCTCTTTGGCGGTATGCCCGTCTGGGATACCTTCCTAACAGACCTGACGCAGGACGGACGGCCGGAAATCTGCGCCTCCGTAAGCTTTGGCTCGGGAATAGTCGATACCCGCGTCTGCGCCTACGACTACTACGAGGATACGCTCTATACCCTGTCCGACCGCTTCTCCTACGACTATTGGCTCTCAATGAAGGGCGGAAATGTGTATGTCAGACAGACAAAATATATGGCAGACAATATGGATTTTTTAAGCGGCGGCAACCTCGTAATCCGGGGCGGCGAACTCACGGGCTACAATCCCGATACCCGCAAATACCTCGACCGCACAGTCCCCGACGCGTCCCAATCGCCGCAGTATCAGCCAACGCAGTCGCCGCAGACAGGGCTAAAGCCGCTCGCGGAACTTCCCGCCGATTATGATTATTCACAGGCTCTGCGTGACAATTTGTTTATTCAAACCCTGAACGAGGTCTATAACCGTAATATAGTGGACAATTTCTACATAAACGCGCTGGCGGGAAAAGCCGCCTCTATGCGGACAATGCAGTACACGGTAGAAGGCGACCCTATTATAAAGGACTACGACTTTGACGGCAATATATACACCGTAACAAAGGATAACACCCGCGATAAATTCGGTCGCGGCGAAATAAAAAGCAAAACATACAAGTATCTAATAAAAATAGACCCGGCAAATTATAATACAATGCCGGATACAGTGCCGGAGGAATATAGCGAACCCGCGCAGATTGAATACTACCTAAGCAACGAAAAAGAAATAATGAAAACAGGAAGCAACGGCTACCCGGAATGGCTGACAGACGACGTAGAAAGCATACCGCCCCCAAACCCCGCCGCAGTGGCGTAGGGGGTTCATAAAGGTGAATAGGGGGGGGTCATAAAGTAAAAGAGCTTTTATAAAGTGAAAAGAGTTCGTCATTGCGAGCCGCGGAAAGCGTAAGATACGTACAACGTTTAGCGGCGAAGCAATCCAGTGCCGGGAGCCTCCGATACGTGTCTTTGGTCTCCGGCACTGGATTGCTTCGCGCCTAAAACATAGTACGTATCTTAGGCTATCCGGCGCTCGCAATGACGGGGGAGGGACGGAGATGCGTCCCTAAAACTCACGTCCCTCCACCGTAATTATTCATTATTCCCTATTCATTGTTTTAAGTGCAATGCGCGCCGGAATTTCCCGTCTTTATAATTGAGGCGGGAAATCTCAATATTGAGGAGTGACAACCATATGGAAACTGAAATCATAGACTTATTCCTGAAACGTTCGGAGGACGCTCTTAGCGTTGCCACGGAAAAATTCGGCTCGTACTGCCGTAAAATCGCGGAGAACATACTACACAGCGGGGGCGACGCGGAGGAGTGCGTAAACGAAACCTGGCTGAAAGCGTGGAACAGTATCCCGCCGATGAAACCCCGCTCGCTTAAGGCCTTTCTGGGGAAAATCACGCGCAACATAGCCCTCGACCGCTGGGAAGCCGCGCATACTCAAAAACGCGGCGGCGGCGTAGTCGAGATAGCCCTTGACGAACTCGCGGAATTTGCCTTACCCGAGGACGCCGACGGCGGCGAAATAACCCGCGTCATAAACGAATTTCTACACGCCGAGCCGCAGGAAAACTCTGACATTTTCGTAAAACGCTACTGGTACCTGCAAAATATAAAGGCCATAGCCGCGGAGTACGGCTATGGCGAGAATAAAGTTACCTCTCTGCTGTTTCGTATGAGAGGGAGGCTGAAACAAAAACTTGAAAGCGAGGATATAGTAATATGAAAATCCTAAAATCAATAGAAAACATCGACGACGAACTCATAACCCGCGCCGAACCTACCGGGCAAACGCGTGTGCGCTTCACCGCGCGTCTGAAATGGGCGTTGCCGCTCGCGGCCTGTCTTGCCGTAGCGATTTATTTCGCAATGCCGCTGTTAAACACACAGCCCACGGACGGCGCAGCGGACACGGACGGCGCTTCGGACATTTTAGCAGGTCAGGCCGATAACGCAGCGGACAGTTTAGAGACCGAAGCCGGTACGGGTGGCGCACTAATCTCGGTGGGTACGGACGCTGAACCTGAAAATTGGCAGAAAATACCCTCGGACGAGCGCGTAATGCTTCCCGCGCCGCCGCTTAAAATCGACCCTTCGATAATGTACGAGGCCTGCTATATCGCGCTGGAGGACTGGCGCGGGCTACCCGCCTCCGGCAATGTTCTAAACGAAAAATGGGGCGATACAGGAACCGCCGCCGCAGACAGGCTCGCGTTTACCGACCTCGACATTTTAATAAAGACCGCGGACGCGTTCGTGCTTACCGCGAACGTAATTGAAATTGCCGCCGAGGGCGATAATATGCAAACCGCGCTCGTGGAATATATTCCGCTTGCCGCAGGAAATTTAGACACAAGCGAGTGGAACGATATAACGGTATCTACAGGCAACCAAGTTCTTATCCGTCAGTACCTCATAGGCGGCTGTGCAATGGACGAGGCCAGTAACCTCCTGCGAGCGGGCGGTATATACGTCCTGCCGCTACGCTTCCAGCCGGGCTACTCGGCATATGAGGTTGTAGGCGATTTCGACGTACTGTTCGAGCTTGACGACGAGGGGAAAATGTTTTCACATTCGTCCTACCCGGAATTAAATAAATACGACGGCTATACTCTGCCGGAGTTTATAAGCACGCTCGAAGCGGCAACGGGGGAAAAACCGTCGCTACGCGCAACCCCGACCCCGATTAACGAGCCTGTAGAACCCGCCGCGGCGGCGTCGCCGAACGTCTTTGCGGCACCGAACAGACTACCGGGCGAGCCGCAGGAGCGTCTGGGCGAAACATACATCAGCATAATATCGCAGGAGGACGCGTATAACCTCTTAACGGAAACTTACGCGATACAGGGCTTAGGCGCGGTAAAAGCGGAGTTTAGGGCAATAACAACCCTATGGGAAAAAATAGACGCGTACCTATTCGAGGTAACGCTCCCCGACGGAACCGACGAATACGGAGCGATAAGCGTAAACGCGGGAGCGTTTATAAGACTAAACAAACTAGCTGACGGCGGCTTCGAGGCAATAGCAGGAATAGCGGCGGCAGAAGGCAGTGGGGAAGTGCGGGAATAAACCACTACAAACATAAACGTAGGGGCGCGATAAATCGCGCCCCTACGCCGTGTCAATATACGTTGCGGCGTGTAGGGGCGGGTTTCAAACCCGCCCTCCCCCGTCCCACGCCGTGCGCGTGGTGCGCCGTCCCGGCGCCCCGTCATTGCGAGCCGCGCGAAGCAATCCAAGCCCAGTACCCCCGGCTTACCCAGCGTCCCGGCGCACCGTCATTGCGAGCGCCGCCGCACTTGCGATACGTAGGACGTATAGGCGCGCGGCAATCCAGTGCCGGGAGTGTAACATACGTATGTTTTCCCCCCGGCACTGGATTGCTTCGCACCTGTAACTGGGTACGTATCGCACACTTACCGGTGCTTCGCAATGACGGACTTTTGAATGGCTACCTTTTCAATACACGTACAAAACCCACGTCCCGCGTCCCCCCCGTCCAAACCTCCGTCTCTGATATCTGATATTTGCTAACTGTTAACTGAACTATCGTCTCTGATATTTGATATTTGATAACTGTTATCTGGAATAACTGCTAACTGTCAACAGTTGACACGGTTTGCTAAATATGGTATAATAACAAAAATAACACGTGTATTCGTAACACACAGAAAGGCGGCGCGTATGGCAACGTATGGTTCGGAGGTATTCAGCGCTTACGATTCGGTTCACCAGTTTGACAGGAAGGGCAAAACCTCAAAAACGCTTGAGGAAGCGCGGAGGACTGTCGAGGTAATCCGCGAAACTGACGTTATAGTCGTCGGAGGCGGTCCCGGAGGCATCGCGGCGGCGGTATCGGCGGCGCGGGCGGGGGCTAAGACTATACTTATTGAACGCTACGGTCATCTCGGAGGTATGTCAACGGGAGGGCTTGTCAATATAATCCCTAATCTGGGGAGCATATACGGCGAGCGTTTAATAGGCGGCTTTTGCCAGGAACTGCTTGACAGGCTCGCGGCGCGGGACGCGGCGAGCGCGCCGGAGGCTCAATACTGGGGGAAGCCGAACGCCGCAGTAGTCGGCAAATACGTCAACGCGAATATGACGCACTTTTACGTAAGAAAAAACGCCGAGGGCGAGTACATAACGCTCTACACGGCGGTAATCGACCCGGAAGTCGCTAAGGACGAGATAAACGCGATGGTTTACGAGTCCGGCTCGGAACTGCTCCTGCACACCTGGGTAACGGAGCCGATTATTGAGGACGGAGCGGTAAAGGGCGTTATAGTCGAGAGCAAATCCGGGCGGCAGGCGTTACTGGGTAAGGTTATAATCGACTGTTCCGGGGACGGCGACCTCCTGCCTAAAACGGGAGTTGAGACTACCGACTATATGGTTCCCGGCTCGCGTATAGCGCAGTTTGGCTGGGTGTACTGGATTTGCAACGTTGACCTTGCGAAATATGACGAGTTCGTTTCAAACGAGCCGGAGGCGTATAAACGCGTTAGCGAGGAGATTACAAAAGCCGGAGGCTCGGTGTTTTTTTCAAGGGGTCTGCTCGATAACCAGGAGGGCGTTGTGTGGGTTCACCGTCTTGTAGGTTCGCTTAACCAGACGGATATTGAGGAAATGACTTACATAGACGCAAAAACGCGCACAGAGCAGGTGCGCGGCTGGGAGCTTCTTAAAAAGCATATGCCGGGCTTTGAAAAGAGCTTTATAATGCTGAGTTCGCCGCAACTCGGAACCTCCGGCGGGCGCAGGATAATCGGCGAATATTATCTGACGGAAAAGGATATGGATACTGACACGCCCTTTGAGGATACTATAGCGATATTTGCCGATAACGACCGGGGCGAGCTGTCGCTTAAGTATCCGCGCACGTATATACCCTACCGTTCATTGATACCGAAGGGGATAGACGGACTGCTTGTAGCGTGCAGGGCGTTTTCCTCCGACCACGAGTTTCAGGAGTTTTTCAATCTTATACCGCACTGTATGTGCTTCGGACAGGCGGCGGGAGCCGCCGCGGCAATAGCCGTAAGCGACGGAGTAAGCGTCCGGGACGTTGACTTCACAAAACTGCGGAGCGAGCTGCTAAAACACGGCGCGATACTGCCGAATATATAGCGCGTAATTAGTAAAGAAAGTGCGGAAAACTCAAAAGTCCGTCATTGCGAAGCACCGGTAAGCTTAACATACAACGCGGTATAGGTGCGAAGCAATCCAGTAGTAAGAGCCACAGATACGTATGTTACGCCTCCGGCACTGGATTGCCGCGCCGGTCTCACTGGTACGTATCGCGAGCGTTCCGCGGCTCGCAATGACGGGCTTTTGACTCGCTACGTGATACTTAACCCGCTACTCCTTGAATACACGCTCAATTATAACACATCACATCACATCAAAATCACCACATCAAACAGAAAGAGGGAGAACGTATGGCAAAGCAGATTAACTATGGCAGCGAACCCGCTAAGTGGCCGTACCCGGTGCGGTACGATGTTGAGAACCGCGTAGAAACGGACGTGCTGATTATCGGCGCGGGCGTAGCGGGGGCAATGGCGGGGCTAAGGGCTGCGCGGCGCGGAGTAAAGGTCGCCGTAGTCGACAAGTCGCCCGTGGACACCAGCGGAAGCGGGGGAAGCGGGCTTGACCACTACCTCGACTGCTTCTCAAACCCCGACTGCGCGATAACGCCGGAGGAAGTTATGGACCTGCCCCACGAGGAAAATTACTTTATGCCGCGCCGTGACCACAGGTCGTACATACATATGAAAGGCTCCTGGGAAAACCTCCTCGAAATGGAAAAACTGGGGCTGCACTTCCGCGACGAGGAGGACGAATTTAAGGGCGCGCCGTTCCGCGACGATAAGACAAAGATTATGTACGCCTACGATTATAAAACCCGCTCGTCAATCCGTCTGCGCGGCGGCGCGGCGCTCAAAAAGCATATGCGTGACGGTCTCGCTAAGGAGGCGACCGTGGCGCTTTACGAGCGTGTTATGATTACGTCGCTTTTAACGGAAAACGGCAAGCCGGGGGCGCGGATAACGGGCGCAACGGGCTTTAACGAGGAAAGCGGCGAGTTCTACGTATTCAGCGCGAAGTGCGTTATTATCAGCACTGCCGGAGTATCAATGCAGGGTACGCAGACCTGGACGTTTAACTCTGAAATGTTCGCAAACGGCTACAGGGCAGACCCGCGCAATACCGGGGACGGCGTGGCAATGGCGTGGAACGCGGGCGCGGAACTCTACAGCGAGGAATCCTTCGGGCAAAGTATGATGACAGGTCCCTTCGGCTGGCCCTGGTACGGTATCGGCAACCCCGACAATACCTGGCACCCCTGTACTATTGTCGATAACAAGGGTACGGTAATACCGTGGATAGACTCGCAGGGCAATCCGATTACAACTGTTGAGGAGCGCACCTTACCCGCGCCCGGCGAGAGGTTTATGAGTATGAACCGCCCTACGCCCTATATCGACCCGGAGCTTATTCGCAACGGAACGTATGAGCTGCCGCTCTGGGCTGATTTATCGTCGCTTCCCGAACACGAGCGGCGCGGTATCTGGGGCTTGATGGTCGGCAACGAGGGACGGACGCGCTACGCGGTCTACGACTACTACAACAAGGCGGGTTTTAACCCCGACACGGATATGCTGCAATGCCCTGTTATGACGCCTGAAAACTTCGGGAACCGCTGGAAAGACTGGTTCCAGGGCGAACCCGATAACAATAAATTCTGGAAAGCCGACACGCTAAAGGGCATAGCGAGCGACTGGAAGCAGATGTCAAATGTCGAGGGTCTATTCGTATCCGGCTCGGAATCGGGGCAGGGCGGCGCGGTAGCGGGTTCCTCCGGCGGCTACGCGGGAAACCGCGCGGCAGAATACGCGCTAAAGGTAACGCGCGGGCAGATAAGCGAAGCGCAGGTTGCGGCAGAAAAAGAGCGCGTATACGCTCCCGTAAAACGCGCGGGAAACGAGGAAGCCTCCGTAAGCTGGAAAGAGCTGTGGATGGGCTTAAACCGCGTTATGCAGCAGGACTGCGGGGAGTTTCGCTCGGTTGCGCTCTGTAAGCACGGTCTGATGTGGCTTGACAGTATCAAGAAGCACGAAATGCGGCTCACTTACGCGCGAAATCCTCACGAACTGGCGCGTGTGCTTGAAGCGGAGAGCCGCGTTACAGTCGCGGAGATTTATCTCTATCTCTGCCTCGCGAATTTTGAATCCGAAGCGGAGGGTATTGCGAAAGACAAGCTGATGTTTACAAAGCTTATAGACGGCGAAATGATACGCACATACAAGGAGGACGGCTGGTGGCTGAAGGCTCCCTACGCCCCTACCTACAAGGAAAACTACGACAATTGCCGCGCGCTTGAAAAGGAGGCACAGTGATATGGAAGCGTATTTAGTACCGAACCCGATTGCCCCGAACCAAACCGTATCGGTTGACTCGGAGAAATGTATAGCCTGCAACGAGTGTACGCGCCATTGCAGGACGCAGACGCTTATGCCGAACCCCGAAGCGGGAAACCCGCCGATTGTAATTTACCCTGACGAATGTTGGTTCTGCGGCTGCTGTATTGCCGCCTGTCCTAAAGGCGCGATAACTATGCGCTACCCGATTAACCAGCGCGTGTTTTTCAAGCGCAGGGAGAGCGGCGAGGTGTACCGTATAGGCGGCCCCGACGCTCCTCCGCAGACATATTTCAAACCGCCTGTCGGCTGAAAAGAGGTTTATTATGACACCTAAAGAAAACTATCTGCGTATGTTAAACCACGAGAGCTACGAATACGTGCCGTCAATGCTCGAGCCGTATATGGCGGGAGTAACGGACGAGCTTCTAACGCCGCAAATGGCTCCCAACGGACCTATTGTAACAGGCCTCGGCGTGACCTACGTCGGAAGCCCGGATAACGGCTTCGGGGCTATGCCGAAGCCCGGCGAGGTTGTGCTTGACGATATAACAAAATGGCGCGACATAATAAAACTCCCGGATTTATCGGGGCGCGATAAGGAGGCGTATTATAAGGCGCGTTCCGGGCAAATTGACCGCTCGCAAGTCGCGGTTGTTACGGACGGCGGCGACTACTTTCTAACGCTCGTCGCGCTTATGGGCTTTGAAAACGCTATGCTCGCGCTGTATGAGGAGCCGGAGGAAGTGCTTGCCCTGCTTGAACATATCTCAAAGTTTTATATTGAAGTTACAAAGGATATTTTCCGCTATGTTAAGCCGGAGGTGTATATACTTATGGACGACGACGCGGCTTACCGCGCCCCGTTCTTTTCGCTTGAGATGTACCGTAAGTTTTTCAAGCCCTTTCATACGCTTCACTGCGACCTTGCGCGTGAGAACGGAGCGTTCATTAACCGCCACGACTGCGGCAAATCAGAGCAGTTTATAGACGACTGGCTCGAAATAGGCGTTCGCGAGTGGAACCCGATACAGATAACAAACGACTGCAAGGCGATAAAGCAAAAATACTGCGGCAAACTGGTAATGTCCGGCGGCTGGGACAGTCAGGGCGAACTGGGCGGCAAGACGGTTGACAAGCAAAAGCTTAAGGACGCGTTGGCGGAGTACGTAGACAGCTACGCGCCGGGAGGCGATTTCACGTTCAGCGCAATGGTAGGAGGAATGGGCGACAACTCCCCCGAGGCAAACGAGCGCCGCGAGATAGTGCGAAGCTTCTTCTTCGACTACGCAAGGGATAAGGTAGGCGTAAAATAAAATCACGTAACAGAACGAACGGGGCGGGTTTCAAACCCGCCCCAGTTTACACCGGCGCGGGGACTTCCTTCATCGAATACCGCGCCATAACCGTATCCATATCGCTTACTATATCCGCGTCAAGGCCGCCGTCCGCCGCCATTCTTTGTAAAATCGCCATAGTTTCGCCGTGCGTCCGTTGCCCGTGGTACGGACGCGCTTCGCTTACCGCTTGATACACGTCGATACAGGCGATAAGCCTCGAGTTAAAATCAAGTCGGGAGGCGTCCAAGCCCCGCGGATAGCCTTTGCCGTTCAGCTTTTCGTGATGGTTACCCGCCCATTCGCGTATTTCCTCTAAGCCCTCCACGCCTTTCAGCAGCTTTCGAGTTTGGGATACGTGGCTTTTTATTGTTATAAACTCCTCGTCCGTGAGTTTACCGGCTTTTTCGAGAACTTCGGGCGGTATGGCGAGTTTCCCTAGGTCGTGCAAAGCCGCCGCAAGAAACAGCCGCGCTTTTTCAGCGCGGCTGAAATCGTAAAACTCGCCCATAAGCCAGGAGCGGTTAGCAATCTGCGAAGTATGGCGGCGCGTGAACTCCGATTTATAGTCGATAATATGAGCCGCGAGTTCCGCGATTTTCATTAAAGCCGCGTCGTCCGGCTGAATATTCCACGCGGGTATTAAAAGCTCGTCAGTAGCGGCGATATTCTCGTCGCGAAGTTTTTCAAGCAGTTCATCGCTCAATACGGAACAGAGCGCGTAGGCGGCGCGTTTAGTAAAGCGCGGGTCGCGCTCCGTCCTGCGAAGCAAAGCGTCTAAATCG
This sequence comes from Oscillospiraceae bacterium, assembly GCA_031261635.1. Lineage (GTDB taxonomy): Bacteria > Bacillota > Clostridia > Oscillospirales > Oscillospiraceae > JAISJH01. The sequence continues at coordinate 45,415 of JAISJH010000018.1, forward strand.
CGCGTATTTTGAAAACGGTTTTCAACGTCCGATATATCGGCAATCGCGATAAGCTCCGCGCCTAGCGGGTACTCGCCCTCGCGTTTGCTGAAGACCCCGCTGCCGTCCGCGTGTTCGTGGTGATAGAGTATGTAGCCGCTGACGTCCGTACCGAGCGGTAGCAGCTCAATATTTCGCTGTCCGAGTTCGCAGTGCCTCGGCATTGCGGGAGCCTCCGAGAGCGCGGAATCGTGAAACAGAGCACAGGTAGCGAGCGCGGAAATCTCCGTCTCGGATAAACCAAAATCACGCGCCATAACAGCGCAGAGCGCGGCGATACGTCTGCCGTGGTTAGTAGTCGCGCCCAAAAGCTCGCTCTCGACAATGTCGAGAGCGTCTGCTATTGCGCGTATCAGTTGGTCTAAACGTAGTGACATAACTTTTCAGCCTCCGGCCGCCTTGACGTGCGCGGCGACTTTGACGTCCTCGCGCTTGATGTGCGTTATCAGCCAGCCGCCTATTTGGGCGTTTACTTTGCCGACCAGCGGAACCGTGGGACCGTCTTTGCGAAGCTCGTCGCCGAGTATTCTGACGCTCTGCTTGAAACCGTCGTGCAGTTTTTTGTGATTTACGCAATCGGGATATTTATACTGCTGCTGAAGTTTTTCCTCGTCTCCGAAGTGCTTATTAGTATAGTCGGAGAGGAATTTCAGCGTCGGTTCAAGCTGTGCGCGGCCTTTGCCGCCGTTGCAGGCGTTAAGTAGGTCGTCGATAGCCTTTATGAGTTCCTTGTGCTGGGAATCAATCATATTGTTTCCCGTAACTAAGTCCGGCGTAAAAGTATAGGCCATTAGTTAAAATACCTCGCAAGGAGGCCTTCAAACCCGCGCCCGTGCCGCGCTTCGTCTTTAGCCATTTCGTGAACGGTGTCGTGAATAGCGTCGTAGCCGAGTTCCTTGGCCTTTTTGGCAAGCTCGAATTTACCCGCCGTAGCGCCGTTTTCAGCCAAAGCGCGAAGCTCGATGTTTTTCTTAGTGTCCGGGTAGACAATCTCACCTAAGAGCTCGGCAAATCTCGACGCGTGGTCGGCTTCCTCCAGCGCGTAGCGTTTGAACGCTTCGGCGACTTCGGGATAGCCCTCGCGGTCAGCCTGACGGCTCATTGCGATGTACATTCCGACTTCGGAACATTCGCCGTTGAAGTTGTCAACAAGACCCTGGTAAACCCAGTCGTCAATAGTACCCTTCTTGCCCGCGCCGATAACGTGTTCGGTAGCGTAGACTGTGGCACTGGCGGTTTCCTTGACTTCCTTGAACTTTTCAGCCCCCACCCCGCAGAGCGGACAAACATCGGGCGCGGAATTTCCCTCGTGAACATAGCCGCAAACTTCACAGATATACTTTTTCATAGTGATAATCCTCCAAAGATTTATTGATATCTAAAACCTAATAGGAATTAGTATTGATAAGAGTATAACATATATTTACTCGTTTGTCAAGAGGTTTTTTTCAGTTAACAGTTATCAAATATCAAATATCAGAGACGATGGTTCAGTTAACAGTTAGCAAATATCAAATATCAGAGACGGGGGGCGCACACGGGGGTTGCGCCCTGCGGGGGACACCCCCCGCCTCTGCGGGCGGCACGTGCGCTCTCTAAAGAGGGGGGCTTTGGAGGGTGGGACGGGGGTTGCGGGGGACGCCCTGCGGGGGAACCACCCTGCCGCCTGCGGGCGGCACCCCTCCCAAGAGGGGAATGGGTTTGGACGTGGGTTGCGGGGTTGCGGGTTGTTGCGGTTCGTAGGGGCGGGTTTGAAACCCGCCCTCTCCCGTAAATTCCCCTCCTGGGAGGGAACGCACCGCGTAGCGCCGGGGTGGTATCCCGCGCCGTGCGCGGACGTAACCCCGTCCAACGTCCCGGCGCATTGCGCCGGGACAGGGCAGGGCTTCGCCCTACCCGTCTTTGCGAAGCGCCACCGCACTTGCGATACGTACCGATGATATGCGGCGAAGCAATCCAGGGTTGACGTAGAACCTAGCGATACGTAGGCTGTATGTTATCCCCCCGGCACTGGATTGCTTCGCACCTGTAACGTCCTACGTATCGCAGGCCTACCGGTGCTTCGCAAAGACGGTGCGCCGGAGGGCGCACCACGGGCAGGGCGACGCCCTGTCCTGTCCCGGCGCAATGCGCCGGGACGGTGGACGTGAGTACGCCGCGCACGGCGCGGGGTGGGCGGGTTTGAAACCCGCCCCTACGTTTACGTTGTGCGTTCCCCGCAACCCCCGTCCAAACCCTCGTCTCTGATATTTGATATTTGATAACTGTTATCTGAATTATAACTGTTATCTGAATTAAACGCGTTCAAAATCAGCCGCGCCGTGCTTACACAGGGGGCAGATTATATCCTCCGGCAATACGTCGCCCTCGTGGAAGTAGCCGCAGATTTTGCAGATGTAGCCGCGTTTCTTTTCCTTTTGCGGAGCGGGCTTAGGTTTAATGCGGTCGAAGTAGTAGGAGTACGTAACGGACGGAGCCGGCGACAGCACAGCCGCTTCCGTTACGTTCGCGATAAAGAGCGTATGCGTGCCGTAGTCGTAGCAGTCGATAACGTCGCAGGCGATGTACGCGTTCGAGCAAAACGGTATGTATACTAAGCCGCTCTGACTGCGCGGCAAGGTTGTACCGGCAAATTTATCAACATCACGCCCGCTTTGGAAACCGTAGTGCTTGAAAACATCGAAGGGGGTATCCGTACTAAGCACGGAAACGCAGAATTTTTTAGAGTTCATAACCAAATCGTGAGTAAAGTTCGCCTTATTGACCGCGATAGTGATACGCTTGGGGTTGTCCGTAACCTGCAAGACCGTGTTAATAACGCAGGCGTTGTCCCTGCCGCCGTCACGCGCGGACAGTATGAACAGCCCGTAGGAGAGCTTGAAAAACGTCGCCGGGTCAATCGCCGCGCTCTGCTCTGACGCCGGAGCGGCGGCCTTTGGCTTCGGAAACGTATCCGCTATAGCGTCGGCGAGTTTTTCAAGCTCGCCTAATTGCGCCGGTTTAAGTGAGGAGTTTATTGTAAGCGTATTCTCTAAAATAGTAAAACCTTTCAGCCCCGACAAAATCCCGCTCATAAGTTCCGCGGACTGCGCCGCCCAGGAACCGTTTTCAATCAGCGCGACGGTGCGGTTTTCAAGCTCGTGAGCGGCGATATCGCGAAGCAGGCTCTCCATAGGAGCGAAAATCCCGGCGTTATAGGTCGCGCTCGCGAATACAAGGTGCGAATACTTGAACGCGTCGGCAAGTATATAACTCGAATCCGATACGGAAACATCGTGCAGAACGGTTTTCAAGTCGCGCTCGTTTAGCTTGCTTGCTAAAATTTCCGCCGCGTTGCGCGTATTGCCGTAGACCGAGCCGTAGACAATCAGCACGGCGTTGACCTCCGGCGTGTAATTCGCCCAGAGACGGTATTTTTCTATCAACCAACTTATATCGCGCCGCCAAATCGGACCGTGCAGCGGGCAAATCCGCGCTATATCAAGCGTTTCAAGTACGTCAAGCACCGCGTTAACCTGCGTGCTGTATTTCCCGACTATACCGCAGTAATATCGCCGCGCGTCGTCGAGATGTTCGTTTTCAAACTCCGCTTCGTCGGCAAAGATTGCGCCGTTTAACGCGCCGAAGGTTCCGAACGCGTCCGCTGAAAACAGCGTCTTGTCAAAGGTGTCATACGCGACCATAACCTCCGGCCAGTGTACCATAGGCGCCTCGGTAAAGACAAAACTGTGCCGCCCGGTTTCGAGCGTTCCGCCGTCTGTTACTATAAGCGTCTGAACATCGCGGTTAAAGCGGTTGAAATTCTGTATCATCTCAAGCGACTTTTCGTTGACGACAAGCGTAACCTCCGGGTAGCGCAGAACGAGTTCCGCGAGCGTCCCCCCGTGGTCGGGTTCGGCGTGGCTCACTACCGCGTAGTCAAGGCTTCGCCCGTTCAGCACCGCCGCCAGGTTTTCAAAAAACACTTCGGCGACAGAGCGGTCTACGGTATCGAAAAGCACGGTCTTATCGTCCAGCACAACGTAGGAATTGTAGGACACGCCCTTCGGAACAGGGTAGACATTCTCAAAGAGCGCGATACGCCTGTCGCTCGCCCCGATATAGTACAGGTCCTCCGAGATTTTTCGGTAATTAGTCATTTCTGAAACTCCTCATTATAGTTGATTGATTTATTCAGCGGCACAGTCCGGGCAAAGCCCCAGAAACAGCAGCTCGAAACCCGTTATTCTACAGCCCGAAGATTCGGCCTGAGCGAGTTCGAGCGGATTAAAGCCCGGAACGCTTATATCGGTAACGCGCTTGCAGGAGCCGCAAAGCAAATGCAGGTGAGGTTCCGTATTGCCGTCATAATGGTCGCCGGAATCGGGAACGTGAAGCTGAAGCACCGTCCCCTGCCCGGCAAACTGGTTAAGGACACGGTAAACAGTGGCGCGGCTGATAGTGGGAATAAGCAGTGAAACGTGTTCGTACACATTTTCCGCGGTGGGGTGAGTACCGCTCAGAGCGTATAGGGCGTTCAAAATGCTCTGCTTCTGATGAGTCTTGCGTTCCATAGGCAATACCCTCCAATATAATAATTACTCCTTAATGATAATACATCTCAATTGATTTGTCAAGCGGTTTTTTTCAAATAACAGATATCAAATATCAGATGTCCGCGCACGGCGCGGGGACACCCCCCGCCTCTGCGGAGGCAGTGCGTCCTCTAAAGAGGGGGGCTTTGGAGGGTTAGGACGCGAGGGAGGGCTAAATATATGCTGCGACGTGTAGGGGCGGGGCTTGCCCCGCCCGGATTACCAATTTTCGCCGGTTGTCAATTTTATCCGCACAATCCGGGCGAGGCAAGCCTCGCCCCTACAAGCCACAGCGCAAAATGTCCAATCCCTTGAAAGGGAGTAGTCAAAAACGTTGTACGCCCTGTAGGGGGCGATGCCCACATCGCCCCAAGAATTGCACAAGCGCACGTATTGCGCAGAATGTCAAAACCCGGCGGGACGATGTGGGCATCGTCCCCTACATAGCCACAGCGTAAAATGTCCACTACCTTGAAAAACCCACTTGACAAAGCAAAAACTATCTGTTATACTATACAGCGAGAGTAAGAAGGGCTTGCGCCCTCGCCCGGTATCGCTGTGCGCGACATATGCGGTCGGAGCTAATATTTCGTTTACTTAGCCGTGTTTTTACAGCGGCTAAGGTGTACGTATGTTAGCGCGGGGTGACTTGACACTCGCGCTTTTTTCATCGCAAAACGCAAAATCTGCCCCCCGCGCAGGGCGCGGAAAATTGTCAACTGTCAATTATCAATTGTCAATTGTAAAGAGGAGGCGAAACACTATCAGCAGTTTATCCCACCAAATTAACCGCGAGATTCGCGACCGCGAAGTCCGGCTAATCGGCGAGGAGGGCGAACAACTCGGAGTTATGCCCGTCCGCGAAGCTATGGACATTGCTATCGAGCGCAACCTTGACCTGGTTAAAATTTCACCGGGCGCAAACCCGCCCGTGTGCAAGCTTATGGACTACGGCAAGTTCCGCTTTGAACAGACTAAACGCGACAAGGAAACCAAGAAAAACCAAAAAATTGTCGAAATCAAGGAAATTCGTATGACCCCCGGTATCGGTCAGCACGATTTTGACACGAAGCTCAAGGCTGCGCGGGGCTTCCTCGACGGCGGCGACAAGGTAAAGGTCGCGGTGCGTTTCAGAGGCCGCGAAATGACGCATACTGACATCGGCGCGGAACTGCTGAAAAAATTCGCCGCCGCCTTAGAGGACATTGCGACAGTCAACAAGGACGCAAAACTCGACGGCAGGCATATGGCAATGTTTATGGCACCCAAAGCCGCACCGGCGGTTAAGGCGGCTCCCGCTCCTGTAGTTCCGGCGGGACCTACAGTTGTCGCGACAGCTCTGGCCGAAGCGACTAAGGCAGAGAACAAATTGCAAATATCAAATATCAGATAACGCGCTCGGCGCGGGACGGGGAAACCACCCCGCCGCCTGCGGGCGGCACCCCTCCACAGAGGGGATAGGGGTTTGGACGTGGGGTTGCGTTTAACCTCGTCTAACCTCGCCTAAACCTCGTCTAAACCTCGTCCAACTCCCGTCCCGGCGCACCGTCTTTGCGAGCCGCGGAAATTGTAAGATACGTAGGAAGTATAGCGGCGAAGCAATCCAGTGCCGCAGTCCGCAGATACGTATGTTACGCTCCCGGCACTGGATTGCTTCGCGCCTAAAACCTTGTGCGTATCGCAAGCCTTCCGGCGCTCGCAAAGACGGCGCGCCGTATGGCGCACCCCGCGCACGGCGCGGTACGGTGGACAGCGCACGAGGGCGGGTTTGAAACCCGCCCCTACGTCCCACGCGTCCCCGTCCAAACCCCCGTCATTGACAATTGTCAATTATCAATTGTCAATTGTCATAACCTCCGTCTCTGATATTTGATATTTGATAACTGCAAACTAAAAAAGAAAGGACGATTAACAAATTATGCCCAAGATGAAAACCCACAGCGGCGCTAAGAAGCGCTTTAAGCTGACAAAATCCGGGCGCGTTAAACGCGCTCACGCGTATAAGCGTCATATCCTGTCTAAGAAAAGTCCTAAGCGTAAACGCGGTTTACGCGCCGGCGTGTATGCCGACGCTACCAACGAGGCTACTATCAAGAAGCTGATTCCCTATAAATAAAGCGGGAGTTTGGCATAAAAATGAAAGGAGAGTAACATTTGCCTGTTCGGCAAGTGTTCAAAATAAATACTATGGCACGCATTAAGGGCGCGTTGATGACGCGCAAACGCCGCAAGAAAATTATAGGACTGGCAAAAGGATACTGGGGCGCGAAATCGAAAAAGTTTAAGATGGCTAACCAGGCGGTAATGAAATCGCTCCGCTACGCCTATGTGGGACGCAAACAGCGCAAGCGCGACTTCCGCAGGTTGTGGATTGTCCGCATAAACGCCGCCGCGAAGTTAAACGGGCTGAACTATTCTAACTTTATGCACGGCCTGAAGCTCGCGGGGATTGACCTCAACCGCAAATCCCTGTCGGAACTCGCGATACACGACGCCGCCGCGTTTACGGAACTGACCGTAGCGGCGAAAAACGCGCTCGCGAAATAAGAATCTGCGTAGGGGCGGGTTTCAAACCCGCCCTTATAGTAGCGTGTGCGATAATTTCAGAACACGCTATATAATTACCACTTCTAAAACCGACGTCCCGGCGCAGTGCGCCGTCTTTGCGAGCCGCGGTAAGGTCAAGATATATCAATGTTTAGCGGCGAAGCAATCCAGTGCCGCAGTCCGCAGATACGTATGTTACGCTCCCGGCACTGGATTGCTTCGCGCCTAAACATTGTACGTATCTTGCGCTTCCCGGCGCTCGCAATGACGGGGGAGGGCGCGGGTTTTCAAATAAACTTAATACAAGTCAAATACACATTTCAACATTCATCGAGGAATTGTCAATGTCAGGACACTCAAAATGGAACAATATACGCGAAAAGAAGGGTAAGACCGACGCTCAGAAGGCTAAGGTGGTTACTAAGATTTCGCGCGAGATTCTTGTTGCCGCGAAAGAGGGCGGCGGGGCTAATCCCGATACTAACGGCAAGCTCCGCGACGTAATCGCCAAGGCGCGGGCTAACAACGTACCTAACGATAACATCAAGCGTCTGCTTGACAAGGCGGCGGGCGCAAATAACGCAGAGAACTACGAGGCCAATATATACGAGGGCTACGGACCCGCCGGCGTAGCGGTTATGGTTGAGACTATGACCGATAACAGGAACCGCACGGCCAGCGAAATGCGCCACCTGTTCGACAAATACGGTAGCGGTATGGGAGCGCAGAACAGCGTGTCCTGGGGCTTCGAGCGCAAAGGTTTTCTGGCGGTTACGGCGGAGGGAACGAGCGAGGACGCTCTTATGGAACACGCCCTCGACGCGGGAGCGGACGACATAGGCGTATCGGACGGCTACGGCGAGGACGGCGACGAAACTGCTTTTGAAATTCTCACATCAGTGGAAAATTTCAGCGCGGTGCGCGACGAACTAAGCTCCAAGGGCTACAGCTTCCTAAGAGCGGAACTGGTCTACCTCCCGGGAACAACGGTAGAAATAACCGACGACGCTGACGCGGAACGTTTCAGAAAGCTAATAGACGCGCTAGAGGACAACGACGACGTACAAAACGTGTGGGCTAACGACAGATAACAAATAACAAATAACAAATAACAAATAACAGATATCAAATATCAAATATCAGATGTCCGCGCGGCGGGGACGGAGGGTAGGAAGTTATGCTATAACGCCCCCCCGCAGGGCGCAACCCCCGTCCAAACCTTCGTCTCTGATATTTGATATTTGATAACTGTTATCTGCGCTGTTATTTGCGTGCGCTACCGCGCACGTGTAACTATGAGCATACCGTTTGCGGCGGTGTCCGCGTCGTCGGAGAGGCCGTTTGCGGCTCTTATTAGGGTTTGGGTTGAGCTGTATTTTTTTGCTATTGACCAGAGCGTGTTTTCCGGTGATACTCTTGCTAATACTAAGGACGGTACGCCCTCGAAGCTTTTTGCTTCGCCTACTGTTACCTCGGTTACAGGTTCCGCAGTTGCCGCTTCAAACCCGCGTACTTGTAGCTCTACAGGGACGCGGATTTCTATAGCGCCCGCTATCGGCGCGGCAAAGGCTTCGCCCAGTACGAGCTTGCCTGTGGCCTCGCTGTCCGCTTCAAACTCGGGGGTTTTGAAATCGACCTCTACGCGCCCCTGTATGCTTAGGCAGCGGTCGTCCTCGCCTACGTAGAGGATATCCGCCGTGAGCGTTGCTGAAAAGCCGTCATTATCGCGGCGAACGCGCCCCGGATATACGCGCACGCAGGTAACGGCGCGGGCAGGGTCGGGAATAGGCAGCGAGGCGCGGATTGAATCCCTGTAGACCTGCTCTTTACCTAAGCCGCTGATTGTATAGCGCTCGGTTTTGCAGTCGGTTTCGTGCGAGGTGGAATAAGCGTCCGCTATGTAGGGCGCGGCGATTTTCTGCCACACTACGGCCTGCGCCAGAATTGGTATTTCTATCAGAACTCTCGAGGCTCCGTAGCTGTCCTCGCTGGCTTCCTGAACGTAGCTTCCCGTAGGAACGAGCGTTACGTCAAAGGAGCGGTTATCGTCCTCCGCTGAAACGTCAATAATCTCTGAAAACGGCACGGCGAAATCAGCCGACTGCAAGTCTGACGTATCTGTCGAGAGATAAACAATGCCGATGTTAGCCGTACCCTTGACGACCGCCTTAGCTCCCGCCGGCTTCGTTTCCTCGGGCGTTAGGGTAACGTTTGATTTAACAATCGAGCTGATAGGCGCTTTGCCGCTCGGCAGGGTGAGTTCCTCGGAAACGGTAAAAGGCTTTTCGCCTATATCGACGACGGGGTTAATCTCTAGGAAACCGTTTCGCACTTCGGGTTTTAGCGTTGTGCCTTTAGCGTCCGCTTTCGCGGCTTCGGGATTGTAAATGACGGCTTCGGGTCTGCCCTTAGCGTCCGCTTTTGCCGTTGCGGGGGCGGGCTTATCCTCCGGGACAGACGTTAGCGGTATCGTTCCGTTGCCGTAGGCGTCAACCTCAAACAGCAAATCCGCGCGGAACAGGAGTTTGCGCGAGTTCAGCAAACGCGCCTCAATCCCGGAGAGTTTTACAGTCGCTACAAGCCTGCTGCCGGGCGAAATTTCGCTGTTTTCGAGCGTAATCGAAAAGGGAATTTGCGTTGACAGTCCGCGCGGCTTCGCCGAACCCTCCGGCATATAAATAGCGTGAGCGCGGATAAGCCCCGAGAGCGTGACGGAACCGTCTCCCGCCTCCTTGCTTTTGAGAATTGCCGTACCGTCTGAATTGACGATAGAGAGCGCGTCCGGCAGGGAATCGGGGACAATAAGCTCCTGCGTTTCCTCCTGCGTGGCGGTCAGGTGCGCCAGTTTGCGGTAGTAATTGATATTGTTGGTTTTGAGTTTCATTTCCATAGTGTTTATTCTCCTAATCGGCGTTATATGTTAGTACAGCATACGCGCCGCTATTCGGGAGTAGAACTATTTAATAAGCACAATCCCGCCGAATACCAAGGCCGCGCCAAGCATAAACACCCACACAACAGGCGGGAGTATCAAAGCGGCGATTATAAACAGCCCTATGGCAATAATGATTATTCCGATTTTTTTGAACGGCTTACGAGGCCTGCCGCCCTTGCAGTTTCTATTCATCGTTATTCTCCTTATACGGTGAGTGTCAGATATGTGTTGCACACACTTGTAGGGGCAACGCACCTTGCCTCGCCCGGCGGATTGCAAGGCAACCGGGCGAGGCAAGCCTCGCCCCTACAAGCTTGCTATGTCCCTACGCTATTATATGCCCACATAACCAAACAGGTGAACAGTATGAACAATAACATCGCAGCCAACATATTACGCGTTCGCGAGAATATCGCGAACGCCGCGCTCCGCTCGGGGCGCGACCCCGCTTCCGTTAGCCTAATCGCCGCTAGTAAGACGCAGAGCGCGGAGAGCTGCCGCGAGGCTATCCTCGGCGGCGTTGACGGTTTAGGCGAAAACAGAGCGCAGGAGCTTACGGCGAAATACGCTGAGGGAGCCTACAGCGGTACGGAACTGCACTTTATCGGAAGTTTACAGCGCAATAAGGTCAACGCGCTCGTAGGCAAGGCGACGCTTATACAGTCTGTTTCAAGCCTTTCAATAGCGGAGGCTATATCAAAGCGCGCCGCAACGCTCGGGATAATACAGCGCGTACTGCTCGAGGTCAACGTAAGCGGCGAAGCGTCCAAGAGCGGCGCGGACTACTACGCCGCGCGGGATATTTCAGAGGAAATCTCAACCTTAAAGGGGCTTCAACTTGACGGTTTTATGGCTCTGGCGAGCCAAAACGGTAATATTTCGCAACAATTTGAAAAAATGTGTAAGATATGCCTTGACTTTAGCGCAAAAGAGGGTTATAATAGTAGATGTATTGTGCTATCAATGGGTATGAGCGGAGATTACGAGCTTGCCGTAGAGTGCGGAGCGACAATGGTTCGCGTAGGTTCCGCGATATTCGGGAGCCGGATATAAACAGGCTTCGACAAAAAACCCGCTAAACCGGCAAATTGAGAGCCAGTGAAAATTCTGAAACCTGTTAACGTAGTAAAAGTCAACCGTTGGTTGACTGACGAATGGAGAATACAGCTATGGCCGCTTGGTACGACGGAGCGCGTGATTTTATAGGGGCTTTCCTCGACCCTAAAGACAATGACGGCAGTGATGAATACGAATCGTTTTCGTCAGAGCCCGCGCGCACTCGCTCAAATATACCCGACAACATCGCGCGTGACCCGATTCAGCCGAAGCGCAATAACGAGTCGCGGGCTGTGGTGCGCGATATGCAGGTTTCGACAAGCATTAAGGTCTCGTGGTACCGTCCGACCTCGTATAACAATAACGGCGAGGTTACGGAAATCGCCGACCAGCTTCGCGAAAAACGCACGGTAATACTAAACCTCGAGGACATCAACCGCAAAGAGGACTCGCGGCGACTTTTGGACTTCCTCTGCGGGGTAGTCTACGCGCAGCAGGGCATAGTGCGTAAAATAGCCATCAACGCCTACCTCTTCGGCCCGTATAATCTCGACTTCCAGGGTAACGATATACTTACAATGATAGACGACAGCTCGAATTTTAACTAAGGCCTTGTACCATTGCGTATGGCAACCTGCGGCGCGTCCTTGCCCTGTCCCCGCGCACCGTATTCGTCCCGCGCAGTGTAATTCGTCCCGGCGCACCGTAACAACCGTAACAGCGGAGCGTCCTCTCCGTATCAGCGGAGCGCCCTCCCCCGTCATTGCGAAGCACCGGTAAGCTCGCGATACGTAGGGCGTTACAGGTGCGAAGCAATCCAGTGCCGGGGGGAAAACTTACTTATCTGCGGACTGCGGCACTGGATTGCTTCGCCGCTATACGTCCTACGTATCGCGGGCTTACCGCGGCTCGCAAAGACGGCGCACGGCGCCGGGACGTGGGACGGTGGACGTGGGACGTAGGACGCGGGACGTGGGACGTGGGACGCGATAACGGGCGGGACGCGTGACGGCGCAACGCGCCGGGACGATGTGGTGTCCCCTACAGAGATTGCAAAACAAATATATAACACGCGCTAACAAAACGCTGTAACGGAGGGAAGTCTAAATGCTGACACCGCAGGAAGTTCGCGACCGACAGTTTAATACGGTTCTGTTCAAAGGTTATGACGCGGGAGAAGTGAGCGAATTTCTCAAAGCCGTTTCAGAGGATTACAGCGCGTTATACAAAGACAACCAGGCCTTGAAAAGTAAACTGAAAGTCCTTGCCGATAAAGTTGAGGAATACCGCACGACGGAGGAGCCTATGCATAAGGCTCTGCTCGCGGCGCAGAAAATCGCGGACGACCTCGAACTTTCCGCTAAGGAAAAGTACGATGAAATAGTCGAAGCCGCCGAATCGGCCGCGCGTGAGCGTATTGAAAACCTCAAACTCGACGTTCGCGACCAGGAACTTCGTTTGGACGCGGCAAAGAAAGAGACCGCCGAGTTCACTTTCGCGGCGGGGCAAATGGTATCGAAGCTTGACAGCTTCCTTAAAAACATCAATAATCTGACCTTCGTAACGGCGCAGTTCCCGCGCCCCTCCGACGAAGCCGCCGCAAAGCGCGATACTGCGAGGATAGTAGCCGCCGCCGCAACGGCGCAAATAGCAAAAGCCGAGCAGGAGGCGCACATAAAAACCGCCGAAGTCCCGGTAGTAACAAAGCCGGAACCCCCCGCACAACCCCCGGAGCCTCCCGCGCCGCCTCCACCTCCGGCACAGCCCCAAGCTGAACCTCCCGCCGCTCCCGCACCCGCTCCCGCAGAGGTCAGCGAAGCCGCCGAGTCGCAGCCGCTTGTGGAGAACACTCGAAAATTTATCACAAGTATCCAAATAGACACGGAATGAGTTGCAGATAGCAGATAACAGATAACAGTTATCAAATATCAAATATCAGAGACGAAGGTTTGGACGTGGGTACGGCACCCCCCGCGCCTGCGGGCGCACCCCCCTCTAAAGAGGGGGGCTTTGGAGGGTTTGGTCGTGGGTCGCGGGTTTTGGACGTGGGACGTGTATTCACAAGGTAGCCATTCAAAAGTCCGTCATTGCGAAGCACCCTCCCCCGTCATTGCGAAGCACCGGTGAGCTTGCGATACGTACAATGTTACAGGTGCGAAGCAATCCAGTGCCGGGAGGGAAACATACGTCCTTACGTATCGTAGAGTTTGTACGTCAACCCTGGATTGCTTCGCCGCATATCATCGGTACGTATCGCAAGTGCGGTGGCGGCTTCGCAATGACGGGCAGGGGCAAGCCCTGCCCTGTCCCGGCGCATTGCGCCGGGACGGTGGACGGGGTTACGTCGCGCACGGCGCGGGAAACCACCCCGCCGCAATGCGCCGGGACGGTGGACGGAGTTACGTCGCGCACGGCGCGGGAAACCACCCCGCCGCTACGCGGCACCCCTCCCAAGAGGGGAATTTACGGGGGAGGCTTCCGCAAGCCTACAAGCCGCAAGCCTGCAAGCCTGTAAGCCCGCAAGCCCGCAAGCCACGTGTGCGCCCCTATTCCCCTCTTGGGAGGGGTGCCGCCGCAGCGGCGGGGTGGTTCCCCCGCAGGGCGTAGCCAACGTCCAAACCCTCCAAAGCCCCCCTCTTTAGAGGGGCGGGGGGTGTCCCCCGCCCCTACGCAACCCACGTCCAAACCATCGTCTCTGATATCTGATATTTGCTAACTGTTAACTGTAATATCGTCTCTGATATTTGATATTTGCTAACTGTTATTTGAAACAACGAGGTATTGCAATGGACTACAACGCTACGCTTTGTCTGCCTAAGACTGATTTTCCTATGCGCGCCGGGTTGCCCGCGCGTGAGCCGGGTATGCTTGACGCCTGGGACGGGCTTTATGAAAAGATTATAGCGGCTAACGAGGGGAAGCCTCGTTTTGTTTTACACGACGGACCGCCGTTTTCTAACGGCGAAATTCATATGGGTCACGCGCTGAATAAGCTGACGAAAGATTTTATCGTGCGCTATAAAAACATTTCAGGCTTTCAGGCACCGTATATCCCCGGTTGGGATAACCACGGTATGCCTATTGAAAGCGCGATTATCAAGCAGAACAAGCTTGACCGCAAAAAGATGAGCGTAGCGGAGTTCCGCGCGGCCTGTCACGAGTTCGCGCAGGGCTGGATTGACAAACAACGCGAGGGTTTCAAGCGGCTCGGGATACTCGGGGAGTGGGACGCGCCGTATATGACTATGGCGAAATCGTTCGAGGCGCTCGAGGTCAAGGTCTTTGGCGCGATGTTTGAAAAGGGCTACATCTATAAAGGTTTGAAGCCGGTGTACTGGTGTCCTAAAGACGAAACGAGCCTTGCGGAGGCTGAAATCGAATACAAGGACGACCCCTGCACGTCTATCTACGTAAAATTCGCGGAGAACGGGCGCGATAAGGTCTACTTCGTAGCGTGGACTACTACGCCCTGGACGCTGCCGGGGAATCTGGCTCTCTGCCTCAACGCGGAGTTTGACTATGCCGAACTGAAACTTGAAAACGGCGATGTTTATATTGTTGCCAGCGATTTAATAGAAGCGTTTGCTAAAGATATCGGTTTAGAGAATTATATTGTAGCGGAAACTCACAAGGGTAGCCACTACGAAAACAGAACTTTCCGGCACCCGTTTTTAGAGCGTGACGGCCTCGTTATTTTGGGCGAGCACGTAACGCTCGAAGCCGGGACGGGAGTAGTACACACCGCGCCCGGTCACGGTATGGAGGATTTTATAGCTTGTAAAGCCTATAAGCTTGACGTGGTTGTCCCCGTTGACGCTCGCGGGATTATGACTGATGAAGCCGGTATCTACGGCGGTATGCATTACTCTAAGGCCAACGAGCAGATAGTCACAGACCTTGAAGCCGCCGGGAAACTCGCGGGTGTAAAGTCATTTACTCACCAGTACCCGCACTGCTGGCGTTGCGGTAATCCTATAATCTATCGCGCTACCGAACAGTGGTTTTGCTCTGTTGACAGTTTTAAGGAGCAGGCGGCGGAGGCCTGTAACGACGTCGAATGGCTGAACTCTTGGGGCGAGGGGCGTATGCTCTCAATGCTTCGCGACCGCGCCGACTGGTGCATATCGCGTCAGCGCCGCTGGGGCTTGCCTATTCCCGTTTTCTACTGCGACGACTGCGGCAAGCCTGTTTGCAACGATGAAACTATCGAATACACCTCGATTGCCTTTGAGGAGTTCGGCTCAAACGCGTGGTTTGACGATACGACGATACTGCCGGAGGGCTATAAATGCCCACACTGCGGCGGTACGCATTTAACGCGCGAGGAGGATACGCTCGACTGCTGGTTTGACAGCGGCTCGTCGCATATCGCCGCGCTTGAAGCCCGCGACGGCACCTGGCCTGCCGATATCTACTTAGAGGGCGGCGACCAGTATCGCGGTTGGTTCCAGAGTTCGCTATTGACAAGCGTCGCGCTTCGCGGCCGCGCACCGTACCGCGCTGTTCTGACAAACGGTTGGGTGCTTGACGGCAAGGGTCACCCTATGCACAAGTCCGCCGGAAACGTTATAAGCCCCGCCGATTTGATTACAAAATACGGCGCGGAGATAATGCGCCTCTGGGCGGCAAGCTCGGACTATCGCAACGACGTGTGGGTTACGGACAACACCTTTAAGCAGCTGTCCGAAGTGTATATGAAAATTCGCAATACCGCCCGCTATATCCTCGGCAACCTATATGATTTCACGCCGGAAACGGATTTAATCGCCGTTGAAAAATTGGAGTTCGCGGACGCCTGGGCAATCAGCAAGCTAAACGAGTTAATAGCGAAATGCCGCGAGGCCTATGAAAAATACGAGTTCCACATTATCTATCACGCGGTTCATAATTTCTGCGTTATAGAGCTGTCAAATTTCTACTTTATGATACTAAAAGACACGCTCTATTGCGAGGCGGCGGCGGGGCAGAAGCGCCGCTCGGCTCAGACCGCTATTTGGCATATCCTGCACGCGCTGTCGCGGATACTCTCGCCGCTTTTAAGTTTCACCTCGGAGGAGATTTGGAAAGAGCTTCCGCATTTGTCAAGTGATAAACTTGACAGCGTTATGTTAAACGATTACCCTACGGAACTGCCCGTTCCCGAGGTTGACGCCGCAAAATGGGAGAACTTCTTTACAATCCGCGAACAGGTCAATAAGAAGCTAGAGGAAGCCCGCGCGGACAAGGCAATCGGCAAATCCC
Organism: Oscillospiraceae bacterium; assembly: GCA_031261635.1. GTDB lineage: Bacteria > Bacillota > Clostridia > Oscillospirales > Oscillospiraceae > JAISJH01. The sequence goes on from JAISJH010000018.1 coordinate 61,807, forward strand.
TCGAAGCGGAAGTTACAATTCCCGCGCAAGCCGATAGCTTTACAACGACTGATTTAGCCTATCTGCTGAATGTTTCAAGTGTAAAGGTTAAAACTGAACTCGCCGTCGCCGCAAGCACGGCTGAAAAATGCCCGCGCTGCTGGACGCATACCTACGAGCCTGCCGCAGACGGACTTTGCCCGAGGTGCGCCTCGGTCGTGGCGGGCTAGCCGCTATGCAGTATTTCATTATATCGCTGCTGACAGTAATCCTCGACCAGTGGCTGAAAATTGAGGTTTCAAAGCACCTTGCGCTCGGCGCGGTTAGGGAGCTTATCCCGGGGCTTATCAGTCTTACTCACGCTGAAAATCGCGGCGTGTCCTTCGGTTTTTTAAGTGATTCGCCGAATTTGCTCGTTATAATTTCCGGGCTTACTGTCGTGGTCTGCCTCGCGCTTATCTTCGCGCAGCTTTTTGCGGAGCGTCTGGATTTCGATACTTTTCCGCGCAGGTTGTCGCTGTCGCTTCTGCTCGGCGGGGCGTTCGGGAATTTTATCGACCGCACGGCCTTTTCGCAGGTCACGGATATGCTGCAATTCGACTTCGTGAACTTCGCGATTTTTAATCTGGCAGACGTGTTCTTGACCTGCGGAACGGCCTTATTGATAATTGTGCTTATTAAGGAAGTACGCGACCACCGCGTGGCAGCTACGCCGAAGCTTGCGCTTGCAACGGAAACGGTAGCGATTGAGCCTGTTGAAACACCGTTGGTAATTGAGCCGCCGAAAACTGACGCGCCAAACATCGAATTAGCAGAAACAGAAACGGCAACGGAAGTTGAAGCGATTGCCGAAGCGGAACCGCCGGAGCCAATCGAGCCGGAGCCTGCAATTCCCGAAGCGATTGAGCCGGAGCCTGCAACTCCCGAAGTCGCAGAAGTCGCAGAAGCTCCCGAACCGCTTGAACTTGAAAAACAAACGCCGGACGCAAGGTTTGACTGGCGTATGGCGATTGCGCTGGCCTCGCTCTCGGCACAGCCCAAAGAGGTCGCCGCGCGGGTACGTCCCGAAGTTCGCGCCGCGGTGCCGCCGGGGAGGTCTGAATTGATACTGACAGTAGGCACGGAGAACGCCGGAGAGCGGCTTGACGTGTTCCTCGCGCGCTTCCTCGGTTCGCGTAGCGCGGCGGTTCGCGCCGCCGGGTCTTTGAGCTTCGCAAAAAGCTACCGCGTTCAGCCGGGCGACGCGTTTAACCTCACGGAGTTTATAGCGACGGCTCCCGAGCCGTATTCTGCCGAAGCGGAGGATATCCCGCTCGACATCATTTACGAGGACGAGGATTTAATAGTCGTCAACAAGGCAAAGGGCATAGTCGTTCACCCCGCGCCCGGTCACTACGGCGGGACGCTTGTTAACGCGCTTCTGCACCACTGCGCCGGCTCGCTAAGCGGTATCGGCGGCGAGCTTCGCCCCGGGATTGTTCACAGGATTGACAAGGACACCTCCGGGCTTCTGATTGTCGCAAAAAACGACTTCGCGCACCGCGAACTTGCCGCGCAGTTAGTCGACCACAGCCTTTCGCGTACATATGAGGCCGTTATTCGCGGAAGCTTCGCGGAGGATTTTGGGACAATCAGTCAACCGCTCGGACGCGCGGCGGGTTCCTCCCCGAACGATAGAAAACGTATGGCGGTGCGGAGCGACGGGAAACCCGCCATTACGCATTGGGAGCGCATAGCGGGCTACAGCGGCTACACACATATCCGCTGCAAACTCGAAACCGGGCGAACGCACCAAATCCGCGTACACCTCGCGTATACCGGCCACCCGGTACTTGGCGACGTACTCTACGGCGCGGGCAATAAGTTGGGCAAAACGCCGTTGCCCTTCGAGGGACAGTGCCTCCACGCAAAAGAGTTAACCTTCGTCCACCCGAGGACAAAGGAAACGGTACACCTCGAAAGCGACCTGCCGGAGTATTTCAAGTGGGTGCTTGATATTTTGAGCGATGACGGATAATACGTTTCCTACAACCCTCTTGGCTCAACCCCCGCCGCTTCGGCGGCACCCCCTTCGTGCGCGAAGGGGGCTTTTTTGGTTTGGACGGTGGTTACGGAGTGCCGTCCTATCGCAACCTTCGTCTAAACCAAAAAGCCCCCTTCCGTAGAAGGGGGTGCCGTCCGCAGACGGCGGGGGTTGTCCCCGCGAATTACGGTGGTATATGTCCGAGCCACCGTTCCCTCTACTTAAAATACCGCGCGAGCAGTCCCTCGAAGCCGCGTCCGTGGCGTGCCTCGTCCTTTGCCATTTCGTGAACCGTGTCGTGTATCGCGTCGTAGTCGAGCTGTTTCGCCTTTTTCGCAATCTCGAATTTGCCCGCCGTTGCCCCGTTTTCCGCCAGAGCGCGGAGTTCGAGGTTCTTTTTCGTGTCGGGATAGACAATCTCGCCCAAAAGCTCCGCGAATTTCGCGGCGTGTTCGGCTTCCTCGAGCGCGTAACGCTTGAACGCCTCGGCGATTTCAGGATAGCCCTCGCGGTCGGCCTGACGGCTCATCGCGAGATACATTCCGACTTCCTTACATTCGCCGTCGAAATTCTCAACAAGTCCCTGGTACACCCAGTCGTCGATAGTACCCTTCGCGCCCGCGCCGATAATGTGTTCCGTAGCGTAGGCGGTAGTCCCGGCGGCGGCGACTTCGTTGAACTTCGCGGCACCCGCGCCGCAAAGCGGGCATTTATCGGGCGGCGCGTCGCCCTCGTGAACATAACCGCAGACCGCGCAGACATACTTTTTCATCGTGTTTCCTCCTGTAAAAATAATGGACAGGCTTTCACCTGTCCATTATTATACAGTATTCTACTAGATTTTGCAAGAGGGAGTTTATTCAGTTGACAGATATCAAATATCAAATATCAGAGGGTTATGACAATTGATAATTGATAATGTATAATTGATAATTACGATGGATTGGACGTTGGTTGCGGCACCCCCCGCCTCTGCGGAGGCACCCCCCTCTAAAGAGGGGGGCTTTGGAGGGTTTGGACGTGGTTACGCCGCGCACGGCGCGGGAACCACCCCGCCGCCTGCGGGCGGCACCCCTCCCAAGAGGGGAATGGGTTTGGACGGGGATACGTAGGGGCGGGTTTCAAACCCGCCCTCCCCCGTAAATTCCCCTCTTGGGAGGGAACGCACCGCGAAGCGCCGGGGTGGTTCCCCGCGCCGTGCGCGGACGTAACTCCGTCCAACGTCCCGGCGCATTGCGCCGGGACAGGGCAGGGCTTCGCCCTGCCCGTCTTTGCGAAGCCGCCACCGCACTTGCGATACGTACCTATGAAACGCGGCGAAGCAATCCAGGGTTGACGTAGTAGTCCTACGATACGTAGTCCGTATGTTATCCCCCCGGCACTGGATTGCTTCGCACCTGTAACATTGTACGTATCGCGTGCTTACCGGTGCTTCGCAATGACGGGCAGGGCGAAGCCCTGCCCCCGCACAATCCGGGCGAGGCAAGCCTCGCCCCTACAAGCGTAACGGTATTTGTATACGCGCACTGCGCGGAAAGGGCGGGTTTGAAACCCGCCCCTACGTATATTTTGCGGAAAAGGGGCGGGTTTGAAACCCGCCCCTACGAAGCATTATCTAATTATTTCAAGCTCAGAAGCGCGCGTTTTACTAGCGTTTTCGCTATTTGCACCTTGTACTTTGTTGCCTCGAACGGTACTGCTTCGGTAACCGCCGCTTCTCCGGCGGCCGCGGCTGTGGCTTCGTCGATTGCTTTTCCGGCTAGAACTTCCTCCGCCGCGTAGGCGCGGTAGGGCTTCGGAGCTACCGCGTTCAGGCAGATACGCGGGGCTTTGCCGCCGTAGCTTATCGCGACGTTCACAAGCGGAAAGTCGATGGATTTACGAAGCGCCATCTTGACGAAAGTGCTTTTCTGACCGGGAAGAGGCGCGGGGAGGCGAATTTCCGTGATAATCTCGTCCTCTGAAAGGATAGTGTTGCTCCAGCCGTTGTTGGCGGCGAACAAATCCTCCGCGTCGATAGTCCGCGCGGTCGTAACGATTTTAGCTCCCAAAGCAATCAGCGCGGGCGCGGTATCGCTCGGGTTGACCGTGTAGCAGCCGCAGTTGAGGCAGCGCTCGGCTTCGATAGCCGCGGCTTCTCTTGTCGGCGTGAGTGAATCTTCTGTAACGAGGTCGCGCACATTCGCGGGGTTTTCCGCAAGTCTTAAAGCGCATTTATTGGCCAAGCCCGAGGGGCAGATTGTTGTGTACCGCTCCGCGCGGTTTGCCTTCGGCGTGATTTGCTGATAGCTCACTCCGAGGTAACGGTTGATACCGTTTGAAGCGCGGTGTCCGGCGGCTATGCCTCCGATTACGGTAGCTGTCCCGGTGGTTACGTCGCCCGCCGCGAATACGCCCTCGCGCGAAGTCGCCTGTTCCTCCTCGTCGGCTTCGATGCGGCCGCGATTTAGCTGAACGGTGTACTTGTCGCCGAGGAACGAGGTGTCAACGCCCTGTCCCGTAGCCATCAGCACGTTCTGCGCCGCGACTACCTGCTTGTCGTTCTCGTCATACTGCGGGTTGAAGCGTCCCGTTTCGTCCCAGGGTGAGAGGCAACGCTTAATTTCAAGACCCTTGACGACGCCCGATTCCTCGACTACTTTAGAAAGCCCCCAACCGGGAAGTATTTTAATGCCTTCCTCTAAGGCGCGTCCGATTTCCTCCTCGCTTGCCGGCATACGGTCGCGCGGTTCAAGGCAGGCGAGAGTTACGTTTTTCGCGCCAAGGCGTTTCGCCGTTACGGCTACGTCCATAGCAACGTTACCGCCGCCGGAAATCATTACGTCCGTACCGACTTTGCCGTCCATCCACTTTTCAATGTCGGAGAGGAAGTCAAGCCCGAATACGGTCAGTTCCTCACCCGCAAGCCCGAGAACCGGGCGTTTCCAAGCACCCGTCGTATACAGTACGCTGTCAAATTTCCGCTCAAGGTCAACAGGGTCAACGTCCTTGCCGAGCGTGGTATTGAGCTTGAACTCAATGCCCATACCTTCAAGCAGTTTAATGAAATTGCGAACGATATCTTTAGGCAGACGGTACGCCGGGATTGCGTACATCAACATTCCCCCGGCCTCCGGCTTAGTCTCGTAAACGGTGACTTTATTCCCGGCGACGCGCTGATAATATGCCGCCGCAAGTCCCGCCGGGCCGCCGCCGATTATCGCGACGGTTTTGCCGGTTTCTTTTTCCGGCGCTTTATAGAATTTATCGGCGTTCTCAACGATATAGTCCGCAAGCGTGCGCTCAACCGCGTTAACGTTCACGGCCTCGTCGTGCGAACAGCGGTTACAGCCGTCCTGACAGAAGTGAGCGCAGATACGCCCCGTCATCATCGGCATAGGATTGTGCTTAAGAATGAGCCGCGCCGCGCCGTCCCAGTCGCCCTTGCGAATAAGTTCAAGGTAGCCCGGGATATCGGTACCCGCCGGGCATTTATTGGCGCACTGCGCCTGCGGAGCCTGAACGCCGCCGAAGATTGAGTGGTAGCGATTGTCGCCGGTTTCCGCAAAGCAACCGGGACCGCCCTTACGAATACAGTCGAAGCGGTTATTCAGCTTTCGGAAGTACCAGCAACGCGGCTGCTGCGCGAGGTTGCCGCCGATTGTTCCCATATTGCGGATATTCGGCGTAGCCACGGCCTTTGCGGCCTCCGCGAGCGCGGTATAGCGGTCGCGGATTACTTCGCTCTCGGCAATGTCGGCGAGGCGGGTTGTTGCTCCGATACGGAGCGTTCCGTTTTCCTCGCGGATATAGTCAAGCCCGAGCTTTTTAATGTCAACTACGGTATTCGTATAGTCGCTGTCGCGGATTACCGCGTCCTTAAGCGTTCCGAGGAGGTCTGTGCCGCCCGCGATAATCTCCGTACCGGGGATTTGGAGCGCGGCTACCGCGTCGTCAAGCGTCTTTGCTGTTTTATGGTTAAAAGGTTTCATTTATAATATATCCTCCCCTTATATTTTTCCGAGAGCTTTGAGAACTTTATCCGGCGTGGCGGGGGGCTGAACCCATACGCCTGTCGCGTTATGAATAGCGCACATTATTAAATGTGTATTTGAAAGGCTGTGGCTTATTCCGCTCGCGCCGTAGGCCGCGTTGCCGGAGCGCGTTTCGAGCGCGACTTTGAGGCTCGGGGGAACGTCCAGAACTCCGGGGTGCTTGTAGTCTATCATATTTTTATTCAGCTGAACTCCGGTTTCCTGGTCGAAGTAATAGTCCTCCGTAAGCTGACAACCGACCGAGAAGTAAACGCTCTGGTCAAGCTGGCTCTCGAGCGAAGTAGAACGCAGAACCTTGCCCGGGTCAATCGCCGTGCCGTATTTGGTGACCTCGACAATGCCGGTCTCCTCGTCAACCGCGACTTCCGCGTACACTGTGTTCATAGTGTCAAACTTCTTGCCCATATGCCCCCAGATTGCCGCGGGGGGACGACCCTCAAAGGTCGAAACAAGCGTTTTCTTAACTGCAAGCCCGAGCGGGTGACTGATTTGCGGGTCGGCTTTAACAACAATTTTGCCGTCCACAAGGTCAAGGTCCTCCGGCTTATAGCCCTTTAAGGGGTTCGGAGTGGGAGGGCCAAACGAGAACATACCGCCGGCGGGGGGATTTTCAGCCTCCTCAACGGCCTGTTTCAGTATCATATTTTTCAAAAGCACGGCGTTTTCTTTAGTCGCCCAGCTCGAAGCCGAGGAACCGTCGGAACCGCCGCCGACAGGGGTAAAGGTATGGCGATAGTCAAAATCAATAACTACATCGTCATAGTCAACGCCGACTTCCTCGGCGACTACAAGCGCGTTGCACTCAACCGCGAAGATGCCCGTACAGGGACCCTGCGTCGGGAGGTGAACCTTGCCGCCTTTGTACTCGAGCTTCGACTCGTAGCCGGAGAACGCGTGGCGCGGACACATCTGATAGCGGAACGCCGCGCCGTGCTTGCGCCCGTCGGGAAGCGTTTTAGCTCCCGTAGCGTGCCAGTCCCAGTCCATCATCTCTTTGCCCGCTTCGATACAGGCTTCAAACGACAGGACTTCGTTCGGGTCCTCCTGGCTCTCGGGGCCGTGCAGGTTGCGTTTAGCTATTTCGATAACGTCAGTGTTGAGTTTATCAGCGATAATGTGCAGGGCGACGGTAACGCTGTCCCAGTTAAACGGGCAGTGCTGACCGGAGAGGTACATCATTCCGCGGTTAGTATCAATAATCTCCATACGCTGGCGAATATCAAGACAGCGCAGGGTGTAGTACGGACCGTAGCCCTGGTCGTTAGCCGTACCGAAGCTCGAGTTGCTGAACGTCCCGCCGTCCGCTACCGAATAATCGTCAACGGCGGTGATAACGCCTCTGTCGTCAAAGGCAACCTTTATCGACATATGACGCTGGTTCATTAAAAATCCAAAAGTTTCCTCACGCGTATCGACACAGCGTACCGGGCGTCCGACGCGCTTTGCGAGAAACGGCGTAATTTCCTGCGCCTTACGCATACCCCAGTCGCAGTATTTACCGCCCTGGAATAAGCCCTCCTGAACCGTGCGCTCATCGGGAACGCCGTACATCTGACCTACGCTCGTTCTGCGCTGTACCGCGCCCTCTACGTGAAGCGCGGGTCCCTCGGGGTGATAGGGGTCGTCAAACCACCACGCTATAGAGCCGACCTGGTTAGGAATATGGCTCGCGAAAGCGGGAAGCTCGACGGTGTATTCAAATATATGGTCAGCGTCGGTTTTCGCGAATACAGCGTCAACGTCGCCCTGTATCGTATCTGCGTAGCTTACGTTCGCGGCCTTGGGCTTCGCCGGCTGAGGTCCGAACATATCCATTTTTGTGTAATTAAGTTGACGGATAACGGGGTGTTCGGTGTCGCGTCCTTTTTCGATGTCAACGATAAAGGGCAGAACTTCCCACTGCGGGTCAAGCGCTTTGAGCGCGAGCTCACAGATATCCTCGTTTTCAGCGACGACTATAACGCCGACTTCGGCGGTATCCTGCTCGGCGTATTCGTCGAGATAGGGGCGTCCCGGAGGTCCGAAGGGCTGTGCGCCGATTTTTTTGAGTTCCTCGTCCTCCCAGGTGATTATATCAATAACGCCGGGAACGGCAAGCCCCGCCTCGAGGTCAACGGAAAGTAACTTGGCGTTAGCGTGGGGCGAGCGCAGGAAGCGCGCTTCGCACATATTCGGCACTACATAGTCAGAGCCGAACTTCGCCGTGCCGGTTGCGAGCGCGTAGGACAGCTTGCCCGGAACGTTCGGCTTGCCGACCCACTTGAAATCCATACGCTTATCGTTCGTGCCGATAAGCTGGTCCATTGAGGATATTCTCTCTTTTAACTGTAAAGCCATTATTATGTTCCCTCCTATGCTATTTTCAGCGCGGCTTCGAGGATAGCCTGCGAGTGACGCGGATACGTCCCGCAAATACAGATATTACCCGCGAGCGCTTCCTTGCAGTCCTGCTCCGTAGGATTAGGATTGCGGTCAAGCAGCGCCTTCGCGGCAACTAGGAAGCCCGGAGTGCAGTAGCCGCACTGCATCGCGTCCCATTTACAGTACGCGTCAATGAGCGGTTTCCACTTCGGGTCGGCGGCGATACCCTCAACAGTCTGGATTTTGGTATCTTCAAGCTCGATTGTGAGGATTTGGCAGGCGAGAATGGGACGGTTGTCCACAATTACGGTACACGAACCGCAAACTCCGCGGTCGCACATATGCTTTGCGCCCGTAAGCCCCAGACGGAACTGCAAGGTGCGCTGTAGCGTCCAGTGCGGCTCAATGAGCAGGTCGCAGAGTTTACCGTTGAGGTCGAGCGTGACTGTAACGGGGAGAACCGAAGCGGGGTGTTCGTCGCCGTAGTGAGCGACAAGGGCGTCATACGAGCCGAAATCGCGGTTGCAGAGCGGACAGCGGTACGCCGCCAGAGAGGACGGTACCGCCGCAATCAGGTCAGCGGCGCGCTGATGAGCGGCTTCCGCGGTGACTGAAGTGCTGATTTTGTCGTTTGCCATATTATTTACTCCTTCTTAGAAGATGGTTTTGTGGTCGTGAACTATTCTTTTGCCACCATTCTACCATATAAGAACGCACCGTGTCAAGTGCTTTGTCAATAATACTCGAAGGGGTACCCCCCAATCGCGCGCGATTGGGGGTCAGTTAACAGTTAGCAAATATCAAATATCAGAGACGGAGGTTCAGTTAACAGTTAGCAAATATCAGATATCAGAGACGATTGGTTTGGACGGGGGTTGCGCCCTGCGGGGGAAACCACCCCGCCCCTGCGGGGGCACCCCTCCACAGAGGGGATGGGGGTTAGGACGTGGGATGCGGCGCGCACGGTGCGGATTACACAATCCCGTCCCCCGCAACTCTCGTCCAAACCCCCGTCCAAACCCCCGTCCAAACCCCCGTCCAAACCCCCGTCCAAACTCTCGTCCAAACCCGCGTCCTCATCCCCTCTGTGGAGGGGTGCCGCCCGCAGGCGGCGGGGTGGTTTCCACCGTCCCTCGTCCCGGCGCCGTGCGCCGTCTTTGCGAAGCGCCGTACGGCGCACCCCGCGCACTGCGCGTAGGACGGGAGAGGGCGGGTTTGAAACCCGCCCCTACGTTTGTTATGCTTATTAGGCTGTTCTAACTATCAAAAGGTGTACCTTTTGATAGTTGGGGACAGCAGAGCGATTCTACCAGGTTTTTACAAATTACCCTGCATTTTCTACCCCTTTAGCTCAATTATAACATCTTTTATACACCTGCCAGCCCCCTTTTTCGTCAAAAGTGACAACTATCAAAAGGTACACCTTTTGATAGTTGTCAATTTTATTAAGAAATTGTTAAATCGGGGGTTGACAGTTATGACAGAATGTGCTATAATACCAAGTATCTAACATATATATACGGAAAATGTAAACCTTGACGTGCGCTATGATGTTAATATCCGGCAAACTTCTCTATGGCAGTCAACTATAAAAAAATGTACACATATGTACGCATTTTATAGTTATTATAAACCGTCAACCAACCATATTAAGAAGGAGAGCCTCAAAATGAAGAACCTCAAAATCGCGCAAAAGCTCATCGTCAGTTTCCTTATTATCGCGGTGCTTGCCGCTGTTGTCGGGATAGTCGGGATTGTTTCCGCAAGGTCCCTGTCCACGAGCGGTAATTTGCTTAATACCAGAGCCAATACCGGCATCTTAACCGGTGACCTGCTGGCGTCGGCCTACCATCAGCGCGCGACTATTACCGCTATATCCTTATACACCGCGACGTTTAACCCTGATATGGTGGAGCAGCAGAAAACGTCACTCCAGCATTATATCAGCGACGGTTCCGCTCTGTTTAACAAAATCAATGACCTTATTACGACGACTGAAGCGCGAAAGCTCTTTGATACGATTTCGTCGAGGCGGCAGGTGTACAGCGGCGGGATTGATACCTTCCTAAAGGATATAGCCCACGCCGCGACGCTTGAGTCCGATATGGACGTAGGCAGGGGCAACGGTATGGAATCGGCCGCTGAAAAGTCGCTGGAGGATTTCAAAGCCGGAATGGACGATTACTTAAACGCTATTTCAGCCTTATCAGACTTTATGGAGGAAGCGACGGACACGCAGGCGGCGGAAATGAATACGCTGGCGACTTTCGTGCTGATTTTGCTTATTGTCATTCTTCTCGCCGCGGTTGTAGCCGCGATATTCCTCGCGGTTTACATATCCGGGCTAATCGGTAAGCCGATTAACTTAATGCAGCGGTTCATTGTGCAGGTCGGCAGAACCGGCAACCTTAACTTTAGCGACAGCGACAAGGCCGCGCTCCAAAAGGAAGCGGAGGGTAAAGACGAAATCGGGCAGAGCCTCGGGGCGTTCAGCGAAATGCTCACGCAGTTCATATATTACGGCGATATGCTTAATACGATAGCGGGACAGGACCTCACCGCGAATATAAAGGTTCTCGGCGACCAGGACACTATCGGCAACGCGCTCGCGGAAATGCTGAACGATTTGAACGAGATGTTCGCGGAAATCAACAGCGCGACTGAAAAAGTAGCCGACGAAGCGAAACAAATTTCCGACAGTTCGCAAACTATGGCGCAGGGCGCGACCGAGCAGGCGGCGTCCGTTGAGGAACTCTCGTCCTCAATCGCGGAGGTCGCGGGGACAATCAGTTCAGCCGCCCAGAGCGCAAGCAACGCGGCGACGCTCTCCGATTCAATCAGGGATAAAGCGCTCCAGGGCGCGGGACAAATGGGTCAGATGATGGACGCGGTTCGCGAAATCGGCGAAGCGTCGGCGAACATCTCAAAAGTTATCTCCGTTATAGACAATATCGCGTTCCAGACGAATATTCTGGCGCTGAACGCGGCGGTCGAAGCGGCGCGCGCGGGTTCTGCCGGAAAAGGCTTCGCGGTCGTCGCGGAGGAAGTTCGGAGTTTGGCGTCTAAATCAGCGGAAGCCGCCAAAGAAACCAGCGGGCTTATTGAAAACTCGACCCAAAAAGCGGAACTCGGTATCCGCATAGCGAACGAAACCAACGCGAGCTTGCAGGAGATTGTTGAGGGTATCGCCCAAACGTCCTCGATTGTAAATGAAATCGCCGAGAGCAGTCAGTCCGAAGCGGAGGCAATACGCCAAATCAACCTGGGCGTTGACCAGGTGGCGCAGGTGGTTCAGCAGAACAGCGCGATAAGCGAGGAATCGGCGGCAACAGCGTCAGAACTGTCCTCACAGGCAAGCGTACTGGAGGGCTTAGTAGGTGAGTTCAAGCTAACGGGCAATCAAAACAAGCGCATATCAACGGCAAGCCCCAAAAAGCTCAAACCGGCACCCAAGGCAACCGCCGGAGGCAGTTCCCCAATAAGCACCGACGACTCTTTTGGCAAATATTGATTCAGATAGCAGATATCAAATATCAAATATCAGCTAGCAGGTATCTATAATCTGCTAGCTGATATTTTAATATATCTGATATTTGATAACTGTTAACTGCAATCTAACTATGTACCCAGTAGCGGACGTTTGGCATTGCCGCTTGCGTGTATGTTTCGTTTACGGTGCTGTAGGCGTAGTTGTTTCGTCCCGCCTGGGATATTGCCGCGCCGGTTTGGGGGTTGTAGTTGCCGTCTTTTGAGGGGATAACCATTTGGACGTGACCAATCGCGCCGGAGCTTGTAATCGCGGGTAGTCCGGCGTTTGCGGCGTACTGCGCCTGTTCGGCGGTTGTTTCGAGCCAGCCGTAGTCTGAGCCCGTGGTTTCGAGCCAGGTTTCAGTGGCTATCGCGCCGAGTTCCCTCGCGCCCTCGGTGTCGGGGTACTTGCGCGGCTCGCCCGTCGCGGGGTCGACGTAGTGCGGGATTTCCGCGCCCATTGCGGAGGTGACGTCCCAGACGTAGATATTGCACCAGGTGGAGTCGAGCTTCCCGGGGGTATAGCGCGGATTGCTCTCAACCGCGAACTGGTTGATAACCGCGTTATAACGCTCGGCGCTGCGGTTCGTTTCGTCGCCCGTGAGCGGAGGATTAGCCGGAACGCCGCCGTTTGCCGGGATTCCCGCCGCCGTGAAATTTGCGCTTGTAAGCCCCAGCGCGACATTCGGCGGGGCGACGCTCCTGAACAGCCCCGAAGCCGTGTTGTCGTTAGCAAGCGCCATAAGCACGGGATTTGCGAACTCCTCCGGCATTTCTTTCAGCAGCATCTGCGCGAGCAAAAGCGCGAAAGTCTCCTGCGTAACGGCCTTATCGTCCCCGGCGGTCGCGGCCGCCATACTGTTCTGAACCCGCTCGAGCAAAGCGTCCGAGGAGTAGTTTTTCATAAATTCCAGTTCGGTCATAGTTATGTACCTATCAATAATTTATTTGTTTGCACAAGGTTCAACTCTCCGCTATAACCCGCTTCAAAATCGTCAAATCAAGTTCCTGTTCAGTTGCCGTTTTCAGACCTTGTTCAAATTCCGCTGTCAAACCCCAGGCGTTTGCGGAGTTGTATATGGCTTTGTACAGCGCCGTCTGCCCGGCGATATCGAGTTCCGCTATAGCCGCCGCGAGTTCGCCCGGCGCGGCGCTCCAGCGCGTTATAAGTTCTGAAAACGCGGCTTCGGAGTAGCCTCCGTCTGATAAACTTGCATATTTTACCAGTTCGTCGCAGGAAATTTCTGTCAGCTCGTCGAATTTATCGCGCAGATAGTCCATACGTTCGTCGGGTGTTGCGGTATCCGGCGTAGGCGCGGGAGCGGGATTTGCTGCGTTACAAGAGGCAAGCAAAGTCAAAATAATCGCTAAAAAAAGTATTTTTTTCATCATAGCCCCTTGTGTGTAAATATCAGTTATCAAATATCAAATATCAAATAACGATTAGCAGAACGCGTATTCAAACAGTAAAGACGCAAGAGTTCGTCATTGCGAGCCTGCGGCACTGGATTGCTTCGCGCCTAGACCGCGTTGTATGTTGAGATTTCCGGCGCTCGCAATGACGGACTTTTTAATTTTTCACGTTTTCAATGTGGCTTGCAAGCAGTTATTAAATATTTGATATTTGATATTTGATAACTGTTAACTATACCATAGGTTTTACCTGTATTGAGATTGAGTTTCGTGCCGCCATATCGCCGTTTTGCCCTAGGGTGTATTCGAGTTCGAGCTTGCCGCCGTTTTTTCCGAAGCCTGTCTTGGCCTTTAGCGTGTCGATGTGGATTGACATAGCGCCCATAGGCGTTTCGTAGACGACGACCTGCTTGTGACCCTGCTCGAAGGGCATAGTGGCGTTGACCGTCCCGGCGCGTGTGAGAACGACCCTCTGATTAGAAACGCTGATGGTGGTTTCCGTGCCTTCCATACCAGTGATTGCGCTCTCGCTGTATTTAAGTACGCTGAAGCCCCTGTCGTAGGAATATTTGCCGTCCGTGATAAGCGTAAAAGATTCGGGGCTGTTATCCTCAACCTGAGTGGCGTTAATGGTAACGGTTACATTTCGCATTTGTTGCTCCTCTGTTAGTGTTATGTACGGGTTAATGTCTTATTGTATCACAATATTGTTTGCTTGTCAATTGGTTTATTTGGGTCAAATATCAGTTATCAAATATCAAATATCAGAGACGTGGGGTTTTGGACGGGGGTTGCGCCCTGCGGGGGAAACCACCCCGCCGCCTGCGGGCGGCACCCCTCCACAGAGGGGATGAGGACGGGGGCTTGGACGGACGGTGGTGTTAAATTATAATTGTGACTTGTAGGGGCGAGGCTGGCCTCGCCCGGATAATCACTTTCCGCCGGTTGTCAATTTTACCTCGCATCATCCGGGCGAGGCTCGCCTCGCCCCTACACGCCGCAAAGCACATTTACGCGCTCGTAACCCACGTCCAAACCCTCGTCCCCTATCCCCTCTGTGGAGGGGTGCCGCCCGCAGGCGGCGGGGTGGTTTCCCCGCGCCGTGCGCGGTAGGGATAGCAACGCAAGCAAAACAAGACGTGCGTCAGTGGTTTCCCCGCGCCGTGCGCGGGAAGGGCGGGTTTGAAACCCGCCCTTGCGTAGCCCCCCGCAACCAACGTCCAATCCATCGTAATTATCAATTATACATTATCAATTATCAATTGTCATAACGTCTCTGATATTTGATATTTGCTAACTGTTAACTCAAAACTAAAAAAGGGGCTTGACAAGCCCCTTTGATTGTGATATACTGGTAGACCCTGTAAGATTTAACTTACACGCATTAGTTTCCACTTTAATTTAATTATACTCCATACCCGCGCAAATGTCAAGCGTTTTACCTGCAAAATAAAACAACGCACCCGGGTGTTTCGTGTTCGCCCGTCATTTCGTTTTGATAGGAGAAAGTATGGCTAACGTTAAAGACGTTTACTACGGCAAAACTCAGCGGAAGTCTTTCGCTAAGATGACTGAAATCCAGGATACTCCACCGCTGCTCGGTATCCAGAAGGCCTCGTACAGGTGGTTTCTGGACAGAGGGCTGCGCGATGTTTTCCGCGATGTTTCAGCTATTTCAGACTACGCGCAAAACCTTGAACTTACCTTTATTGATTACTCTATGGACCCGGCAAAGGCTAAGTACGACTTGCGCGAATGCGCCCGGCGGGACGCTACCTACGCCGCGCCTATGAGGGTCAGCGTCCGGCTTCGCAACCGCGATACCGGCGAGCTTAAAGAGCAGGAAATCTTTATGGGCGACTTCCCGCTTATGACGCCCGGCGCGACTTTTGTCATCAACGGCGCGGAGCGCGTCGTCGTATCGCAGATTATCCGCTCGCCCGGCGTGTATTTTGAAAAGCGCACGGACAAGAGCGCGATTAGCCTTTACGGAGCTACGCTAATACCGTACCGCGGCGCGTGGCTTGAATACGAGACCGACACCTCAGACCTCTTTTTCGTGCGTATAGACAAAAACCGCAAGCTTCCCGTATCGCTCCTGCTTCGGGCGATGGGCGGCGAGCTTGACGTCAAGGCTAACCCCTGGGCTGAAATCTCTATCGCGCAGGGCTTGGGCGGCGCGACCTCAAACGAGCAGCTGATAGAAATATTCGGCGGCGACACGCGCATTGTAAATACAGTCGAGCGCGACACCTGCCGGGGGCGCGAGGACGCTGTACAGGAAATTTACCACCGCCTGCGGCCGGGCGACCCTGCAAACCTTGAGAGTTCGGAAGCGCTGTTGAATAATTTGTTCTTTGAGCCGCGCCGCTACGACCTGTCTAATGTGGGACGCTATAAAATAAATAAGAAGCTGGCACTCGGAGCTAGGATACTCGGGCGCACGCTCGCGGACGCTGTGGCTGACCCGCGCACAGGCGAAATCATCGCGGACGCGGGGACGCTGATAACTGGCGGCATCGCGGAGGCCATCGAAAGCGCGGGTGTTTTGAGCGTATTCTTATCGGCCTCGTCTGTCGAGGAGACCCCGGTTAAAGTGTTTTCTAATGGTATGGTGGATATACGCAACTTCGTCGATTTAACGCCGGAGGATATAACGGAACTCGGCATAACCGAGCGCGTGCGTTTTATACTGCTTATTCGCCTGATTGACGAATACGGCGACGATTTGGGCGTTCTGAAAAAGGCTATTAAAAATAATATCGAGGAGCTTATTCCGAAGCATATTATCCCCGACGACGTATTCGCAAGCGTGAATTACCTCAACTGCCTCGCGCACGATATAGGCTCGCCGGACGATATCGACCACCTCGGCAACCGCCGTATGAGAAGCGTGGGCGAGCTTCTGCAAAACCAGTTCCGCGTGGGTTTTGCGCGAATGGAGCGCGTTATTAAAGAGCGTATGACCTTGCAGGATTTGTCAATGATAACACCGCAGACGCTCATTAACATTCGCCCCGTAACCGCCGCTATAAAAGAGTTCTTTGGTTCCTCGCCCCTGTCGCAGTTTATGGACCAGACTAACCCGCTTGCGGAACTTACGCATAAGCGGCGTATGTCCGCGCTCGGCCCCGGAGGTTTATCGCGGGAACGGGCTAACTTCGACGTTCGCGACGTTCACTATACCCACTACGGGCGTATGTGTCCGATTGAAACGCCGGAGGGTCCTAATATCGGGCTGATTTCATACTTAGCGGGCTACGCGCAGGTCAACGAATACGGCTTTATTGTCACGCCCTACAGAAAGATTGATAAAATAGGCGAGGACAAGTTTTTCGTCACGGACAGGGTGGAGTATCTGACCGCCGATATGGAGGACGCGTATATAGTCTGCCAGGCTACGGAACCGCTTGACGCGGACGGCTGCCTTGTAAACAAGCGTATCACCTGCCGCCACAGAGAGGATATTATCGAGGTCGACAGGAGCCGCGTTGATTATATTGACATTTCGCCGCGAATGATGGTTTCAATGGCAACCGCTATGATACCGTTTCTTGAAAACGACGCGGCAAACCGCGCTCTAATGGGCGCGAATATGCAGCGGCAGGCCGTTCCGCTTCTTAAAACCGAAGCTCCCGTTGTAGCCACAGGTATAGAATACAAATGCGCGGTGGATTCGGGCGTTGTGGAAGTCACGGAGGAAGCGGGAGAGGTTATCTCGGTTTCAGCTGACGAGATTGTTGTTGATACTAAAGAGAACGGCATACAGACGCACAGTTTATTAAAATTCGTGCGCTCAAACCAAGGGACTTGCATAAACCAGCGTCCTATTGTCGAGGCGGGGGAAACCGTCAGCGCGGGGCAGGTACTCGCGGACGGTCCGTCTACCGCTAACGGCGAGCTGTCGCTCGGTAAAAACGTTTTAGTCGGCTTTATGAACTGGGAGGGCTATAACTACGAGGACGCTATTCTTATAAATGAACGTTTGTGTCAGGACGATGTGTTTACCTCTATCCATATAGAGGAATACGAGCTTGACTCACGCGATACGAAGCTTGGTCCCGAGGACATTACGCGCGATATACCGGGCGTAGGCGACGACGCTTTGAAATACCTTGACGAGCGCGGAGTAATCACAATCGGCGCGGAAGTCCACGCCGGCGATATCTTAGTCGGTAAAGTCACGCCCAAGGGCGAGAGCGACCTCACGGCCGAGGAGCGGCTGCTTCGCGCAATCTTCGGCGACAAGGCGCGCGAAGTCCGTGACACTTCATTGAAAGTGCCTCACGGAGAGAGCGGCATAATCGTAGACGTTAACGTATTTTCAAGAGAAGCGGGCGACGAGCTTTCGCCGGGTGTTAATCAGGTTGTGCGCGTTTATATAGCGCAGAAGCGCAAAATAAGCGTTGGCGACAAAATGGCGGGGCGGCACGGTAACAAGGGCGTTGTATCGCGCATTTTGCCGCGTGAGGATATGCCCTATCTGCCGGACGGCACTCCGCTTGATATTGTTTTGAACCCGCTCGGCGTTCCGTCTCGTATGAATATCGGACAGGTTTTAGAGGTTCACTTAGGCTACGCGGCGAGGACACTAGGCTGGAAAGTGGCTACACCGATTTTCAACGGAGCTAAGGAAAACGAAATCGGCGAACTGCTAGAGAGCGCGGGACTGCGCCGCGACGGTAAGAGTACGCTCTATGACGGACGCACGGGAGTGCCGTTTGATAACGCCGTTACGGTCGGTTATGTATACTTCTTAAAACTTCACCATTTGGTCGATGATAAAATACACGCGCGAAGCACAGGACCGTACAGTCTCGTTACTCAGCAGCCGCTTGGCGGCAAGGCGCAGTTCGGCGGTCAGCGCTTCGGCGAAATGGAGGTTTGGGCGCTCGAAGCCTACGGCGCGGCCTATACCCTACAGGAAATTTTAACCGTTAAATCGGACGATGTTACCGGGCGCGTTAAGACCTACGAGAGCATTGTCAAGGGGCATAACGTTCCCACGCCGGGCGTGCCGGAGTCGTTTAAGGTGCTTGTAAAAGAGCTTCAGTCGCTCTGCCTTGATTTGCGCGTACTTGACGCGGAGGGCGGCGAAGTTGACCTGCGCGGTGAGGAGGAGCAGTTTACCCCGCCGCCGGACGATTACTTTATCCCCGACGAGTTTGATACCGATACTAAAGACAGCGAATTTGAAAAGGCAGGTTACGAGATAGAGGACGTTCCCGAGGACGAAATAGGCATCGAGGACCTCCTCGGTGAGGTTTCAAGGGACGACGATTTCGATTTGAGTATGGACGAACTGGACGACGATACGGATATAATTATTGATATTGACGAAAGCGAGGAAGAATAATATGGTGCAGTTTGACGCTATCAAAATAGGTATCGCCTCGCCGGAATCCATTCTCGAGTGGTCAAGGGGCGAGGTAACGAAGCCGGAGACAATTAACTACCGCACGTTAAAGCCCGAGAAGGACGGTCTGTTCTGCGAAAAAATATTCGGACCCACTAAAGACTGGGAATGTCACTGCGGAAAATATAAAAAAATCCGCTTTCGCGGCAAGGTCTGCGAACGCTGCGGCGTGGAAGTTACGAGCCAGAAAGTTCGCCGCGAGCGTATGGGGCATATCGCCCTTGCCGCGCCTGTTAGCCATATATGGTATTTTAAGGGGATACCGTCCCGAATGGGCTTAATCCTCGATATATCGCCGCGAACTCTTGAAAAGCTTTTGTATTTCGCCTGCTATGTTGTTATCGAACCCGGCTCCACGCCGCTTTTGCGTAATCAGATTTTAACTGAAAAAGAGTTCCACGAGTTCCGCGAAAAATACGGCGGGGATTTTAAGGCGGGAATGGGCGCGGAGGCTGTTAAGGAACTGCTCTCAAACCTCGACCTTGACGCGCTGTCGTTCGAGCTTCGCTCACAGCTGACGGACGCGCAGGGGCAGAAGAAAGCTAAGATTGTCAAGCGTTTAGAGGTTGTCGAGGCGTTCAGACTTAGCGGCAATAAGCCGGAGTGGATGATAATAGACAACCTCCCGGTTATACCGCCGGAGCTTCGCCCTATGGTTCAGCTGGACGGCGGACGCTTTGCCACGAGCGACTTGAATGACCTCTACAGGCGGGTTATCAATCGTAACAACCGTCTGCGGCGTTTGTATAAATTATCCGCGCCGGACATAATCGTTCGCAACGAGAAGCGTATGTTACAGGAGGCCGTTGACGCGCTGATTGACAACGGCAAGCGCGGCCGCGCCGTAACGGGTATGAACTCGCGCGTGTTAAAATCCTTATCGGATATGCTGAAAGGCAAGCAGGGGCGTTTCCGCCAGAACCTTTTGGGTAAGCGCGTTGACTATTCCGGGCGTTCGGTTATAGTCGTAGGACCCGATTTGAAACTTTATCAGTGCGGTTTGCCCAAGGAAATGGCTATAGAGCTGTTCCGCCCCTTTGTAATGAAAAAGCTCGTGAGTGACGGCTTTGCTAATAATATTAAATCGGCAAAGAAAATGGTTGACCGGGGCAAGACGGAGGTTTGGGACGCGCTTGACGATATTATCAAAGAACACCCTGTGCTACTGAACCGCGCTCCTACGCTTCACAGGCTCGGTATACAGGCCTTTGAACCCGTACTGGTTGAGGGGCGGGCTTTGAAACTGCACCCGCTTGTTTGTACTGCCTATAACGCCGACTTCGACGGCGACCAAATGGCGGTACACGTCCCGCTCTCCGCTGAAGCGCAGGCTGAGGCGCGTATCCTTATGCTGTCTGCTAATAACCTACTGCGGCCGCAGGACGGTAAGCCTGTAACCGTTTTGTCGCAGGATATGATACTCGGCGCGTATTACCTCACTAACGAAACTAAAATCCCGGAGGGTACGGTTCTCCGCGTTTTCCGCGACGTCGCCGAGGCGCAAATGGCCTATGACAACGGCGATATTAAAATCCACGACCCGATTCGCGTTAGGCGCGTAAAGGGCGATATTTCAGCGATTGTAACTACCACAATCGGGCGCATTATCTTTAACGAATCGGTGCCGCAGGATTTAGGCTTTGTTGACAGAACTATCCCCGGCAACGAACTTGTGTTTGAGATTGGCTTCCTCACTAAAAAGAAGCACCTCAACGATATTATTGACCGCTGTATCTCACAGCACGGTTTTACGAAATCGACCGAAGTGCTTGACGCCTTGAAAAACCTCGGCTTCAAGTATTCGACGCTCGGCGCGATAACTATTTCAATCTCCGATATGACGGTTCCGAGCAAGAAGCAGGAGCTTATTGAGGCGACTAACGGCAAGGTTATAGAGATTGAATCGCTCTACCGCGAGGGCGAGATAACAAACGACGAACGCGCCCGCCTTGTTATAGCGGAGTGGGAGCGCACTACTACGGAAGTCACGGCGGCGCTTGAGGGTACGCTTGACGAGTTTAACCCGATATATATGATGGCGGACTCCGGGGCGCGCGGAAGTATGGCGCAGATACGCCAGCTCGCGGGTATGCTCGGCCTGATGTCCTCAACCTCCGGCAAAACCATTGAAATTCCGATTAAGGCTAATTACCGTGAGGGCTTGACGGTTCTTGACTACTTCATTAACTCACGCGGGGCGCGTAAGGGGCTTGCCGATACCGCGCTTCGGACGGCCGACTCGGGTTATCTTACCCGCCGCCTTGTCGATGTTTCGCAGGACGTTATAATCCGCGAGCCCGACTGCGGAACGCGCCAGGGCGTTACGGCAAACGAAATACGCGAAAACGGTCAGGCGGTACGCACCTTTGCCGACAGCATACACGGGCGTTTCCCGCTCGACGATATCGCAGACCCCGCTACCGGCGAGCTTCTCTTTAGCCATACCACTATGCTTAAATCAAAGGACGCTAAGGTTTTAGAGGCCGCGGGGATTCACGAAATACAAATCCGCTCGGTGCTTGCCTGCGAGGCAAAGCGCGGCGTTTGCGCGAAGTGCTACGGAATGAACCTCGCTACAGGCGGTCCCGTTTCAGAGGGCGAAGCCGTCGGGGTTATCGCCGCGCAGTCTATCGGCGAACCCGGTACTCAGCTTACAATGAGAACCTTCCACACGGGCGGCGTTGCCGGCGACGATATTACGCAGGGTCTGCCCCGCGTTGAGGAGCTGTTTGAAGCGCGTAAGCCTAAGAAAATGGCGATACTGGCGGAGATTTCCGGCAAAATCGCGGCGGATACCGAGAAAACTAAAAAAGGCAATATCATTGTCTACAACATTATCAACGAGGAGGCCGGGGAAGTCTGGAGCTTCCAAACCTCGGCGGCCGCGCTCAAAGCCAAAGAGGGCGACTACGTTGGTAAAGGGCAGAAGCTTACGGACGGCGCGCTCTATCCCGCCGATGTCCTGCGTATCAACGGCATTGAGGCCTGCCAGAATTATCTTATACAGGAAGTTCAGAAAGTGTACCGCCAGCAGGGCGTTGATATTAACGATAAGCATATCGAGGTCATAGTGCGCCAGATGATGCGTAAGGTTCGCGTTGACGATTCGGCCTCCTCCGAGTTCCTCTCCGGCTCAACTGTCGATATGGGCGACGTGGTCAGGACGAATATTGAAACTACGCTGAACCTCTCTGACGACAGCTTTGACGTATTCGGCGAGGTTGAGCTTGAC
Source organism: Oscillospiraceae bacterium (assembly GCA_031261635.1). Classification (GTDB taxonomy): domain Bacteria; phylum Bacillota; class Clostridia; order Oscillospirales; family Oscillospiraceae; genus JAISJH01. The sequence goes on from JAISJH010000018.1 coordinate 83,793, forward strand.
GCGGACGCGGACTTCACGCTTGACGCTGACGATACGGATATCCTGCCGGAGGGCGAGCGCGATACTGTGATAAGCGTCCCGGACACTATCGAGGACGGACAGGTGACGTTCACGCGCCTGCTGATGGGTATAACAAAGGCGTCGCTCGCGACTGAAAGCTGGCTATCTGCGGCGAGTTTCCAGGAAACGACAAAGGTACTGACGGACGCGGCAATCCGCGCTAAGGTTGACCATTTGGTCGGCTTGAAAGAAAACGTAATAATCGGAAAACTAATCCCGGCGGGCAGCGGGCTTGAAGTATACCGCGAGTTTGAGGACGTACTGGTAAACCGCTACGCCGAGGACGCGCTGCCGGAAACGGCCTACACGGAATTTGACGCCTACGAAAAAGCCCTGGCGGAGGCGGAGATAGACGCGTACCTGGACGCCCAAGAGAAGCCGGAAATTGAAGCCGAAGCGGAAATCGAAGCGGAGATTGAAGCCGAAGCCGAAATTGAGGCCGAAGCGGAAATCGAAGCCGAAGCGGAGATTGAAGCCGAAGCGGAGATTGAGGCCGAAGCGGAGATTGAGGCTGAAGCGGAGATTGAAGCCGAAGCAGAAATTGAGGCCGAAGCGGAGATTGAGGCCGAAGCGGAAGAAGTAGCCGAACAAAAACAGGAAACAGAACCTATAACCGAATAAATAAAGTGCGGAGTTTTTAACTCCGCACTTTGTGCAATTGGAAAAGCTGTGTTTATATTTTAGCGCAATTATGCGGTTTTGTATAGGGTGAACGCTGTCGGTTGTTGGGAAGTTTCGTCGGGTTATCGGGGAACGCGGCAGGGGCGAGGGCGAAGCCCCGCCCGTCATTGCGAGCGCCGCCGCACTTGCGATACGTAGGACGTATAGGCGCGCGGCAATCCAGTGCCGGGAGAGTAACATACGTATGTTCCCCCCCGGCACTGGATTGCTTCGCACCTGTAACATTGTACGTATCGTGGGCTTATCGGTGCTTCGCAATGACGGGGGGAACCCCTACAACGACGCGGAGGCGTGGCGTAGTACGTGGCAGCACATATTTATCGCTACGGGGAGGCCGGCTATGTGTGTCGGGAGCGCGTTTACGTTTACCGCGAGGGCGGTTGTGCGGCCTCCGAAGCCCTGCGCGCCTATTCCCGTTGCGTTTATTTTTTGAAGCAGGCGCGTTTCCATTTCAGCGTAAAAAGGGTCGGAGTTCAGCGTATCGACCGGGCGGAGTAGGGCGCGTTTAGCGGCCAGCGCCACGCCCTCGAACGTGCCTCCTACCCCTATTCCGAGGATTATCGGCGGGCAGGGTTTTGAACCCGCGTGAATAACCGCGTCAATGATAAAATCCTCGATAAACTCAACGCTGTCGGTAGGGTTAAACATTCGCAGAGCCGACATATTTTCGCTTCCAAAACCCTTTGGGGCTACGGTTAGACTTAGAGTATCGCCGGAAACGAGCCGCGTATGTATAACCGCCGGGGTATTGTCGTCAGTATTGACGCGCCTGAAAGGGTCAGCCACGACCGAGCAGCGCAGACCGCCGGTAGTGTACGCTAGGCGTATGCCCTCGTTTACCGCCGCCTCGAAATTTCCGCCGCTGATGTGAACGTCCTGCCCGATGTCGGCGAATACGACAGCCATTCCGGTATCCTGGCAAATCGGCAGGCCGGATTCCGCGGCGTATTTGAAGTTGTCGTTTAAGTCCTCGAGCGCGGCGCGTGCCGTGGCGTTGGCTTCAACCTCGGACGCGCACTCGAGCGCCATAGCAACGTCCGGCGGCAGGAAGCAGTTAGCCCTGACAGCGAGGGAGCGCACCGCTTCGGTAATCTGCCCGGTAGTGATTTGTTTCATTTTGTGCTACGCCTCCCCCGGTTAAAGTTTACAAAACACGCCGTTTGACCGCGTTCGCCGCGCCTCGAAAACTTTTTTGGCTTTTTTGTAAAAACCGCTTGCAATTTGTAGAATGATTGTGCTATAATAATCATTGCCGACATCTAACATATCGGCCACCGTAGAGGTGGTAGCACACCTCCACGGTTATGCAGGATAAAGTGAGTGTCCCACAAAGCAGTCTTGTCTCTGCACCGCCGACTATTATACTCGTTTTTCCCCAATTTTTCAAGTGGGATTTATTGGTCGGTCGGCGGCTGTGGAATAAGGCGGTGCGGGGGGTTCTCCCTGCGCCGCCATTGTTATATGCTCGGTATGCGGGTATCTTACGCGGAGGGCGGGAATTGACCCGCCCCCGCAGGCGAGCCGCATACCGGGGGATAAATCAACATTTAGGAGGAACCCGGCAATGTTCTCTGCGGGCAACAGGCACAGGGCAAAACCAGAATATCTTCTATTGAAAGGGGCTGAATAAATATGGGCGAAGTCGATAAAAACGGTGTCGAAAAGCAACAGGATTTAGCCGGGAAAGATAAAAGCATCGAAACAAAGGCAAAAATATCAGAGGAAATTCACACGATAAACGCGACGATAAAAGGCATAGAATACAAAATATATATGAGCGAAAGCGAGGAGGAAAAGGAAAGCCTGAAAATCCGCAAAGCCGAGCTGATTGCAAGGAGAACAGAACTGCACCTGGCGGTACAGGATATAAGGTAGCGGCGGGTTATAACGTTGGGGCGGGTTTCAAACCCGCCCGCCGGAGGCTTGCTCAATCACCGTGTTTGTTTCCGCGCCATTTTGTAGGGGCAGGGTACGCCCTGCCCGTCATTGCGAAGCGCCGGTAAACTTGCGATACGTAGGACGTTACAGGCGCGAAGCAATCCAGTGCCGGGGGCGTAACATACGTATCTGAGGACTGCGGCACTGGATTGCCGCGCGCCTAAACCGGGTTATATGTTTAGCTTCCCGGCGCTCGCAATGACGGACTTTTTAGTCTTACGCGTTTTGAATATAGCTTTACATATTAAATATCAGATATCAAATATCGAATATCAGATATCAGATACTAAATATTTGTTATTTGTTATTTGTTATTTGTCAACTGTTATCTGTCAAAAGTTCCGCTAGCAGTAGGTACACGCTCGCGGGCCAGGCGGAGAACGGGTATGTTACGCTGCCGCCGCCCTTAAATTCGGGGACGGGGGAGTGGTCGCGCGGCTCGAAGCGGTAGGGGTTTATCGCGAGCGCCAAGCCCTCTTTGTTTAGAGCGTTCAGGTACCTTGCGGCTATTAGTTTAGCCGCTTCTTTTTCGCCCGCGTCGTACAGGCCGTAGACTATTAACGCCTGCGCGGGAGCCATTACGGGGCCGCGCGAAAAGCTTAGGGCGCGGTAGTCGGGGCTTTGCAGGTTTTCGCCAGTTATGCCGTAGGCTGAAAAAAACTCGTTAGGGTCGGTCAGGCGTTTAGCTAGAGTTTTAACAATGCTGCCCGGCAACCTGTGACCGAGGCAGACCGCCTGTAACTGCGCCACGGAGCCGCATTTGTGCTTTTCTTTTGTAAGGGGCGCGTAGGCGAGGAACTGTTCGCCGTCCCATAATTCGTTTACCAAATACTCTAAGGTGTGCTTACTTAGGGAAGTAAAAAAGCCGAAGTCGTCCCTGCGCCCGAGTATGTCCGCGATTTTGGCACAGGCTTCGCAGAGGCAGGCGGCGTAGGCAAGCAAATCCGGCGATACCAGCGGCAAACCCTTGTCGAACAGCGTTGATTCGTCGTAGCCGGATTCGTCGATATGATAATACTGCGGCACGCCTATTTTAGCGTGGTCGTGATGAGTGTACCAATAGCGCGTATAGCTTGAAAGTTTTTCATAGATGTTGCGATAATCGGCGGTAGTGAGCGCGGAGAGGTCGAAATTTTCTAAGATATAGCACGCGCTCCAGCCAAAAATAGGCGGCTTGCTTGATATCCACGTCTCCTGGTGAAGGTCAGAGAGGTTATCGGGGAAGATGCCGTATTCGTTCTGATAATCAAACATAGCGAGCAGGGTTTCAAAGGCTTTTTTAGCGTCATTTCGCATAGCCATAGCGTGAAAACCGTGGTGCCAGCCAAAGGCGCGGTCAAACCAAATCTTCTGCATATAGATAACGCGCGAAGTGAGCGCGCCGCGCGGTCCGAGCTGACTGTGCCACACGACCCACTTAGCCCGCTCCGCCATCTCCGCGTAGGCGGGGGCTACGGCGGGGTAACGCCTTGAAAAGGCCGTATAATCCGCGCCCGTTTCGCGAACGCAGACCTCGAAGGGTTTATACACCTCCGGCGTTGGGAGGTTTGAGTAATACTCGTGTATCGCAAGTTCTCCGGCGGCGGTAATCCCGTCGCCGTTGTAGGTCATTTCGCCTGTTAGATTGCGAAACAGCAGTTTCCCGATAAAATTAAACGTGACCTCTACGGCTTCTAAAGAGCGCACACGCGTACTCTCGCCCTCCTGCGCGACGTATGTGAAGCGCAGGGTTACGCCGTTTGTACGTATTCTGAGCGTTTGAGCGTTTTCGTAGGTAATCTCTATCGTCCCTTTTGCCGTGGTAATAGTCAGCAAGCTCTCGTCGCAACTGTAGGAAAAATCAAGTTCTAAGCCGTCCGCGACGGGCGTTAGTTTTACTAAGTTAGGACGCTCGTTGATAACCTGCACCGAGCGGCACATATTCAAATATAAGCCGCCGTCCGAATACTCCTGATAGACATTGAGAAACGCCCTCGCGCGTGAAAAGGGTACGCGCTCTAAGGTGAATTGTTCGTCCGTTCCGAATAGTTTCATTTTGCACCCCGTTTCTCACTGTAGAAATCGTATTTTTTTTGGAGGCTGTCGGCCTCGGCGGTTTTGCCGAGTACGAGCGCGAGTTTTGAAGCGGCGAGTATGCAGTCGCCTAATTCGTCGCAGGCGAGTATTTCCGCTTCGTCCGGCCGGAAGTTAAACCACCACTCAATCCAGCGTTTGAAAGGCTCGTATAAAAGCTCCGCGTGGGTGCGCGTTATAGCCGATAACCCGGCCTTTTCGATTATCCCGAGTAGCGCGCTTCCCTGCCCCGGGTGTGCGGGCTTCGCGTATTCAACTCCCCAGGGCGTAGCGTCAACGGGGATTTGCCCGTATTCGTCCTGCAAGCTGAACGCCGAATATACGAGTTTTACAGCGAGGTCAATATCCTGCCACAGTTCCGCGGCGTAGAGGCTTTGCATAGCCGTGTCGCCGCCGATTTTTATATAATCACCCTCGGGAGGGTTGCGGAAGCCTATGCCGATAATAGTGTCGGTTTTGAGGTAGCCTTTGGGGTACATACAGCCTATCCAGGTTGCGTAGGGCGTGCTTATCGGGCAGTCGGTATCCTCCGGGTACTTGGCGCACCACTGGCGGTAATCGCTGTAATTCGCCCCGGCGTGAGCGTCGAAGTCGCCGAGCGGCGCGGCGGGGCGGTTGACGCAGTAGTCGGCGTGATGTATGTAACCATATACCTCGCCGCCGTTTTGAGGTTCCCAGGTGAGTTCGAGCGGTTCCGGCTTCATAGCAAACGCGACCCAGCGGTAATTGTGGGTCTGAACGCCCGTTACCGCTTCAAAGAGAAATTCGCCGAGCATTGAAAAGCCGGCATAGACTGTTCCGTCCAAGCGGTCCATAAACTGCTCGTGAGCATTGAACTCAATGCAGAAGCGTAAACCCAAGCCGCCAAAAGCGCGAATCAGAAGCGTTTCGCCGTTGCCGTAGACAAATTCGAGCCCCCCCTCCCCGCGCTCCTCTGAAAGGGTAAGCTTCCCGGCGGTGCAGACCGCGCTATAGCGCACGGCGCAACCGTTCCGCGTGGGAACAAGCCGTATAAGCTCGGGGCGCTCATCAGCCCCGGTGTAATTCAGCCACAGCGAGCCGCCCCGCGAGGCAATCAGCAACCGGGTATACCGCCGCCCAAAAGGCAGAACGGTGAAGTCGATGTTTGTAGTCAGCATAAAAAACCTCGCAACAAATAAATTTTGAAAGCGGAAAGGTTACATATGTATAGTGTAACACATTTAGAGGGAAACGTCAAGCGATAACAGATAACAGATATCAAATATCAAATATCAGAGACGTTGGTTTGGACGGAGGTTGCGTAGGGGCGGGTTTCAAACCCGCCCCGTTGGTTTGAACCAGTATGTAGGGGCAACGCACCTCGCCTCGCCCGGATTGCGTAACCCACGTCCCCTGTCCCGGCGCACCGCGCCGGGACAGGGCAGGGCTTCGCCCTGCCCCGTCATTGCGAGCCGCGCGAAGCAATCCAAGCCCAGTCCCCCCGTCCAACTCCGCGCAGTGCGCGGGGTGCGCCGTGACGGCGCACCGTCATTGCGAAGCACCGGTACGCCTGCGATACGTAGGACGTTACAGGTGCGAAGCAATCCAGTGCCGGGGGACAACATACGTATGTTACGCTCCCGGCACTGGATTGCCGCGCGCCTGTAACGCCCTACGTATCGCAAGTGCGGCGGCGCTCGCAAAGACGGCGCACGGCGCCGGGACGTGGGACGCGGGACGGGGGAGGGCGGGTTTGAAACCCGCCCCTACGTTTTATTGTGCAACCCGCAACCCCGTCCCCGTAACCCTCGTCCTAACCCCCGTCTCTGATATTTGATAACTGTTATTTGCTATATTGCTAACTGTTATTTATTTGAAGTTTTCTTAACATTTTGTTAAAAAGCTGTTGACAAATAGTTAATATTGTGATATAGTATTCGTTGATTGAATTAGCGCGGAGTGCGCCGGTTCGATACATACTTTGCATATCAACACACTAAACAAACGGAGGACAAACCACTATGAAACGTATTCTCGCACTCTCCCTCGCGCTCGTGATGACTTTCGCAATGTTCGCGGGCTGTTCGTCTAACGATAACGCCGCGGGAACGGCCGCTTCGGGCGGTGATACCGCAAGCAGCGGCAAAATTATTAAACTCGGCATTTTCGAGTCGCTTTCAGGCGATAACGGCGCCGGAGGCAAGCAGGAAGCCCTCGGTTACGTTTACGCGAACTACGTTCAGCCGACTGTCGAAATCGGCGGCGAAACGTACACAATAGTTCTCGAAACGGTTGACAACGAAAGTTCGACCGACAAAGCCCCCTCGGCGGCTCAGAAGCTCGTTTCGCTCGGAGTGAGCGCGGTTCTCGGCTCCTACGGTTCGGGCGTGTGTCTTGCTTCCTACAGCGTTTTTGAAGCGGCGGGTCTGCCAATGCTGACCGTTTCCGCGACTAACCCGCAGGTTACGGCTGATAACGATACCGTTTTCAGACTGTGTTTCCTTGACCCGTTCCAGTCAACGGTGCTTGCGAACTACGCCTTTACCTCGCTGAACGCGACTAACGCCTACGTGCTTTCAAAGCAGGGCGACGACTACAGCGCGGGGCTTGCGAACTACTTCAAAGAGGAATTTGAAAAACTCGGCGGCACGGTAACCGACGAGCAGTTCCCGCAGGGCAACACCGATTTCTCAAGCTACGTCGCAAACGCCAAAAAAGCCGGGGCGCAGGTTTTCTTCAGCCCGGTAAGCACCGAAGCCGCATCGAACATAATCGACCAGGCGGACGCTCAGGCGCTCGGTATTCCTATCCTCGCCGGCGATACCTGGGACAGCAACGTTATCACGCAGTCCGCGAAAGGCAAGAATGTTGAGATAAATATTGACACATTCTACCAGGAGAGCGGCACTCCCTTCGACTTAGCGTTCAAAGAGTGGATTTCAGAGGATTCCCGCCGTCTGGCCGACAATAACGGCGACGACACGCTCGCGGCATTCTCCGTAATGGCCTACGACGGCTACTTCACAATGCTCGAGGCGATAAAAGCCGCCGACAGCGCCGACGCGGGAGCGATAAAAGCGGCTCTCTCCGGAGTAAACTATAACGGCGAAACCGGCGCGATAGCTTTCGACGACACAGGCGACGCGTTCCGCGACAGCGCCTACATAAAAACAGTAGACACAGAAGCCGGAGCCTGGAGGTTCCTTGAAGTCGCAACGGTAAACAGTTAGTCCAGTTAACAGTTAGGACAGTTAACAGTTATCAAATATCAAATATCAGAGACGATAACAGGACGTAGGGGCGGGTTTCAAACCCGCCCTTTTGGTGGCTTGACAACCGCGCGCGCTTATTGTATAATACATAGTATGAATATACTACCGAGAGCCGATGAGGCCGTTATACCTTTTGAGAAGTTTACAAAATACGCGCTGAACCCTGACGGCGACGCTAATAAAGCCGAGGCGTTTCTTATGGCGTTGGAGTATGACTTGACCAATTATGAAATGCTGATTGAGGATATCAAGCTCAATATCACAAACTATAACGCGGTGCCTAAACCGGACTTGGGTCACGGACAGAGATACGAAATCATTATGGAACTTACCGGACCAAACGGCAAAACCGCAAACGTCTTAACGGCGTGGATTGACGACAAGGAAACAGGCGAGATGCGTTTAATCAACGCATATATAGACAGGAAAAAAGGAGGAACCGGCAATGATTAAAGAATACGCCAAAATACGGCTCACGACCGGGGAAATCGCCAGAATCCTCGAAATATTCAAAGACGGAGGTTATATTGCGGAGATTTTCCGTAAAAAAGGCGGTCTTGAAACAACCGAGATACGACAAAGCGACATAGCCAGCGTCTTTGTCGAGAACGAAATCCCGCTACGCTACGAGAACAATAAGCTGACTGCGGTGTACGGTTGACAACGCGCTTGTTTTGTGGTATTATGTAGGTATCAAACAATAACTTTAGGAGGTGGCTTATGCCTACAATCGGTGAAATTGCGATTCGGCTTGCGCGCGCTGAGAGCTATCGTCAGGCCATAACGCGTATTGATGAGGAAATCAACTCAAAACCCGCGCCCAGCGAAGCTACGCTGAAATCTCTTAACGATATCAGAGATTGGCTGAAAGTAAGAGCTGACAAAGACTCGGCTGTGTAAATTACGCGAAAAACGTCCTGAGAGGCGGTCTGTCGACCGTCTCTTATTTTGTCCCCGTGTTCCCCCGCAACCACCGTCCTAACCTCCGTCCAATCCACCGTCTCTGATATTTGATATTTGATAACTGTTATTTGAATTTGCTAACTGTTAACTGTTATTTGTGGTTGACAAGGCGGGCGGTTTGTGGTATTATAGAGAAGCAAGTGTTGATTTCAGTCGCTTCATAAAATTAAAGCTTAGTCGGCAAAGGAGTTACAATCGCCATATGGATTATTTGCCCTACCTATTAGCCGGAGTATCGGTCGGCGGACAATACGCCCTCATCGCCATAGGCTACACGATGGTCTACGGTATCTTGCGGTTGATTAACTTCGCTCACGGCGACATTTTTATGGCGGCGGGGCTTATTATGGTCTACCTCTGTACCGCGCTTCCGCTCGCTGTTTCTATACCGCTTGTGCTTGTTATTACCGTCGCGATTGGCTTTATTGTCGAACGCGCCGCGTATATGCCGCTTCGCGAGGCTCCGCGTATGAGCGTTATGATTAGCGCAATCGGCGTGAGCTATCTTATTCAGAACCTCGCGTTATACTTAACCGGGGGGCTTGCGAAGCCCTATGTGTCTATTCCGTGGATTAGCGATACGATAACGGTTTTTGGCGCGGCCACACGCCGGGTCACCGTTATCACGCCTATCCTCACTATCGCGCTTATGGTTGCGCTTATACTCTTAATCAAGAAAACCAAAATCGGTATGGCTATGAGGGCGGTATCGCGCGATTTCGATACGAGCCGCCTAATGGGCATACGCGTCAATAACGTTATAAGCGTTACGTTCGTAATAGGCTCGCTGCTCGCCGCTATCGGGAGCATTCTGTATTTCACGAACTACACGGCCGTAGTGCCGAACTCGGGGCAAATGCCGGGCTTAAAAGCCTTCGTGGCGGCGGTATTCGGAGGCATAGGCTCAATACCCGGCGCGGTTCTGGGAGCCTTCCTAATAGGCATATGCGAAAACCTCATAAAAAGCGGAGGCGGCGCGTGGACAAACTTCAGCGACGCGTTCACATTCGTGCTGCTGATAGGGGTTTTGCTTGTGCGTCCTACGGGCTTATTCGCGGAAAAGAAAATAGACAAAGTTTAGTTATAGTTCAGTTAACAGTTATCAAATATCAAATATCAAATGACGCGCGCGGCGCGGGACGGGGGAGACCACCCCGCCGTCTGCGGACGGCACCCCTCCACAGAGGGGATGAGGACGGGGAATTAGACGAGGGTTACGAAAACCGTCGTTCCCCGCCTCCCACGTCTAACCCCTATCCCCTCTTGGGAGGGGTGCCGCCCGCAGGCGGCGGGGTGGTTCCCCCGCAGGGCGCACCTCCGTCCAAACCCTCGTCTCTGATATTTGATATTTAATACCTGTTATCTGAAAATATGAGAGGTAACAACCGAGTGAACAACATCAAACACCGCAGGCAGAAGCGTATTCTTACAATAGTCAACGCCGCGCTGGTACTTGCGATTTTCGTCGCGGTTTTCATTGCGGAACAGGTACTGCCGCAGACCAGTATGCTTTTTGTCGTGCTTAAAAAAGGCTCTATCTACGCGCTGATTGCCGTTTCTATGAACCTCTTAAACGGTTTTACGGGGCTGTTCAGTCTCGGGCAGGCGGGCTTTATGCTTATCGGAGCCTACGTTTACGGGATATTCACTATTCCGGAGGAATTTAGGCAGAGCGTTTACCAGTATTTCGACGGCGGGCTGATACATTTCACCGTGCCTATAGTAATCGCGCTCGTAATGGCGGGAGCCGCCGCGGCGATTTTCGCGGCTCTTATAGGCCTCCCGGTACTGCGGCTTAAGAGCGACTACCTCGCAATCGCTACGCTCGGGTTTGCGGAAATTCTGCGCGCGCTGTTCCAGTGGAAAATTATCGGTCCCGTTACTAACGGCTCAAACCTTTTGCGGAAATTCCCGAATTTTAACGATTTCAATATTAAAAACGCGGACGGGCAGGTTGTGCTGTACTTATCCACGCTCGTGCCGTTTATAGTCGCGGGAGTGTGTATACTGCTGATTGTCCTGCTGATACGTTCAAGCTACGGCAGGGCGTTCCGCGCAATCCGCGACGACGAGATTGCCGCCGAAGCTATGGGGGTAAACCTTTTCAAGCATAAACAGCTCGCGTTCGTTATAAGCTCGTTTTTCGCGGGCGTAGGTGGCGCGTTGCTCGCGATGTACCAAATGGCGATACAGGCAAACGCCTTTACAAGCGCGATGACCTACGAAATACTGCTGATAGTCGTAATTGGCGGCTTAGGCTCCGTAACCGGCAGTTGCTTCGGGTCGTTCCTGTTTATCGCGGCGTCCGAATGGTGGCTTCGCGGGCTTGACAGCGGAGCTTTCCTCGGGATTAACGCGCCGGGGGTTTTCCGCGCGGGTTTCAGAAAGGTCGTATTCGCCGTGATAATTATGGCGGTGGTGCTATTCTACCGCAAGGGCATAATGGGCGACAGCGAGTTCTCGGCAAAACGCATAGCTGAAAGATTCCGAAGGATTTTTATGAAGCGAAAGTCAAAAATTGAAGCGGTTGATTCAATTGACAATTGATAATTGATAATTGACAATTCAGGTTGCTTTTTTGACTAAGGTAGTTCTAAGTATCGTAACCCCCGTCCCTCCCCCGTCATTGCGAAGCCGCCACCGCACTTGCGATACGTAACATTGAAACGCGGCGAAGCAATCCACGGTTGACGTAGTATCCTACGATACGTTAGGTTAGGACGAGGGAACTGGGCTTGGAAAGCTTGGCGCGGCTCGCAATGACGGCGCACTGCGCCGGGACGTAGGACGAGGTTTTTCATCACAACTAGGAGAGATAACACGATGGCAAATAAAAACACGGTTCTGGCTATTGATAATCTGACTATGAAATTCGGCGGTGTTACGGCTATCGACGATTTATCTCTGCACGTCGACGAGGGCGAGATTGTCGCGCTTATCGGCCCTAACGGAGCGGGTAAGACCACCGCGTTCAACGTCATAACCGGGGTGTACGAAGCGACCTCCGGGCTTGTGAGCTTCGACGGCTCGCCTATACAGAAGGGCGTTACGCCGGATAAGATTACGAAGCTCGGCATTGCGCGGACGTTTCAGAATATCCGCATATTCGGCTCAATGACGGTGCTTGAAAACATACTCGTGGCAAAACATATGCGGACTAAACAAAACGTCTTTACGGCAACATTTCGCCTAAGCCGCGCGGAGGAGCGCAGAGTGCGCCGCGAGGCAGAGGAACTCCTCGACGACCAGGGCTTGCTGCAAATGAAAGACGAAACAGCCTCCTCCCTGCCCTACGGCTTGCAGCGGCATCTGGAGATTGCCCGCGCCCTCGCTACCGACCCTAAGGTTATACTCCTAGACGAGCCGGCGGCGGGTATGAACCCGCAGGAAACTCTGGAGCTTGCGGCCTTCGTAAAACGTATACGCGAAAAGCACGGACTGACCGTGTTTATCATAGAACATCATATGGACCTGGTTATGCAGATTTCCGACAGGATTTACGTTCTGGACTTCGGAAAACTTATCGCTAACGGTACTCCGAAGCAGATACAGACTAACAAAAAAGTCATTGACGCGTATCTCGGCTCAATCGAAGAAGACGAACTGGAGGAAACCGCCGATGTTAAAAGTTGAAAATCTACAGGTAAGCTACGGCGGTATAGAAGCGCTCAAAGGCATATCATTCGAGGTGCCTACGGGCAAAATCGTCACGCTGATAGGCGCGAACGGAGCGGGGAAAACAACAACCCTGCGGACAATTTCAGGTCTTATAAAACCAAAAAACGGCGCGATAACTTTCGAGGACGTTAGCATAGCGGGAAATGACGCGGCGGCAATAGTCGGGCGCGGAATAACGCTCGTCCCCGAGGGTCGCAGAATTTTCCCGGATATGACGGTACTCGAAAACCTCCGCATTGGCGCGTATCTGCGAAAAGATAAGCTCGATAATGACATCGAGCGTGTGTACGCGCTGTTCCCGCGCCTAAAAGAGCGCTCGTGGCAACTCGGGGGAACGCTCTCAGGCGGCGAACAGCAAATGCTTGCCGTAGGCCGCGCCCTTATGGCTAACCCGAAGCTACTGATGATGGACGAACCCTCGCTGGGGCTTGCGCCGATTATAGTGCGCGAGATTTTCGACATCATAAGAGAAGTAAATAAACAGGGCGTGACCGTCCTGCTGATAGAACAAAACGCGAATATGGCGCTCAAAACCGCCGACTACGCCTACGTAATGGAAACAGGCAGAATAACAAGAAGCGGCTCCGGCAACGAACTACTAAACGACCCGACGATTAAAGAAGCCTATCTGGGAACAATGAACGAGGAGGAATAGGTCAGATAATAGTTATCAAATATTAAATATCAGATTTATCCTCCTGAAGCGGGGGAGTGTTGACATTTGCCCAAATATATGCTAGAATTACAACATCGCGGGGAGTGAAGCCGTTGCACGTCCCCATAACAGCGAAGCGCCCGCTCCCGTCATTGCGAAGCCGCCGCCGCACTTGCGATACGTACTATTGATATGCGGCGAAGCAATCCAGGGTTGACGTAGAACCCTGCGATACGTAGGCACGTAGGCTGTATATTGTCCCCCCGGCACTGGATTGCTTCGCACCTGTAACGTCCTACGTATCGCAAGCGTACCGGTGCTTCGCAATGACGAACTCTTTAACTATCAGCAAAATGTGAGCCGTACACACGCTCCGCGCAACCAAACGTCCAAGCCCCCGCAACTGTTCACTGTTCATTGTTAACTGAATAACCCCCGTATTTGATATTTGATATTTGATAACTGTTATTTGCAACAAAGAGGATTTTTACCGTGAAACTCAAACAAAATTTACGCTCCTTATGGGGCTACACTAAGGGGTTCAGACCCCTTTTTCTGTTCAGCTTTTTGCTTATTGTCGCGGAAATGCTGTTGTCGTTTATCGCGCCGCTTGTTATGTCGGTTACTATCGACAGTGTGCTTGACGGCAAACCGTTGAATGTTCCGGGCTATTTTTCCTGGTACATTGAGGCCCTGGGAGGGCCGGAGGCTATCGCGCCTAAGATTTGGCTAATGGGCTTGACTATGGTCGCGCTGACCGTGCTTACGGGTCTGTGCCAGTTCGCGCGGGCAAAGTTCAACGCCACAGCAAGCGAGGGCGCGGTTAAGCGGCTTCGGGACAAGCTCTACGCTCACATTCAGCGGCTTCCCTACGCCTGGCACGCCGGGGCGCAGACCGGCGATATTATCCAGCGCGCCACGAACGACGTGACGCAGATACAACGCTTCCTCAACGGCACCTGTCTGCAATTCCTGCGGATTATCCTGCTGTTGACCGTCGGCATATTCGTTATGCTGTCGGTCAATGTTACGCTCGCGGTGGTGTCGATTGCGGTCGTAATCCCCGTCGCGCTCGTGTCAATCCTGTTTTCGCGGCATCTCGATAAGCTAATGAAAGACCAGGAGAACACCGAGGGCAAGCTCTTTGCGGTAATACAGGAAAACCTGACCGGAACGCGAGTGGTACGAGCCTTCGGGCGGCAGAAATTCGAGATGGATAAATTCGACGGCGAGAACGAGCTCAACCGTCGAAAGCTCGTAAAACTGAATAACTCCTTCGCGCTGTTGTGGACGATGCTCGATTTACTGATGTGCGCCGAGCAGGTGCTTGTGGTAGTAATCGGAGTGCTACTGGTGGTTCGCGGCGAGATGTCGATAGGGCAGTTCACGGCGTTTAACGCCTACGTGTTCCTGTTCTTTTGGCCGCTGCGGGAATTTGGGCGCGTGCTGAACGGCTTTATACATACGCTCGTAGCCGTAGGGCGCGTCAAGGAAGTGCTTGACGAAGCGCCGGAGGAGGGGCTTACGAGCGGAAGCACCTCCGTAGACCTCGCGGGTGATATAGTTTTCAAAAATGTAAACTTCGACTACGGCGACGGCAAAACCGTTCTGAAAAATCTGAATCTCACAATCCCCGGCGGTAAGACTGCGGCGTTTCTCGGAGGAACGGGTAGCGGCAAATCGACGCTCGCGCTGCTATTAATGCGGCTCTACGAGCCTACGGGCGGCACAATTACTATCGGCGGCGTGCCGATAACGGAACTGAGCAAGCGGTATCTGCGCTCAAAGCTCGGGATAGTCTTGCAGGAGCCGTTCCTATACAGCAAAACCCTGCGTGAAAATATAGGTATACGCGAAAAGAACCCGGATATAGAAACGGTTCGCAAAGCCGCGCTGGCGGCGTCGATTGACGAGGATATAGCGGAGTTTGCCGAGGGCTACGAAACGGTAGTAGGCGAGCGCGGAGTAACGCTCTCCGGCGGTCAGAAACAGCGCGTAGCCATAGCCCGCGCGCTTCTAGGCGACCCTAAAGTGCTTATTTTCGACGATTCCCTCTCCGCCGTCGACACTAAAACCGACGCGGCGAT
>JAISJH010000042.1 GCA_031261635.1 Oscillospiraceae bacterium
TAAGATTGTCGCCGAAAAGTACCGAAATCATCGAAAACGACTGCATTTGAGGTTCAATCTGATTTGCGGCATTGTCAATTTCGAGAAATCGCGCGCCTAACCGTTTCGTTACAACCCTAATGACGGTGCGCCGGGACGGGGGACGGAGGAGGGCGGGTTTGAAACCCGCCCCTACGTTTTCCCATTCACAATCTTTTTCCATTTCCTGGGATACACCTCCGGCGTTGCTGATATCTTATCTATTACTACTATGTTACCGCGAAAATACGGGCGGGTTTCGCGGATTTTTCCGCCTAGTTTTGTTATTATCTCGCGTGCGTTTTCGAGTTCTGCTTCTATTTCGTTACCCTTGGGCGCTAGGAATACGCCGCCCGGTTTTACGAAGGGGAGGCACATTTCAGCTAGCTGCGGGAGGCTTGCTACCGCGCGGCTTACCGCTATGTCGTAGCTTTCGCGGTGTTCCGCTTGCGCCCCCGCGTCCTCGGCTCGCGCCCAGATTACCTCATAACCCACACCGAGCTTTTTCGACAGCAGGCGCAGAAATTCACTGCGCTTTTTCGTCGCGTCAAGCGCCGTCAGCTCAATTGACGGCACGGCGAGTTTCAGCGGCACTCCGGGAAAGCCCGCCCCGCTCCCGACGTCGATAACGCGCCTGCCCTCGAACTCGGCGGCGTTCAGCAGTTCGAGGCTGTCGCGGAAATGAAGCTCACGGTAGTCCGAGGGCGGCACCGCCGTCAGGTTGTACATCAGGCTCTTTTCCGCGAGCAGCTCCGCGTATACGTCTAGTCGTCTATCCTGTAGAAAAGTTTCCATTCTTCCAGTAACTCCATTGTTTCGTAGCCGGCGGGTGCCGCGCCCTCGCGGAACTCGTAGATTATCCCGACGGTACCGTCCGCGTCGTATTTTGTGTAGAAAAGCACGCCGTCGGACGTGACTGCGACGTTATAAACGCGCCCGTTGACGGCCGTGGCATACTCGCCGAACAACTCCGCAACGTAAGCCTCGTAGTCGCCGCCGGGCGCGTTGCCGTTGACAAGTTCCGCGCCCGGCCTGTCCATATAGTTCATAGCGGTAAGCTGAAATGCGTCCGGCTTCTCGATAAACATAGCCTTAGCGTCCGTAAGATACGCGCTAAAGCGCTCCGTAGCGGCGGTCTCAGCGTCAGTCCCAAGCATAACGCGCGCGCCGTAACTAAAAAACACGCCGAAGGCCGCGAACAGGAGAGTAAAAATTAGGGCGCGGATTGTTGTTTTCATCGTTGTCGTCCTTTTTATTTAGTTAATAGTTATCAAATATTAAATATCAAATACGTTGGTTTGGACGGGGGTCGCGTCCTGCGGGGGAAACCACCCCGCCGTCTGCGGACGGCACCCCTCCCAAGAGGGGAATTGGTTTGGACGTTGGCTACGGAGGAACGTAGGGGCGGGTTTCGAACCCGCCCTCCCCCGTAAATTCCCCTCCCGGGAGGGGTGCCGCGTAGCGGCGGGGTGGTTCCCCGCGCCGTGCGCGGGGTGCGCCGGACGGCGCACCGTCATTGCGAAGCACCGGTACGCTTGCGATACGTACAAGGTTACAGGTGCGAAGCAATCCAGTGCCGGGGGGACAACATACGGTACGTATCGCAGGATTGTACGTCAACCCTGGATTGCTTCGCCGCATTTCATCAACTACGTATCGCAAGTGCGGTGGCGGCTTCGCAAAGACGGGCTGGGCTTGCCCAGCCCTGTCCCGGCGCAATGCGCCGGGACGGAGGACGGAGTTACGCCGCGCACGGCGCGGGGAAACCACCCCGCCGTCTGCGGACGGCACCCCTCCACAGAGGGGATAAGGACGAGGGTTACGACAACCGTCGTACCCCGCCTCCCACGTCTAACCCCTATCCCCTCTGTGGAGGGGTGCCGCCGCAGCGGCGGGGTGGTTTCCCCCGCAGGGCGCGTCCCACGTCCTAACCTTCGTCTCTGATATTTGATATTTGCTAACTGTTAACTGAACCACCGTCTCTGATATTTGATATTTGATAACTGTTAACTATAATTATCTGGCAGGTCGTTTTCGAGTAGTATCACCCTCGGATTGCCGGGTTCTATGTTGTCGGCGAATTGCAGGGCTTCTTTAAGCGTTGTGCAGATTTTCACGCGCTGTTCGTCCAGGCCTCCGGCGTGGAGGCCGGCCGCTATTGGTTTTGTCTGCTCGGGGCCTATCAGCACGGCGTAGTCGGCTATCAGCGCGGCTTTTTGGCCGAACAGCATATTCGCGTTGAACTGCTCGTCGCCGAGTTCGACCATTCCGGGGGTTATCAGGATTTTTACGTAGCCCTTGAACTGCGCTAAAGTCGCAAGCGCGGCATCGCTTCCCGCGGGGTTAGAGTTATACGCGTCGTCGATTACGAGCCTGTCGCCGGTGCCGAGTAGTTGCAGTCTGTGCGGAACCGGCTCGAGCCGCGCTACGTACTGCGGTAGCTGCTCGATTGCAACCCCCAGCGTTTCCGCTACGGCAATCGCGGCGGTCAGGTTCAGGATATTCTGCCGCCCGATAAGTTTTGTGTCAAAGCGCGTGTCGCCGATTGAAAAGCTCGAACCGCGCGAACCGATTTTGATTGCCGTAGCGTTAAACCCCGCGTTTTCGTTCTCGATACCGAAGCGCGTGGTGCGGCAATTTTTCACGAGACGCGAGCGCACGAGGTCGTTGTCCCAGTTGAGGAAAACCGTTCCGAAGTCCGGGAGGCTGTCGGCAAGCTCGAACTTAGCCGCGAGCGTGTTCTCTAGGCTTCCGAAGAACTCTAGGTGGGCCTCGCCCACGGAGGTTATAACGCCGAGGTCGGGGGCGACAAAATCGCAGAGTTCCTTGATGTCCCCGACGTTCCTCGCACCCATTTCCACAAGGAAAATGTCGTGAACCGGGCGAAGCTGTTCGTTAATCGTGCGGATAACGCCGAGCGGAGTATTGAAGCTCGCGGGGGTCGCGAGGACGTTATACTTCGCGCCGAGCAGGGACGCGAGGAAAAATTTAACGCTCGTCTTGCCGTAGCTCCCCGTAATGCCGATGATTTTCAGGCCGTTAGCCTTGGCCTCGGCGAGCCGCCGCGCCGCGCTGTTTTTGTAACGCGCGTTGATTGAGGCTTCAAGCGGCTTGCAGACGTGGTTCGCGACGAGCAGTAAGCGTTCGGGAAAGAGCCAGAACAGCGGGATTGACACGATTATATACGCCGCGAGCATACGCTTGACCCGCGCGGTCCACTTAAGCGGTGTCTTGCCGGGCGTAGCGCGGAACATAAAGCCCGCGTTTTTTTTCACCCACGCCTTATGTACCTCGGGCTTATAACTGTTCAGCTGAAACATATTCGCGTTGAGAGCAAACTTCCACATATCAAATGCGTACACAGCGACACAAAGCAAAATTGCGGGGTAGCCCCAGAACGGCATTTTTTAATCCTCCAAAAAACTGTCAATCACGCTGTAGACAAACGCCGGGTCGTCAAGGTGCGCGTAGTGTCCGGCGTTTTTTACCGTTACAAGCCCCGCGTCGGGTATCAGCGACGCAATTAGTTGCGCGTCCGTCAGCGGCGTTGCTGTATCGTTTTCGCCCCAGATTAGCAGGGTCGATATTTGTATCTGTGCGAGGCCTCCGCGCATATCCTCGTTGACGATTTTCACGAGCGTGTCGCGCATTATGGGCGTAGCGGCTCTGTAATCCGCGCTTCCGCGCCGCGACTTGTACGCGTTCAGCAACGCCGGAAAAGGTTTCAGCAACGCTCGCGCAAGCCTGTAGGAAAACTTCGGAGGCTTGCGCGGCGGGACAATCCCCGCGCTGTCAATCAGCACAATCTTTTCCACAGGAAAGTCGAAGCCGCCTTTCAAAATAACGCGCCCGCCGTGTGAGTGTCCGATTAGCGTCAACGGCTCGCTAATCCCGCGCTCGCGAACGAACTCGTTAACCCAGGCAACATAAGCCGCGCAGTCCATAGCCCGCGCGGGTTCGGGAGTAGCCCCCTGCCCGGGAAAATCCGGCACAAGCACCCTGCGCGACGCGGAAAGGTGCGCCGCCAACGCGGCATACTGCAAGGTAGACGTCCCCCAGCCCTCCAAAATAAGCGCGGGACGCCCTCCGGCGTGGTTGAGTTCTAAAAAGTTTATCATATGATTAGTATACACGATTTGTTCTCAAAATACAACCTGTTTCAAATAACAGTTATCAAATATCAAATATCAGAGACGGGGTTATGACAATTGACAATTGATAATTGATAATGAATAATTACGGGGGTTTGGACGTTAGTACGCCGCGCTCGACGCGGGGCGAAGGCAGGGCTTGCCCTGCCTAGCCCGTCATTGCGAAGCACCGGTAGGCTTGCGATACGTAGGGCGTTACAGGTGCGAAGCAATCCAGTGCCGGGGGGGACAACATACGGACTACGTATCGCAGGTGTGTACGTCAACCCTGGATTGCTTCGCCGCATATCATTAACTACGTATCTTGAGTGCGGCGGCGGCTTCGCAATGACGGGGGCGGGCGCTTCGCCGATACAGGGTCGCGGGTTGCATTGTTTCACGTGAAACAATTTCACTCCGCAATATCCTCCGCATCGTTTCCCTCCACCTCCGGCTGTTCACTGCTATCCGCTATCTGCTCACTGCTATCTGTACTATCCACCGTCGCAACGCCCACAACTTTCACGCCGTCGGGGACGCGCATTAGGCGTACCCCTTGTCCCGTTCGGCCTATTACGTTTACGCTTGTCGCGGCCGTGCGGATTATTGTGCCGTCGTCCGTTATTATTAGGAGGTCCTCGTTTTCGTTTACCAGCAGGACGCTTGCTATCAGCCCGGTTTTGTCGTTTAGCGTGCCGTTTCTGCGGCCTACGCCGCCGCGGTTTTGTACGTCGTCGCCGGAGCGTAAGTATTCCTCTTGAAGCGTTCGCCGCCCGAAGCCGTTTTCTGTTACCGTCAGCACCGCGTCGCCCTCGCCGCCAAGTTTTAAGGCTCCCACGCAGAGGTCGTCGCCGCGCAGGCGTATCCCGCGCACTCCCACGGCCGTGCGCCCCATTGTCCGCACGTCGTTCTCGTCTATGCAAATCGCCTGACCGTTGCGCGTGGCGAGGAGGATACTGTCCGAGCCGTCAGTCTCAAGAACGGCAATCAACTCGTCGCCCTCGTCAAGCCCCAGAGCGCGTATGCCGTTATTACGCAGGTTTTTCAGCTCTGCAACGCGAAGCCGCTTAACCGTCCCGAATTTTGTTGCCATAAAGAGCGTCTTATCCGCGCTGTCCATTTCGCGGAAGTGCAGCATTGCCGTGACCTTTTCCCCCGCTTCGGTGGCGATAAGATTTATCACGTTGCCGCCTTTGGACGTGCGGCTCGCCTCGGGTATTTGATAGCCCTTTTTGCGGTAAACCTTGCCCTTGTTAGTGAAAAAGAGAATATAATCGTGCGTACTGGCAGTGAAAACGGTATCGACATAATCCTCCTCACGCGTACTCATAGCGTTAATCCCCTTACCGCCCCGGTGTTGCCGGCGGTAGGTGTCGGCGGGAAGCCGCTTAATATAACCCGCGTGGGTCAGCGTAAATACGCAATCCTCCTCCTCGATGAGGTCCTCGATATCTATTTCGTCCTCGACAAGCTGAATTTCCGTCCTACGCGCGTCCGCAAACTTGCGCTTAATCTCCTGAAGCTCGTCGCGCAAGGTGTCTTTTTGAAGTTGCTCGTCCGCCAACAGCGTTATGAAAAATTCAATTTTCGTAAGCAACGCATTGTATTCGTCCTCAATCTTTTCGCGCTCTAAACCCTGCAAGCGGCGCAGTTGCAGTTCAAGAATAGCCTGCGCCTGTACTTCGCTGAGGCCAAAACGCTCCATCAAACGCTCGCGAGCATCGCTATACGCCGAACGGATTATTTTGATAACTTCGTCAATATTGTCAACGGCTATCCGTAAGCCCTCTAAAATATGCGCCCGCTCGCGAGCTTTTTTAAGGTCGTACTGTGTGCGCCGGACTATCACTTCAATCTGGTGCGCTATGTATTCGTCTAGTAATTCGCGCAGGGTAAATACTTTAGGCTGCCGCCCGCGATTGGTTAACGCGAGATTTATAACGCTAAACCCCGTCTGCAACTGCGTGGTATGATAAAGCTGATTCAAAACGACCTGCGCCGAAGCTCCCTTAGCGACTTCGACGACCATTCGCATACCGTCACGCCCGGTTTCGTCGCGCCACCCGGCTACGCCCTCGATAGCCTTCTCCTTAGCCTTCTGAATAATCGTCTCGATGAGGGTTTTGCGGTTGACTTGGTAAGGTATTTCCGTAATGTGGATTTCAGAGCGCCCGCTGTCGTCCTCCTCAATCTCGCATTTGCCGCGCAGGATAAATTTGCCGCGCCCGGTGGCGTAGGCGGCGCGGATACCGCTTCGCCCGACTATTACGCCGCCGGTGGGGAAATCGGGACCCTTTATGTATTCCATAATGTCGTCAAGCGTCGCCTCGCTGTCGCGGATTACGAGGCAGCAAGCGTCAATGACCTCCCCGAGGTTGTGCGCCGGCATATTCGTAGCCATTCCGACGGCAATACCGCTCGTGCCGTTGACAAGCAAATTCGGGAAACGCGCCGGCAGAACTTTAGGCTCAAGCTTGCTCTCGTCAAAGTTCGGGTCGTAATCGACTGTTTCCTTTTCCAAATCGCGAAGCATTTCGTCTGAAATCTTAGCAAGCCGCGCCTCGGTATAACGATAATGCGCGGCGGGATAGCCGTCAACGGAGCCGAAGTTACCGTGCCCCTGCACAAGCTGATAGCGCAGGGAAAAATCCTGCGCAAGCCGCACAAGAGCGTCATAAACGGAACTGTCGCCGTGCGGGTGATAGCTACCCAGCACGTCTCCGACCGTTGTAGCGGATTTCTTGAACTGCTTATCATTAGTAAGCCCCGCCTCGTACATAGTATACAGTATCCGGCGGTGAACGGGCTTCAGCCCGTCCCGGACGTCCGGCAGCGCGCGCGCGACAATAACGCTCATCGAGTACGCAAGATACGAGTCCTGCATCTCGCGAACAAGGTCGCGGTCAACAACGTGCTGCTGCGGAAATGCTATATCCTCCGGGTTAGTAGAACGTTTTTTATGTGCCATTTTGTTTTATCACCTGTTTTGTTTATTTTTTTATGGGGTCGCGAAAAAACTGAATTGATACCTCGCCGCTCGTAGACAGCGGCATAAATTCCCCGTCCGCCGTGATAATAGTCGCGTTGCTAAGAGTTGCAACCGCGCTGACAACAGCGTCCGCGAGCGACATTTTATTGCGCGCCTTAAAGCGCCCGGCGACTTTGAGAATTTCCATATTGAGGTCCTCGATAAGCGTAATAGGTAACTCGCTGATATCGCGGATAACCGCGTGAGCCGCTATTTCGCCGCTCTTGCGGTATTCGCCGTAATACACCTCCGTGAGGTTCAGCAAATGCATTGACAGCTTTATTTTATCGGCTCTGGCCTCCATTAAAATATCCTGAATAACATTTGCTCCCGGTTCGTCTCGCCTATACGCTATAAGCGCACAGGCGTCTAAAATATATTCTTTCACCAGTCCTCACCCGCCGCGTGTTTTTCCGCAAGAAAACTTTCGACGGTTAGAGTGCTGTCCTTAGCCGAGCCGCGGATACGTTTTATAGCCTCGTGAAATTTCGCTCTCTGCTCGTCCGTATATGGTATATGCCCATCGCCGGTAAGCGGTATCAGTTTAAGCCCGGATATTGATTGTTCAACCCGCACCTTTGTTGAGTTTATGCGTTTAGCCAGTTCCTCCGGCAAGGTGTTTGTGTCGAGAATGATTTCCTGTGTCATAAGCTTTGTCCCTCCTGGTTGTGCTATATATAAGTTTGCCGCCCTCCGCTACGCTAGAGGCTTGTTTCGCCCAGTATCTGCCGAAGCTGTTCTTCAAGCGGCGCGATGTCGTTTTGCAGTGTGTCCCAAACCAGCGGCAATTCTACGTTACAAAATTCGTGAACCAAATGGCAACGAAGTCCGTACATAGGCTCAAAGGGAATATTCAATTTATCCGTCTCAAAATTTTTTTGGATATAATTAGCCAATTCGCCGATTTGTATTAAACAAAATACCGCCGGATACTGAACAACTGTTGTTGTTTCAAAGATTTCATAATTCAGACCACCTATGAAATTAGGAATTTCACAGCAGTAGAGCCACATTTGTTTTAGTGCTTCTTCAAGATTTATTTTCATACAATACTATTCCCGTATCCGCAATTTCTTTTGCTTCCCGCAAGTATACCTGTTTATTGTCGGGTTCAACTATATGGATATACCTGTTCAGGCGTTCCTGAATCTCTCCGTACACGCCCCAGTACGCCCAGCCCTTCGGACGTTCCGCGTAATCAAAAAATAAATCCACGCAACTGTTTGGATTAGCCTCATTAGTGGCATACGGACCAAACAGCACCGCCTTGCGAACGTTATTCTTTTTCAGCACCGGGGTAATCTTTTTTCTGATTTCCTCCGGTGTGTATACTTTTCTTGCTCTAATCATTTCTAGTCCCCCCTATATATCGAGGTTCACGGCGTATTGCGCGTTATCCTCTATAAACTGTCTGCGCGGTTCCACTACCTCGCCCATTAGCGTTGAGAAAACCTGGTCGGCCACTATCGCGTCGGCTAGTTCTACGCGGAGCATTGTGCGCGTCTCCGGGTTCAGCGTCGTTTCCCAGAGTTCCTCTTTATCCATCTCGCCTAAGCCCTTATTGCGGTTGATAGTTATTTTCGCGTTAGGCTCCGTACTGCGGATTTCCGCTATCATACGCTCGCGCTCTGGGTCGTCGAGCGCGTATTGCGGCGCGGATTTTCCGCGAACTAGTTTATACAGCGG
The DNA here is from genome assembly GCA_031261635.1 of Oscillospiraceae bacterium. Classification (GTDB taxonomy): domain Bacteria; phylum Bacillota; class Clostridia; order Oscillospirales; family Oscillospiraceae; genus JAISJH01. Next base: position 8,863 of record JAISJH010000042.1, read on the forward strand.
CGGCTGGGCGATATATATAAAACCCGCCTCTATAAGAGGCCGCATAAAGCGGAAGAAAAACGTCAACAGCAACGTCCGGATATGCTGCCCGTCAACGTCCGCGTCCGCCATTATCACTATCTTATGATAGCGCAATTTGCCGATGTCGAAGTCGTCCCCGATTCCCGTTCCGAGCGCGAGTATTACGGGGGTCAGCTTATCGTTGCCAAAAACCCTGTCGGCGCGGGCTTTTTCAACATTCAGCATTTTGCCCCAGAGCGGCAGAACCGCCTGGAAACGGCTGTCGCGCCCATTGCAGGCCGTGCCTCCCGCCGAATCTCCCTCCACTATAAATACTTCGTTGTACTGCGGGTCTTTTCCGTAGCAGTCGGTCAACTTCCCCGGTAAGGCTCCGAAGGTACTGTCCGATTTCTTGCGCGACAGGTCGCGAGCCTTTTTAGCGGCTTCACGCGCCCTGCTTGCAGATAGCGCCTTATCCATTATTATACGCGCTACGGAGGGATTTTCCTCCAGGAAATCTGATAACGCGCGGTTTAGCATTGTATCGACAAGCGTCCGAATATCCGCGTTACCAAGCTTCGTCTTAGTCTGCCCCTCAAACTGCGCTTCAGTCAGGCGCACGGAGATTACCGCTGTAAGTCCCTCGCGCGTATCCTCGCCGGTTAGCTTATCGTCATTTTTCAGGTAATTATTTTTTATACCGTAATCGTTCAAAACGCGGGTTAAGGCCGTGCGGAAGCCTGTTTCGTGCATACCGCCCTCGGTGGTGTGTATGTTATTCGCAAAGCTGAACGTTGTTTCGACGTAGTTATCAGTCCATTGCAGGGCGACTTCGGCCTCCCGCTCCTCGCCTTTAACTTCAAAATACAGTACGTCCGGGTGCAGCGGTGTTCGCGAGGAATTGATATATTCCACAAAACTGCGTATCCCGCCCTCGTATTTATAGCCTACCGCGTTGCCCGCTTCGCCGCGCCCGTCCGCGAGCGTTATTTGCAGACCGGCGTTCAGAAAGGCCTGTTCGCGCATACGTGTGTTGAGCGTTTCAAAATCAAAAACTACCTCGTCAAAAATTGTCCCGTCCGGCTTGAAGCGCACGGTTGTACCGCGCTCCGTCCCCGTCCCGATTTTTGTAAGCGGTTTCGTAACGTCGCCGAGGGCAAACTCCATACCCCAGAGGTCGCTTCCGTCGCAGACTTCTACCGTAAGCCACTCGGAGAGCGCGTTTACTACGGACGCGCCTACGCCGTGCAGACCGCCTGAAACCTTATAGCCACCGCCGCCGAATTTTCCTCCGGCGTGCAGAACCGTGAATACCACTTCAAGCGCGGATTTCCCGGTCTGCTCCTGTATGCCGACGGGTATACCGCGCCCGTTGTCGGAAACGCGTATAATATTATCCGGCTCGATTGTGACGGTAATCTCCGTACAGTACCCCGCGAGCGCCTCGTCAATCGCGTTATCGACGACCTCGTACACGAGGTGGTGCAGACCGCGCCCGCTCGTCGTTCCGATATACATACCGGGGCGCTTGCGAACCGCCTCCAGCCCCTCTAAAACCTGAATATTATCTGCCGTGTAATCATTTTGTTGCATTTGTTTGAAACCTCTTTGTAATATTTTCTGTTGTCAGCCCGGACAGATACGTCTGCGTATCGCAAACAATAAAGCTCTGCGGAAGCTTACCGTCAGTATCAAGCGGCTCCGCGGAATTGATAAACCGCGCCGCCCGCCGGTTATAGGTGCAGTTGTCAAGGTCGAAGATACCGACGATAGTAGCCTTGTCAATGACGCAGGCTTGGGATAGGGTTAGGTAGTTGTTCATATGAGCCTCGATTTTGAATTGTGTAAACCTAATTGTTTATCCGCGCACGGCGCGGGGAAACCTGCGTCACGTTCGGGGTGTGGCATTGCTTGAACTGTTTATCCGCGCACGGCGCGGGGAAACCACCCCGCCCCTGCGGGGGCACCCCTCCACAGAGGGGATAAGGACGAAGGTTTAAACGCGGGAACGTTCGCCCTCCGCAGCCTGCGTCCAAGCCCTCGTCCCTATCCCCTCTGTGGAGGGGTGCCGCCCGCAGGCGGCGGGGTGGTTTCCCCGCCGCAGCGGTCTAATTTTTGCCGTTACAATAAAATCACTTAATTGTAGGGCTTCGTCCCCTGCAAATCGCTATGCAATTGTTTCACGTGAAACAATTTATACTCCCCTATATCATCAAGCGTCTCGCAGGTCGTCAAAAACGTTTGCCCCTCTGATATTTTTTCCAGTACGAAGCTCTTGCGCTCCGCGTCCAGTTCGCTTAGTACGTCGTCGAGGAGCAACAGCGGGTAGCGGCCTATGTCGCGGTGGATAAATTCGCGCTCGGCGAATTTCAGCGACAGCGCGGCCGTCCGCGTCTGTCCCTGCGACCAGTATTGCTCCCTGTCGCCGTTTATTGTGATTAACATATCGTCCTTGTGCGCCCCGATTAGGCAGCGCGCCGACGATATTTCAGCGGTCTCGTGCGAGTTTAGCCGCTCGAGGTAGCGCTCGCGGATTTCCTCGCGGCTTCCCGGCTCCCCGCAGGAAAGTTTGTACTCCAGCGACAGCGTTTCAGCCCCGCCAGATAAGCGCAAATGAAACTCATTCGCTATCGGCGCGAGTTTTTCTATCCATAGCGAACGGTACCAGGCGAGTTCCGCGCTGTACCGCGCTATCTGCTCGTTATACACTGATAATAGGTGCGGATTGACTATCCTGCCCTTTAGTATAACAGTTTTCGCGTCATAAACCTGTCGGAACCTGCCAAGTATCTCGCCGTATTTAGGGCGCAACAGCGATATGGCGTTATCAATCCAGCGCCGCCGAAGCAACGCCCCGCCCCGGGCAAGATTGAGGTCGTCGGGAACGAACAGCACCGCGTACAGCGGCAGTTCAAGCAGGTTTTTCTGTCGAACGTCGTTTATCTCAACGCGCTTACTGCGCGGCTCCGTCGTAAACGCCACGTCTATTAGGGTTAAATGGTTTTCGTACTCGGAAACGCCCTGTAAATGCGCCCTGAACGCGCCCGTGCGGACGGCTTCGCGGTCATTGCGCGTCCGGAACGATATCCCGCGCGAAAGATAATAAACCGCTTCAAGCAAATTGGTTTTACCCGCGGCGTTCGGACCCGCGAAAACGTTAACCCCCGGCGACAGGTCGCTTATTACGGAGGCTTCGTAGTTACGAAAATTCGAGGCCGACATACTGTTAAGAAACATCAGTTTGAAACCTTTGCAAGTATAAAAGATTCTTTTCCCAAAGTGACTGTATCACCGGGATAAAGTTTTTTTCCACGCTCCGTGGAAACTTCGCCGTTGACGGTAACTTGGCCGTCGGCAATAAGCGTCTTAGCCTCCCCCCCGCTCTCGCAAAGCCCCGCGAATTTCAAAGCGGAATCGAGCTTGATAAACTCGGTGTAAATTTTGACTGTAGGCAATTGACAACACCCCCAATTTTGATAGATTGATAGTTGATAATGAATAATGAATAATTACCGCGCTCGGCGCGGGGAAAATGTATTGTACATTCCGTAAGGGACGATGCCCACATCGTCCCACCGAATTTTGCCATTTTACGTAATACATACAATTGTACAATTCTCCGGGGCGATGTGGGCATCGCCCCCTACATTCGCACCATTGTGTAGAAGCGACCTACGTGCTTACTCCCCGCGCCGTGCGCGGACGTAACCCCGTCTACCGTCCCGGCGCGTTGCGCCGGGACAGGGCTTGGCTCCGCCAAGCCCGTCTTTGCGAAGCACCGGTAGACTTGCGATACGTACTATGTTACAGGTGCGAAGCAATCCAGTGCCGGGGGGGAAACATACGTCCTACGTATCGCAAGTGCCTACGTCAACCCTGGATTGCTTCGCCGCATTTCATTAACTACGTATCGCAAGTGCGGTGGCGGCTTCGCAATGACGGTGCGCCGGGGGGCGCACCCCGCGCCGTGCGCGGGGGAGGGCGGGTTTGAAACCCGCCCCTACGTCCACCCCGCAGCCAACGTCCAACCCCCCGTAATTATCAATTATCAATTGTCATAACCCTCGTCTCTGATATTTGATATTTGATAACTGTTATTTGTTATTCTGCGCGTATTCTGACCGGCAGTATCATATACAGAAAACTATCGTCCCCCTCCTCTGCCGGAGTAATCACGCAAGGGTTCGTAGGCCCGTTGAACGCGAATTTTATATCAGTTGCCGGGGCGTTTTTTAAGGCTTCGGTTACGAATTTGTAATTGAACCCTATTAAAATGTCAGCCTCGGGGGTTAGACTTTCTATCAGGCACTCATCGTTTGCGCGGCCGAAGCCTGTTTCAGCCTTGAAAAAGAGCGAGTTGCCGTTTACCTCGCATTTCAGCGGGTATTTGGCCTTGTCGTCTATTATTAAGGATACGCGCTCGGCCGATTCGAGTATCGCTTTTCTGTTTACCGTGAAAACGAGGCGCGTATTATCGGGGAGCGACTTTTTATAGTCGAGGAACTCACCGTCGAGGCGGCGCGAAATAATCTCTACCGCTCCTATCTTAAAGAGGAGGTGGCGTGTCCCGATTGTGATTGAAGCGTCGTCCTCGTCGCCTGTGGAGAGCCGCGCAATCTCGTGCAGGGCGTTCCCCGGAACTATGAAACTTGTGTTATCGCTATTGGAGAAACTTATGTCCTCACGCCTCAACGCCAGGCGGTAGCCATCGACGGCAACAACCGTTAAACGAGTATCAACCAGCTCAAACTTACTGCCTGTCAGCACCGGGCGCGTTTCGTTGTCGCTTATGCTGAACATCGTTTCTGTTATCAGACGTTTCAGTTTTCCCTGCGGTATGGAGATTGCCGCGAGTTCGTCCACTCCCGGAAGCTCCGGGAAATCGTCCGCCGGGTTCCCCATAAGCTCAAACTTGCTGTTAAAGCAGGAAACGCGCACAAGACTGTCAGCGGTTACGTCGATAGTAATAGGACCGCTCGGCATAGAGCGCACAACGTCCGTGATAAGCTTCGCGCGGAGAACGATAGTACCGGGGTCGCGGACTTCCGCGTCAACCTTGACGCGTATCCCGGTTTTCATATCGTAGCCCGTAACGGTCAAAACGGAGCCGCCGGCCTGAAATAACAGCCCTTCAAGTATAGGAACGGTGCTGTTAGCCGAGGAGGAGCGCGAGGACGCGGAAATGGCGGAAAGCAGGTCGTCGCGCTCAACTAAGATTTTCATTGTAGGGAACCTCCAAAAAGTAGGAATAAAGCAAAAACGCTTATAATATAATAAATAGTTTAGTAGAAATAGTAGTAGGAGGGGAAAAATGTGGATAGAGGATAGGAAAGTAAGGAAATAAGAGGCTTTGCAAGGGGGAAAAGTTGTGGAATTAAATGTGTAAATGTGGACGAGTTATACACAGCTTTGAAAATTTGTAAGATGAAAAATTTGCACATACACAGCGGAATTGTGGATAATGGTGCTTGATATTGTTGTTTGTATATATGAATATATATTAAAAAGGTATATTAAGGTAAAATAGTGCGTATTGAAAAAGTGCGTATTGAAAACGTAAAGGCATATTGAAAACGTAACGTGTCAACAGTCCGTCATTGCGAAGCCGCGGAAAGCTCGCGATACGTAACCAGTATAGCGGCGAAGCAATCCAGTGCCGGGGGGATAACATACGTATCTGTGGCTCTTACTACTGGATTGCTTCGCGCCTAAACCGGGTTATATGTCAAGTTTCCCGGCGCTTCGCAATGACGAACTCTTGACCCACGTCCATTTACACGTCCACTCCCACGCAACTAACGCCCAAACCCCCGTCCGCAACCAACGCCCAAACCTCCGTCCCCTATCCCCTCTGTGGAGGGGTGCCGCCGCAGCGGCGGGGTGGTCGCAACCAACGTCCAACCCCCCCGTTCCATTCCCCTCTTGGGAGGGGTGCCGCCCACAGGCGGCGGGGTGGTCGTCTCCAACGTCCTACCCTCCAAAGCCCCCCTCTTCAGAGGGGGGTGCCGCCGCAGCGGCGGGGGGGGCTACGGGGGTTACGGGAGAGGGCGGCTCACGAGCCGCGGGGCTGGACGGGGGTACTGGGCTCTTGCGACCTGCGGGTCGCGCTATGAGCATTAGGACGTGAGTTGCTGGGTTTCCGCTCGTTGCGACGAGCGTCTTAGGGGCGCCGCCCCTAAGAACCCCGCCACCTTTGAAAAGGTGGACGAAACTTAATGGCTAAGGCTTAAGAACGTGCGCCCCCGTCTCTGATATTTGATAACTGTTAACTAACGTCAGTTATCGCCGTCATAATGTTGTTACGTATGTCGCGCATCGTATCCACAAGCTCGGGGTCATTAGGAATACGCGAGTCAATGTCGCGTATAGAGTAGAGAACCGTCGTATGGTCTTTATAGCCAAATACTTTACCTATTGTGGCAAGGCTCTCGTCCGTCATTGCGCGGATTAGGTGCATTGCTATTTTGCGCGCAAGTGAGATTTTTTTGTCGCGCGATTTACTTAGGATAGAGTCGGTGTTGATTGTAAAGAACGCCGCTGTTTTAGAGATTATAAGTTCCGGGGTACAGTTAGATTTTTCGCTTCTTATAATGCTCTCGGTAATTTCGCGGATTGAGCTTGAATCAAAGCCGTCGTCGGCAAAAAGCGTTGACTGTGCGTGTATTTTTTTGATTACGCCCTCGATAAGCCGAACGTTGGTGGTAATGTTTTCCGCGATATATTCCGTAACGTCGGGTTTTAGCTGTAAACCGAACTGCTCCGCCTTTTGCTGAACTATGGCGATACGTGTTTCGAGGTTCGGGGCGGTTATCTCGGCGGTTATACCTCCCTCGAAGCGCGATTTGAGGCGGTCTACAAGCGTGAGGATATCCCTCGGAGGTCTGTCGGAGGTGAGAACGATGTACTTGTCATTTTCAAGCAGGGCGTTGAAAGTGTGGAAAAACTCTATCTGCGTTTGTTCCTTACCGGCTATGAACTGCACATCGTCCACAAGGAGGAGGTCAGTGCCGCGGTATTTTGAGCGGAACTCGTCTGTTTTGCCCTGCTGAATGGATTTAACCATTTCGTTGAGAAAATCGTCGCCGCGGATATAGACGATATTGTATTCCGGGTGCGAATTTTTCATAACGTGCGAAATAGCGTAAAGGAGGTGAGTTTTGCCAAGCCCCGGGTCGCCGTAGATAAAGAGCGGGTTATAGTTAAAATTGCGCTCGTTCGCGACTGCAAGCGCGGCGGCGTGGGCGAACTCGTTAGAGCGTCCGACGATGAAGTTGTCAAAGGTGAACCTGTCGCGGTAGCTCCTGGTTTTTTTGATGTTCGGAGCATTGTGGAAAAACTCCAGCTCCGATTCGTTCAGGAGGCGCAGTCTAATACCCCGCCCCGGGTAAACCTCGTTCAAGGCAAGGGCGGCGGTTTCGAGGTAGTGCTTTTCTATGGTTTCTTTAACAAAAGGCGTGGGAGTAAAGATATAGAACTCGCTGCCGCGAAGCTCAATAGCCCGCGAATCCCCAAACCAGGTCTCAACGGAGGTGCGGCTCATCTTCTCGCGGAGTATATCCTTGACAACCAGCCAGGTATCAGAAATATTGTTCAAAATACGTATACCTTCTTTGCTGTAGATTACGCTTAGTGAAAAAAGCGGTGCTTATAAAAGGTCTTAACCTATTATACTACAATAATCGGCAAATGTCAAACAGTAAATAACAGATAACAAATAACAAATATCAAATAGCAAATAACAAATAACAAATATCAGAGACGAAGGTTATGACAATTGACAATTGATAATGAATAATGAATAATTACGGGGGGCGCACACGGGGGGAGCGTCAAATTACGTAGCGGCTTGTAGGGGCGGGGCTTGCCCCGCCCGGATTGCGTAACCCCCGTTCACCGTCCCGGCGCAATGCGCCGGGACAGGGCAGGGCGAAGCCCTGCCCGTCTTTGCGAAGCCGCCGCCGCACTCGCGATACGTAACCCTGAACTGCGGCGAAGCACTCCAGGGTTGACGTAGGCACCTCCGTGTGCGCCCCTCGTAATTATTCATTATTCATTGTCAATTATCAATTGTCATAACCCCCCGGCACTGGATTGCCGCGCGCCTAAACGTCCTACGAATCGCAAGTGCGGTGGCGCTCGCAAAGACGGCGCACGGCGCCGGGACGCAATCCGGGCGAGGCGAGCCTCGCCCCTACACGGCGGGTGCAACTCGCAATACCGCGCCTCCGCAACCCACGTCCAAACCACCATAATTATTCATTATTCATTATCAATTGTCAATTGACATAACCCCCGTCTTTGATATTTGATATTTGATAACTGTTAAACTGTTACACTAACACTTGACAAGCGGCGCGCGATGTGGTATGATAGTTAGAATAATATACCACCGGAAAGGGAATAACTACCAATGGCTAAAAAGAAAGATGCGGCCGTCGTTGCCGCGCCCGATGCTGAACTTATAGATGAACTCATTAACGACGCCGCGGATAGTCTTGCGCCTGTTGACGTAGCTGACGTTTTAGACGCTTCTGACGATGCCGGCGAGGATAACGCGCCCTCTGTCTTTACCGATGAGGACGTTACGCTCGGCGAACCAGAGGAACACGAGCATAACCACGTTTCGCTCGCGTTTACGCTGAAGTCGGAGCTGTTTCAGGATTTTGTTACGAAGTCGTACCTCGCGAGCAGGAGCAGAATAGTTGTTCCGGGCTTTAGAAAGGGCAAGGCTCCGCGCAGAATGATGGAAAAGATATACGGCGAGTCGCTCTTTTGGGAGGAAGCTATCAACGAGGTCATTCCCGAAGCCCTGCGGTATATCGTTAACAAGCTGGATTACCGCCTTTGCCTGTCGCCTGTGTGCGACGCGGCGAACGTCAACCCCGACAGCGGCGATTTGGAGCTTTTATTCGATTTGCCGCTATTCCCGGAGCCGGAGATTGAAAATTACAAGGGGCTGAAAGCCGTCCGGCGCGAGCCGGTTGTCGACGACGCTGAAATTGACTTGCAGATTGAAACCCTGCGAAGCCGTAACGCCAGTCTGCACCCCTGCGACCGTCCGGCGCAGCTCGGCGATACGCTTGTTATTGATTATAAGGGTTTTGTTGACGACAGGGCTTTTGACGGCGGCGAGGCTAAAGACCATAGTCTTGAACTTGGCTCGAACTCGTTCGTAGCGGGTTTTGAGGCGCAGCTTATCGGCGCTAAAGCCGGGGATTCGGTTGACGTTAACGTTACGTTCCCGTCAGACTATCACGCTAAAGGACTGCGCGACAAGGAGGCCTTATTTAAGGTTACTGTCAACGAAGTCAAGGAACTGGTATTGCCGGAGCTTGACGACGAGTTTGCCAAGGACGTATCGGAGTTTGATACGCTCGAGGAATACCGCGCGAGTTTAGTCGACGATTTACAGGAAACCGCTAAGGGCAAGGCGCGTGACGAGTTTTTGAACGATATACTGGAGCAGGTCGACGCGGTTACGACAATCGACATCGACCCGCGAATGATAGAGGAACACAGAGCGTACCTGTTCAGTCAGCAGGCGGCGCGCTACGGCATACCGGGCGGCGCGGTTCAGGACTTGCTGAAAGCACAGACCGCCGAGACGCGCGAGGAAATGTATAAAAACGCCGAGCATCACCTGCGCGGCGAGCTGATACTTGAAAAAATAGCGCGGCTCGACGGCATAGAGGTAACGGACGAGGACCGCGACAGAGAATACGGCAAGCTCGCGCTGGACTACGGCGTAGACGCGGAAAGCGTAAAAACCTTCGTAAACCGCGAGGCCTTTGAACAGGGCGTACTACTGACAAAGGTAGCAGACCATTTGATAGGGCTTTCTGAAACGATTGAACCCGAGGAAACGACCGAACCAGAGGAAGAAAAATAAATAACAGATATCAAATATCAAATATCAGAGACGATGGTTTTGGACGGGGGTTGCGTTTTGCGGGGGACGCGTTCGCGCACGGCGCGGGGCGAAGGCAGGGCGTACCCTGCCTAGCCCGTCATTGCGAAGCACCGGTACGCTTGCGATACGTAGGACGTTATAGGTGCGAAGCAATCCAGTGCCGGGAGGACAACATACGTCCTACGTCCTGCGCCTTACGTGCCTACGTATCGCAGGATACTACGTCAACCCTGGATTGCTTCGCCGCATATCAATGGTACGTATCGCAAGTGCGGTGGCGGCTTCGCAAAGACGGGCTGGGCGAAGCCCAGCCCTGTCCCGGCGCATTGCGCCGGGACGGTGGACGGGTGTTGCGCCGGGTCGGTGGACGGGAGTTCCGTCCGCGCACGGCGCGGGGAGGGCGGGTTTGAAACCCGCCCCTACGGAGCCGCAGTAGTCCGTGTCTCACGCAACCAACTCTCCAAAGCCCCCCTCTTTAGAGGGGGGGAGCGTCCGCAGACGCGGGGGGTGTCCCCCGCAGGGCGTACCAACGTCCAAACCACCGTAATTATTCATTATTCATTATCAATTGTCAATTGACATAACCTCCGTATTTGATATTTGATATTTGATAACTGTTAACTATTATAATTAAGGAGTATTACTATGAACATCAGAAACGCTAATCTCGTCCCCTATGTTGTTGAGCAGACCTCACGCGGGGAGCGTTCTTACGACATTTACTCGCGGCTTTTGAACGACCGCATCATTATGTTTTCAGACGAAGTTGACGATAATTCGGCGAGCCTTATTATCGCGCAGCTCCTGTTCCTCGAGGCGCAGGACCCGGACAAGGACATTCAGTTCTATATTAACAGTCCGGGCGGCTCGGTATCGGCGGGGCTTGCGATATACGATACAATGCAGTATATCAAGGCCGACGTTTCGACTATTTGCATAGGTCTCGCGGCGAGTATGGGTTCGCTCCTGCTCTCGGCGGGAGCTAAAGGCAAGCGTATAGCCCTCCCGCACAGCGAGATAATGATTCACCAGCCCTCCGGCGGGACGAAGGGACAGGCCTCCGACATAGAAATCCAGGCGGCTCATATGCGCCGCACTAAAGAGCGCCTAAATAAAATCCTTTCCGACGCCACCGGACAGCCGATTGAAAAAATCGAAATCGACACCGACCGCGATAATTTTATGACAGCCGAGGAGGCAGTAGCCTACGGCCTGATTGACAAGGTAATCTATTCCCGCGACGAGATTACCGAGGAGAAGGAAAAGAAGGATTAGGGTATGGCGGTACCCGCGTAGGGGCAAATATGCGTTGCGGCTTGTAGGGGCGAGGCTCGCCTCGCCCGGTTGTTAGCAGGTTGATAGTAACTAGGCAACCGGGCGGGGCAAGCCCCGCCCCTACAAGGCGCAGCGCAAATATGCCGCGTACCTCCAACGCCACAACAAATAAACGATGTAAAGGTATAATTATATGGCTCGTATACAGGAAGATAATAAGCATATACTACGCTGTTCCTTTTGCGGAAAGACCAGCAATGACGTGATACGCGTGCTTGCGGGCAAGAGCGCGTTTATATGTAATGAATGTGTTGACCTCTGCGTTGATATGCTTCGCGAGGAGAACATTTTCCCTAAGGCGAAACAGCCTAAAGTCACGGGCGTGAGAGTTGACACAGACCCCGCCGCGGAGCTACCCAGTCCGCGTGAGATTAAGCAGTTTCTGGACAACTACATCGTAGGGCAGGACAGGGCTAAAATAACGCTCTCCGTCGCGGTGTATAACCACTATAAGCGGCTTATCCACGCCGAGAGCGAGAGTGGTAAGTCCGTTGAAATTCAAAAAAGCAACATACTCCTGCTGGGTCCCACGGGTTGCGGCAAGACATATATAGCGCAGACTTTGGCGAAAATTCTGAAAGTTCCGTTCGCTATAGCCGACGCTACGACACTTACGGAAGCCGGGTACGTCGGCGACGACGTTGAAAATATCCTCGTGCGGCTCTATCAGTCGGCAAACGGCGATTTGGAGCTTACCCAGCGCGGCATAATCTACATTGACGAGATTGACAAAATTTCACGCAGAAGCGAGAATATGTCAATCACGCGCGACGTATCCGGCGAGGGCGTTCAGCAGGCTCTGCTGAAAATTCTCGAGGGAACGATTGCGGCGGTGCCTCCCACAGGCGGCAGGAAGCACCCGCAACAGGAAATGATTAAGATTGACACGACTAATATCCTGTTCATCTGCGGCGGAGCTTTCGCGGGAATTGAAAAGATTATCGAGGACCGCTTGCACCGCAAGTCGATAGGCTTCGGAGCCGATATACGCCGCGAGAGCGAGAGGTCTGACATCAGCGAAACGCTTCGCGAGGTCAATTCGCACGATGTACTGAAATATGGGCTAATCCCCGAGCTTTGCGGCAGGCTTCCGATAATCACTCCGCTGAACGCGCTTACCCGCGACGATTTGGTGAGTATTCTGACAGAGCCTAAGAACGCGATAACGCGGCAGTACAAAGTTCTGCTGGGCTACGACAACGTTGAGCTTGATTTCACGGAGGAGGCTTTGAACGCGATAGCCGACAAGGCCGTCGATATGAAAATCGGCGCGCGCGCGCTTCGCAGTATAGTCGAGAATATTATGACCGACACAATGTACGAGGTGCCGTCCGATAAGTCAATCAAAAAGATAACGATAACGCGCGAAAGCGTGGAAAATAATCACCCGCCGGAGCTTGAACGCGCCGCTTGACAAACGCGCGGGATAGTGTTATAATAGTGTTTAGGTCTGAAAAAAGGACCTAAAGACGGAGAGGTCGCCTAGTCCGGCCGAGGGCGCGTGATTGGAAATCACGTATACCGCAAGGTATCGGGGGTTCGAATCCCCCCCTCTCCGCCAATGCAGTTAACAGTTAGCAGATATCAAATATCAGAGACGTTGGTTCAGATAACAGTTAGCAAATATTAAATATAATAGCGGGCGTATTGAGCGGAAAGGATAAACTAATGACGAGGCAGGAAGAAACTAAAAAAATGCGTGAGTTTGATACCGCAATAAGCGCCGGAGATTATAACGTAGCACTTGATTTTGCGTTGATGTTACTGCGCGGACAGGGTTTTGCGGCTGACGCTTATGACCCGCAGCGAATTTTGTCGGCAAAGCAGTTGCTGCAAAAGAGTGCTATAGGCGGCAATAAACAAGCTGTCGCCGCGCTTAGTGAATTGCCTGAACACTCGGAGATAATGAATATGGAATTACGAGGATATATCAGTGATTCTCGCTTGATTGAACGTATAGAGTCGCGTATCGCGGCATTGGAAGGGCATAGCACAACAAAATTATTTACACATAGCTTAGATAATTTATATACACGTGATGTTGATGACCCTGTCTTAACCGCTTATTATTTGGAATCTATGCTCTCGAAAGTTATACCGCGGTTTCTTGTGAAATTTACACTTCCTCCAACGGCTATAAGCTATGTTATATTTAGGGAAGATTTAGAGAAAAGTGAATTATACTTAGTTGCGTCAGCTAAAATATCAATAACTGAAGAAGCTGAAAGTGAAGTGGACGCGACCAGAGCGATAAAAGAAATGCTTCAACAAAAAGATTGCCAATTTTCTGAATTATTATTGGACTTAAAAGATAATCTTAATGACGGTACAGCGTACGCTATGTCAATTCGCTTGCCTATAGATGAGTTCATACGCGGTAGCAAATTGCTAATTACAACTGATTGCTATTTCGAAGGAAAAGGGCATAATTGGAAATTTGCTATAACACTTATCAATATGATTCTTGCCGCCCTTTCTTTCACAACTTCAGAAAAGCTAGCACTTTGTATTGAAGCTTTTTCAGATGAAGCGGTACTTTTGTCAAAACTTTTTGAAAAAAGTACTCCGTTTGAAAAAGTACGTAGTGTAGTTTATGATTTACTTGCTGAACTGCTTGCTGAACGGGAGTAGATTTTTAATTCGCCGCCAACAGCAAAGCCCCTGTTACAGGGGCTTTGCTGTCGTTTTGTACACAGTGCGCGGACGCAACCCACGTCCAAACCAACGTATCGGCGAAGCCCCCTCCCCCGTCATTGCGAAGCACCGGTACGCCCGCGATACGTAGAATGTTACAGGTGCGAAGCAATCCAGTGCCGCAGTCCGCAGATACGTATGTTACGCTCCCGGCACTGGATTGCCGCGCGCCTATACGTCCTACGTATCGCAAGTGCGGCGGCGCTCGCAATG
>JAISJH010000091.1 GCA_031261635.1 Oscillospiraceae bacterium
CTTGTCCGCCGAAAGAATATGCCCCATTGTTTGAGAGGTTTCAACCTTGTGTTCTATGAAGTGTTAGACAAAGTGTTAGACAAGTGTTAGACAGACACTATGATAACCAATGAAAACCTTTGCAGAACCGTATGATTTGAACCTCGCAAATGCAGTGTCCGCAAGGCTTTGCGAGGATTGGTGCCGATGACCGGACTCGAACCGGTATGCCTCTCAGCGTCTGATTTTGAGTCAGGTGCGTATACCATTTCGCCACATCGGCACTATTCAAATAACAGTTATCAAATATCAAATAACAGATGTCGCGAGCGGCTTGGGTAACCCTCGTCTCTGCTATCTGATATTTGATAACTGTTAACTGCAATTGGTGGAGGAGGGTGGATTCGAACCACCGAAGTCTGAGACAACAGATTTACAGTCTGCCCCCTTTGGCCACTCGGGAACTCCTCCGCGACAGCCTGTATATTCTACCACACTCTTTTGCGTTTGTCAAGTAGTTTTTTTCGATTATTCCTCTTTTTTCTGCCTTTTCCAAAATTTGTGTTTGTTAACCGTTCGTTGAAATCGGGTTCACAAATTTTTCACAAGATTGAGTTATAATAGCGAAAACAAGGGGGAATAAACACAATGGAAAAGCTGATAGTCGCTTCGGTGCTGTTACTTGGGCTTTTGCTTTCGAGCTGCGCCCCGGCGGACAAGCGGGAGCCTGAACCCGCCGAAGCGGAAACTCCCGTCGCCCCGGAGCTAACTACAACCACGCCGCCCGCCGCTTTGTACGCGCCGGACGAAGTTATCGACCTCGGCGAATACGGCGGCGGAGTGGTAGCAATCACCGACGCCGGGGTTTACGAACTCACGGGCGAACTCGCGGACGGCGGCATAGTCGTGACTGCGGACGGCGTAACCTTAATATTAGACGGCGCGGACATAAATTGCACCAACGCCCCGGCGATTGCCTGTGAAGCCGGAAACTTGACAATAGAGCTGCGCGGCGAGAATTACCTTACCGCAACGGCTCAAAACGCCGTTCAGTCTGTAAACGATTTAACTGTACACGGCTCGGGAAGCGTTGACGTTTCCGCGGAGGAAACCGCGCTTCAAGCGGGCAAAACGCTCACAATCAGCGGCGGCAGGGTCAATATTGTAAACTCGCGGAACGCGATTGAGAGCGAGAACGTACTTATAACAAAGGGCAGCGTAAGCCTCGTTTCCCGCGAAAACGGAGTTATAGGCGACTCCACGCTCGACATATCGGGCGGCGAAATAACCGCCAGCGCGAACGTTTACGGCCTGCGCTCCAACGGCAGCCTCAACGTTTCCGGCGGCAAGATAATCTCTTTACATAGTGTGCCGGACAGTGAAGCCTTTTACCTTGACGGCAAAATCGCTCTAACCGGCGGAACGATTATCGTGGGCGGCGCTTGTCCCGACATCTCCGATATATCAACTCAGAGTTTCATAAATTTCACCGACAACATAGCCGCCGGAACTGAAATTGAGGTATACCCGATAGGCGAAACGCCGAACGGCGACCGCCTCCTTGCCACCTACAGCGCCGAACGCGATATCGACGCCTTAAAACTCTCCGCGCCGGGCATAGCGCGCGGAGCAAGCTACGACATCTACCTAAACGGCGAATTTGCAGAAACCATTATAGCCTAGCGGCGGTTACAATGACATCGTAGAACCAACGGGGCGGGTTTGAAACCCGCCCCTACGCAGCCCCCGTCCAAACCAAAAAAGCCCCCAAATTTTGTGGGGGGTGCCGCCCACCGGCGGCGGGGGGTGCGTACCCCGTCTTAACCTTCGTTCACCGTTCGGCGCAGTGCGCCGGGGCTAGGCTTGCCTAGCCCGTCATTGCGAAGCACCGATAAGCTTGCGATACGTACAATGTTACAGGTGCGAAGCAATCCAGTGCCGGGAGGGTAACATACGTCTTACGTCCCTACGTATCGTGAAATTGTACGTCAACCCTGGATTGCTTCGCCGCATATCATCGCTACGTATCGCAAGTGCAGTGGCGGCTTCGCAATGACGGGCGAGGCAAGCCTCGCCCCCGCTTGACATTCGTGCCAAAATATGTTACAATACCAGCGGAGGTATAACAAATGTTAAAAACAGCGATAATTATGGGCAGTACCAGCGACTTACCGGTTGTTCAGCCGGCTATTGACATACTCGGGCGCTTTGGGGTGCCTAATTCCGTACACATTTACTCGGCGCACCGCACACCCGACGAACTCGCGGACTTCGCGAAAGCGGCCATATCCGAGGGCTACGGCACAATAATCTGCGCGGCAGGCAAGGCGGCGGCGCTGCCCGGAGCAGTTGCCGCGCACACCACGCTCCCGGTGATAGGGCTCCCGATTAAGGGGAGCTTTTTAGACGGCCTCGACAGTCTGCTCTCAATGGTGCAAATGCCGACGGGCGTGCCGGTGGCTACAGTCGCCGTCAACGGCGCTGAAAACGCGGCTCTGCTCGCAATGCAAATTCTCGCGGTCAGCGACGTGACTTTGCGCGAAAAACTCAACAACTACAAAGCCCAAATGCACGACAGGACCATTAACAGTTAACAGTTAGCAAATATCAAATATCAGAGACGTTAAGACAATTGATAATTGATAATGAATAATTACGGGGGTTGGACGTTTGGTTGCGTTTGCCCCCGTTTTTTATTTTCCGAAGTTTGGTCTGCGTTTTTCTTTGAAGGCTTGTAGACCTTCGTTGAAATCGGCGGTTTTCATTTCGTCTACTGCTAATATCCGTTCTTGTTTTAGCGATTCCGCTTGATTGCCAAAGACTGCCGTGTGCGATAGCACTTGCTTCAAACCTCTTACCGCGAATTGTGGTTTTCGCAGGAGTTTTAACAGGCGCTTTTCGACTTCTGCCTCAAACTCGGCGGCGGGGAAAATCGCGTTTACTATTCCCCAGCTTCGCATTTCCTCCGCGCTTACTTTTTCCGCGAACCAAATCATCTCAACCGCGCGGTTATAGGGAATTTTCGCCGCTAGGTTGATTGCGCCCCCGCAGCCGGGAGTTAGCGCAATGTTCGATTCCGGGAGCATAAACACCGAACCCTCGGCGGCATAAATAAGGTCGCAGCAAAGCGCAATTTCAAAGCCGCCGCCTACGCAGTTCCCGCGAACCGCCGCGATTACGGGTTTGTCAAGAGCGTAAATGGCTTCGCGAACGTCTAAGCCGAGCGTGTAGAACGCGGCGCGGTCATCGTCCGTTTCCATTTGCAAAAGCTTATCAATAGACAAGCCGGAGGAAAACGCGCGCTCCCCCTCCCCGGTAAACAGCACAATTTTCACGCTGTCGTCACCCCGGGCGGAGCGCAACTCCCGGACAATTTCGCGGAAAATATCAGTTGTAAGCGAGTTAAGAGTATCAGGGTGGTTGAAAGTGAGCTTCAACACCCCCGGCATTTCCAAAGGACGCGAAACATCAAGCCTGGGTTCAGTCATAAGAATACACCTCTTTATTTTTAGATAATAGTTATTAAATATCAAATATCAAATATCAAATAAGCGTTTAGTTTCCCTTTGCCCTGTAGGGGACGATGCCCACATCGTCCCGCCGGGTTTATCAATCTCACATTCTGCGGAAAGGGGCGATGTGGGCATCGCCCCCTACACGAGGTTGCACAATTTTCAACCGTAACAGCTATAAAACTACCCCTTTGCCCTAAGCAAATAGTAGTTGCGCCCCCTGTCTCGGACGTATAGCTCGCTTTCAATCGTGAAACCGTTAGCGTTCAGCCATTTTACTAAGGTTAGCTGTCGCGTGTTTGGTTGCAGTATCAGCGTTTTCCCCCGAAGCTCCGCTTTTGATAGGATAGCAATAATTGTTTCGCCGCCCATACCCGCGAGGATTGCCGTATCATAGGCCGCGTCGTCAATCGCGTCAAGCCCGTCTGACACAACGCAGGTAACAGCGTCCGACAAGCCCGCTCTAGCGACATTAGCGGCGGCGCGCCTAATGCAGTTAGCGGAAATATCGCAGGCGATAACGCGCCCGCAAACGCCGCGCTTAACAAGGTACACCGGCAAATAACCGTGGTCAGTACCAATATCAACAACAAGCGACCCGGGCGCAACAAGCGAGGCAACAGCCTCAAGCCTTCTCCGTATCAAGCTTATTCCCCTTTGACAGTGAACAATTAACAATTGCCGGGAGCGTAACATACGTATCTGCGGACTGCGGCACTGGATTGCTTCGCGCCTATACCGGGTTGTATGTTAAGCGCACCGGCGCTCGCAATGACGGACTTTTTAGCTTCCCGCGTTTTAATACAGCGTCTAAAACCAATTCTCAAACGATAACAACAAACGATAACAACAAGCGAAATTAAAAGCGTAACAACAACAGTTACGAATATTTGATATTTGCTAACTGTTATTTGTTAACTGTTCATTGTTAACTGAAAAAGCGTACCAGGTCATTTCTTGTATCTCCTGCAAGGTTGGGGACACGTTGTAGTCAATGCGGCGTACACCGTTATTGTCTGATATCGGACCCTCAAAGGGGTGCAGGCCTCCGGCTTTGAGGAGGTCGCGGAAAATTCTAAGAAGGCGGCTTGTAACCCCGAGCCTTTCAGGGTCTGTCAGCAGGTCCATAATGCCCGTCTGAAAACCCCAGCCGAAGTGTATCGGGCTATTACCCTTCAGCAGTCCGAAGCGTCCCCCGAGGTAGTCGCTTATGACTTTATCGTAAAACGGCTCCCAGTCAAGCGTCGCCCGCGCTATGCTTTCAAGCGGAACACCCGTTTCGCGGTCAAGGCTATAGAGCTGGGCGTAAATCGTTGGTTCAGCCTGGAAATCCTGCGGATTATCGGGGCTATGGAGGCAGAACGCGAGGTCGCAGCCGCGGTCGGCGAAGCGTTTACGCGCGGCGTTGTGTTCGCGGTGATTATTTATCTCGTTCATAGCGATGTTAATGACGGTGCTTCGCGGGTTAACAAGCCTCGCCCCGACGGCAAAGGCGTTAAGGTCGTAGGTGGGGCTTCCGAGCGGCGGCGTCATAAAGCCAATGCGCGAAGTCTCGCTCAACGCTCCGGCGACTATGCCGACAAGAAAAGTAAGGTCATACATCTTGCAAAAATACGTGTGCAGATTGCGCCCGTCGTGCGGAGTATCGCAGTTCAGCACGGTGGTCTCCGGGTGTTCAAGACTATAGCGCAAACTCGCCGCAGAAAGCGTATCGCGGGTTGTAAACAGAATATCCGGCGAACCGGCGGCGGCGCGTTTAAGCGAGCGATATGACAACTCGCCGATTTGCGGTATATTAAAGTAGCGCTCGACAATAAGCCTGTCGCCGTATTTTTCCTCTAAGCCGCGTATAGCGCGGTCGTGCTGTTCAGACCAGATAGACGTGCGGAGGTTGCCCTCATAGGCCACGGCAATTTTAACCTGCTGTTTAGCGGCAAAGGAAAAGAAGCCGCGTTTAGCCTCGCCGGGCGACTGCGCGGAATCGACCTCGATAGTGTTCCGCGTAATCTCGCCGGAGGCGAAGCGGAGCTGTCCCTCGGCGATTTTGAGGTTTGCGTAAATCTCACCCGCGGTTGCTCCGTAGGGGAAGCCAAAAATGCCGCTGTATTCCGTAAGAGCGTCCCCGGTGGTGAGCGAAGCGCTGTCGCCGTCAAGCGGCTTATAGGCCTGGCGGAAAACGGCGTGAACCTCGTTCAGCGCGTCCGTGACGCTAGCTTCAACCTCCGGGTGAGCCGCGAGATAAATCTCGACCGCGGCGACAAGCGCGGTAAACGCTCCCCGCTTAGTAAACCAGAGGTTATCGAAATAGGCGCGTTTGTCGTAGTCCAGCAGTTCGTAGTAGATAGCGTTATTGTCGTCCCCGGCGCGCCTTTCCGGGACGTAGCGTATAACGTTTGCGTATATAGAGGACGCGCCGACGGAGAGCAGGACGCTGACGCGCTTGTTGCCCTCCTGAACGTAGTAGTTGCCCAAAAACTCGTAGAGCGTAACAGCGTCCTGTATGCCGTCGCGAAGCTGATAAACGTAGAGGTTCTGCCACTTCGCGCCGAACTCGGTTTCAGGCTCGAGCAGCGGCATAAAGTTCCCGGCAAAGGCGGTGCTTCGCCCGGCGGTCTTGGTACCGATAACGCGCGAGAGTGAAATCTCGTGCCGCCCCATATTTATTTCGCCGACGATAACGTTTTCGCGAAGTTTCTCATCGAGAACGGGCAAATAACCGTCCCGCTCGCCGTTGTCCGAGAGGTACTTGCGCCCAAGCTTGCGGGCGTTGATATAAGCGGTGCGTGCTTCCGAGCGGAGTTCAATATCCGGCATAGGGTAATCACTTCCTTTATATAAGTGTGCGGATAAAAGATTGCGTAAACGCGTAGAACAGGAATATTGTACCACATAACGCCGCCATTTGCAAGCGCGGTTTTTCGTAAGGGGCTGCTCCCGGCACTTGACAGGGGGCGAAAATTGTGGTATCATAGTGTTATTCTGGGGTTTTATATAAGTTATGGAAGTTACCTATTGAGGCTGATTGATGAAAAACGGTATTAGCTTTGTCGTTCTGTGCGACCGCGGGACTGTCCGTCACACCAATCAGGATAACTTTTGGTGTAAAGGGCAATGGCTTGTCAGCAACAACAACGGTCTGGAAAAGAAACTCGCGGGGACGGTTCCGGCGGCGTCAATGCCCGCGTTCGCTGTTTTTGACGGTGTTGGCGGCGAACAGTACGGCGAGATTGCGGCCTTTATAGCCGCCAAAACTTTTGACGCTTCGCCCTATGACAGTAGCGAGAACAGTCTTGAAAGTCATTTGCTGAACGTCTGCCGCGAGATGAACCGCGAAATCTGCGCTTTTTCGGACGAACAGAGCGTGCGCCAGATGGGGACTACCGCCGCGATAATACAGTTTGGCGGCGATAAACTCACCGTCTGCAATGTGGGAGACAGCAAAATCTTCCGCTTTTCCGGGCGCGTTATGACACAGCTTTCGCTTGACCACGTTGTTTCCGGCGTGTTTGACAAGAAGCCGCCGCTGTCGCAGTGTCTAGGTATCCCGGAGAGCGAGTTTTTAATTGAGCCGTATATAAGGTCTATAGATTATAACGCGGGCGACAAATTTTTGCTGTGTTCTGACGGTTTAACCGATATGGTTTCAGACGACTTTATCGAATCGGTGCTGTCGGCGGACGTGCCGCTTGCCGCGCAGGCAAAGCATTTGATGACTTCCGCGCTCGCTAACGGCGGGGTTGATAACACTACGATTATACTATGCGAAGTAAGGCCGCGAAAACGGCTTTTCCAAAATTAAACTCTGCGGGGTAAAATTATGAAACTACAGCTGCTAATAGCGTCCGGCGACAAGAACTACGCGGACAGACTGTCCTCCGGCTTTTCACAGAAGTACGAGGAGAAGGCGAACGACCTCTGCGAAGTAAGCCTCTGCTCCACGGCGAAGGCGTTGGAGGACGCGTTAACGCTTCACCGTTTTGACGCGGCTTTGATAGAACCCTTGCTGCTATCGGGCGAAGCGGATTTATCCTCCGTGCGGCTCCCGCTATTGCTTGTTGACGAGGGGGAAACGGTGCCGGCGGCATACGCGGGCTTCGGAAGCGTTCGCAAGTATCAGCGGGCGACGAGCCTTGTCGGCGATGTTCTGGAGCTGTACGCGAAAATCGCGCCCTCGGCAAGCTCAAAGGCCGGGCGGGCGCGTATAACCTCCGTGTATTCTCCGGCGGGAGGCACGGGGAAAACCACCGTCGCGCTGGCTTACGCGGCGGCTCAGGCCGCGGTCGGGCGGGCGGTTACATATTTCCCGCTTGAACCGTTTTCCAGCGTCGCGGTGTATTTCGCTACTACGGGGCGAAGCTTCAGCACGGTTCTCGGCTATCTTGACGAGGGCAACCCGGAGCTTCAGCTACAGGGTATACGACAAAAAGACGACGCAACCGGGATTTCCTACTTCTGCCCGCCTGATACCTATGACGATATAGCTATTCTGACGGTTAAAAACATCACGGACCTAATCGGGGCTTTACTCAAAAGCACTGACGAGCTGGTAATCGACCTCCCCACGGCCTGCGATACGCGAACCCGTGCGGTTCTGGAACATTCGGAGCGGGTGCTTCTCGTGACTGACGGAAGCCGCACCTCCGGCGTAAAACTTGAACAGTTTATCGCACAGCACAATGTTTTTGAGGATATCCGCTATAAGACTACGATAGTCGCGAATAAGGGCGCGGCGGTTCCCCCGGCGGGCGTCCCGGCGGTAACTTTGCCGTTCGTCCCCCCCAGAGGCGCGGAGGCGAATGAGTTAGCTCTTATAAAAGCCCTGTCGGCGTATAGTTTTGAGGGATAAGTGATTGAAAAACCCGGGGCGGGAATATTTTCGTTTGGAGAAAAATGCGTATGTCGGAAAAAACACGCGCGGAACTCATTATACAGCTTAAGTCGGAAATCCAAAACCACATCGACCTCATTTCACTTGATAACGAACAGCTATTGCAGCTGGTCACAACCGCTCTCACGGATAAAACGCGCTGGGCTAAGGACAACAGCCCCGATGCTTACCGTGAACTCTCCGCGCTAAACTTCCGCGAAAAGAAGTTTATTATTGACGCGGTATTCAACTCGATACGCGGTCTGGGCGTTCTCGACCAGATAATCTCAGACCCCGAAGTTACCGAGGTTATGATTAACGGCTACGAGGATATCTTCGTGGAACGCGCCGGAAAGCTTTTCAAGCTCGATAACCATTTCGAGAGCAGGCGCGAGCTTGAAATCATCATCACAAAGTTCGTCTCGCAGGCGGGGCGGCAGGTTAACGAAAGCGAACCCATTGTAGACACGCGGCTTGACGACGGCTCGCGTGTTAACGTAGTTATGCCGCCTGTCGCGCTGAACGGACCTATCGTAACAATTCGCCGCTTCCCCAAGGAGGCTATGACGGTCGATAAACTGCTCAAATACGGCTCGATAACGCCGGAGGTTGCGGAGGTTCTCGAACTCCTTGTCAGCTGCAAGTATAATATTTTCGTCAGCGGAGGAACCGGTAGCGGCAAGACTACTTTCCTAAACGCCCTCTCAAACTTTATCCCGCGCGACGAGCGCGTTATAACTATCGAGGATTCAGCGGAATTGCAGATAAAAAACGTAGACAACCTCGTAAGGCTCGAAACGCGAAACGCCGGACCCGACGGCTCGGGCGCGATAACGATTAAGGACCTTATAAAGTCCGCGCTGCGTATGCGCCCCGAGCGCATAGTTGTAGGCGAAGTGCGCGGAGCGGAGGCGCTCGATATGCTCCAGGCTATGAACACAGGTCACGACGGCTCGCTCTCTACAGGCCACGCAAACTCTACCTACGATATGTTAAGCCGCCTTGAAACTATGGTTTTACAGGGCGCGGACGGTTTGCCGCTTGAAGCGATACGTCAGCAGATTGCCTCCGCGCTCGATATAATCATTCACCTTTCAAGACTGCGCGACAAGAGCAGGAAAACCGTTGAAATAGTCGAGGTATTAAAATACGACACGGAGAAGCGGCAAATCGTTATTAACCCGCTCTATACCTTTGTCGAAACAGAAAAATCGTCCAAGGAGAAGGTAGCGGGAAACCTCGTCCGAACCTCTAACGAAATGGTAAACGTGCAAAAACTCCGCGACGCGGGCATTGACCGCGTAATCTAACGAAATACCTGCCTATAAAAGTCAACCCCCAAAATGAAGAAAGTAGAGAAAAATTTTGATATGGCAAAACGGACAGAGCTACGCGAACGGTCAAGTTTGGTAAAATTTTACACTTGCCGTCT
>JAISJH010000111.1 GCA_031261635.1 Oscillospiraceae bacterium
AAGCAATCCAGTGCCGGGGGGACAACATACGTATGTTACGCTCCCGGCACTGGATTGCTTCGTGCCTATACGTTGTACGTATCGCAAGCCTTGCGGCACTTCGCAAAGACGGGCAGGGCAAAGCCCTGCCCTGTCCCGGCGCATTGCGCCGGGACGGTGGACGGGGTTGCGTCCGCGCGGCGGGGAAACCACCCCGCCGCTTCGCGGCACCCCTCCCAAGAGGGGAATTTACGGTGGAGGGCGGGTTTGAAACCCGCCCCTACGTGTCGCTACGTGATTTGGACGGGACTTGTGTATCCCGTTTCTTATCTCTTTACAATAACTATACTTAGTTCGTCGCCTACCGCCGTATAGGGAATGTTATTTTGCGAACAATAATCACGCACGGCCTGACCGGAACCTTTGAACACTTCTCCAAAATAGTCGTGAACCAGTATTACACCGCCGTTTACCATTTTTGGATAGAAATATTCTAAGCCCGCAAGTATCGGGTTATACAAATCGAAGTCGAGGTTTACAAAAGCGAATTTTTCACTGTCAAGCTGTTTATCGCCAATCGCTGAATCCGGGAAATATCCTTTGTGGATTGTAATTTTTTCCGGGTGCGGCATTTTAGCAAGCAGGTCGTCAAGCGTAAAACCGTTATTGCTGAAATACCCGGCGGTATAATTCGGTTTTGAATAGCCCTGTTCCTGTTCCGTAGCCACGTCGCGGGCGTCAAAACCCTCGAACGTATCAAACAGGTGAAATTGTCTGTCGGGAAGCACTTCGTTGATAAGCGCGGCAAATTCGCCCGTATACACGCCACCCTCCGCGATACTTCCTTCTACATTTTGCAGCAGTTCCGCTTCCCTGCGTAAAAACGTTTCCCGCGCGGCTTTTGTAAAACCGATATGCCCCCTGCCTATGTATTCGTCTACAATTTTTGTCGGCGGTACCAGAAATTCTTTTGTGAGCCGGTTTATAAATTGCCCGTCCATAAGCAGCGAGCCAAGGAGCAGTTTATCATAATCCGAGCTGTTGATTTCGCTTGGCGGCAGTATCGGGAACACCGCTCCGTCCAGTTCCAGGTGCGTGTTCCACTTTACCGCGTTGCTGTCCGTGAACGCTATGACCTCGTATTTTTCGCGGCATAGTTCGTAAACTCTGCGCCCCGTGTCGCCGGAGCCGTAGATAATTGCTTTTTGCATATTGTATCCCCCTTAAAAGTCTTAATAAGACAATTATAGCATACAATATAAGAAAGTGTCAAGCATAAATTTCTTTTTACGACTTTTTGTACCCAAAGATACTTAGAATCAGCTATTCTTATACTATCTTTATAAGAATGGAAAGGTGTCTTAAATGGAATTTACATCACGTTTGCGCGGTCTCCGCGAGGACAGCGATATGCTGCAAAATGAACTCGCGGCTATGCTTAATCTCAAACCAAGCGCGATTTCAAAGTACGAAAAGGGTCTTACTCAGCCGGGTCTGCCAACGTTAATCAGGATTGCGGATATTTTTAAGGTCAGCGTAGACTACCTGCTAGGGGTTTCCGGCGTTAAAAACCCCTACACGCAGGAGCGGCTGTCGCCCAGAGAAGCGGAGATTATCTCGCGCTACAGAAAGCTTTCGCGGGAGAACCAAATCCGTATTGACGAGCGCCTAAACGCAATGCTCGATTTTGAGCGCGGTTTAGTAAAGCGCGGTTCATAGGGGCGGGTACCATACCCGCCCCATACATCACCGCCTTTCTCAATCCTCCGCCGCGCGTTACCGCGCGGCTCATTCAGGAGGACGCGGGAATCGAGCTTATTACAGCCCTCGTTCACATTATACACTCACAGTTCATAAAAGTCAACACCTCACTGTGCATATACAGCGCAGAGCTTTGGGGTAAAATTATGATAATATGAACTGTGAGGCGTGATTTTTATGGACTTAGTGGCGATAGGACAACGTATCCGCAAACAGCGCGAAACGTTCGGATACACCCGCGACAGGCTTGCCGAGTTGCTGGATATAACACCGCGTTTCTGCGCGGATATCGAGCTCGGCGTGAAAGGAATGTCAATAGCGACGCTGATTAAGGTATCGCAAACGCTGCGGCTTCCGACGGACTATATACTATTCGGCGCAAGCGGGCGCGGCGAGCCGGACACGCTCGCGCTAACGCTACAATCCTGCGACCCAAGGCTGCTGCCGCATATCGAGCGCGTGGTGCAAACGTTTCTAGCCGCGCTAAACGTGAACTAGTTATCAGATATCAAATATCAAATATCAGAGACGATGGTTTGGACGTTGGTTGCGGCACCCCCCCGCCTCTGCGGAGGCACCCCCCTCTAAAGAGGGGGGCTTTGGAGGGCTTGGACGGGAGACGCGCCCTGCGGGGGAACCACCCCGCCGCCCGCGGGCGGCACCCCTCCCAAGAGGGGAATAGGTTTGGACGGGGGTTACGTAGGGGCGGGTTTCAAACCCGCCCACCCCCGTAAATTCCCCTCCTGGGAGGGGTGCCGCGAAGCGGCGGGGTGGTTCCCCGCGCCGTGCGCGGACGTAACCCCGTCCACCGTCCCGGCGCAATGCGCCGGGACAGGGCAGGGCTTACGCCCTGCCCGTCTTTGCGAAGCCGCCGCCGCACTTGCGATACGTATGTAATGATATGCGGCGAAGCAATCCAGGGTTGACGTACAATCCTGCGATACGTACCGTATGTTACGCTCCCGGCACTGGATTGCTTCGCACCTGTAACGTCCTACGTATCGCAAGCGTACCGGTGCTTCGCAAAGACGGTGCGCCGGAACGGCGCACCACGCGCACGGCGCGTAGACGCGGGTTTGGACGAGGGTACTGGGCTTGGATTGCTTCGCGCGGCTCGCAATGACGGGGGTTTACGGGGGCGGGCGTTTCGCTGATACGAGGGAGGGCGGGTTTGAAACCCGCCCCTACGTTTATTACACGACCCGCAACCCCCGTCCAAACCATCGTCTCTGATATTTGATATTTGATAACTGCTAACTGAACAACAGTTAACTGTTGTTCAACTCCGCGTGGTCCAGCATTTTTCTGCATAGGTAGAATACCGCGAGAGATACGGGGATATTTAGTACCGCTAGGAAAAACATAATTGTTTGCCCGGCTGTTAGAAAACTTAGTTTTATTATTGTTGAGAATATTATGGCTGCGGCTACGGCGGGTATCAGCATTACTATTATTACCGCGAGGTACAGGAGCATTACGATGACTTTGGAGGTTTCGCCGCCCCATATTCTGGCTACGGCGATGTTTGCCGCCGTGAAAACCATTGCGAAGGAAAGCCTCGCTATAACGAGTAGCAGCGTCATAAGCGGGTCAAGCCCCAGGATTATGCCTAAACCCGCGCCTACCGCTACCGCGTCGATTACGGAGGTCGGAATCATTTCGCGCAGGCAGTGCAGAAGCTTGAAAAACGGCTCCTCGGGGACGAGGTAGACGTAGGGCTTAGTAAGCTCAAAGGACAAGCGCCCCATAGCGACTGAAAAAAGCTGTAGATAGGTCGCGAAAGTGAACACTCCGACCAGCACCGACCGGAGGTCCTCCGGCGGCTCGCCTACGCGCGTTATGACGAAGGCGAAGGCAAGACTGCCGATGATTGCCATAAGCGACCACATATTGAGGAATAGTTTGCGCCCGCGCCGGTTTTCTATTTTGTGCTTGTAGTAGAACGCCGAGGCTCCGCGGCCTTTTGTGAAGCCCGTTGAGCCGAGCTTGATGTTCTGCGGGATTATTTCCGCCGTGCGCCCTTCTTTTTGGGCAACTACCGCGCTGTGCGATACTTCCGTTGCCGAGAGTACGGCCTCGTAGTAATCCTCACGCGTCCCGCCTATTTTTTTGCGGTAGATTTGAAACGAGAGGAAGTTTGCGAGAAACGTTGACGCCACGAACAACAGCATAGCGACTATAAGCGTTGGAAACCCCTTACCGTACACACCGTGAACGGTGCTGTACTGCATAAGGTAAAAGAGGCTGATAGCGAGATACATACCGATAGAGCGTATCATACCGTAGAACATAACGCCTTTAGGATTAAGCGGCGAGGGGAACAGCAGCAGTACGTCCGGCATTGTAAAGAACGTCGCGCCCTTGCGTACTCCGTTCCACATTATCGAGGCGAACATAAACACGCAGACGCCGGCGATTATGAGGTACAGTTCTGTAGCGCTCCGGTACGTATGCCCCTCCTCCAGCGACGCCTGATTGCCCGCGAATATCGTGAAGCCGATTAGAGCCACGCAGACAAGCAGTACCACGAGCCGGACGGGTTTGCGGATAAACTCGCGCAGGCTGTTTCTAAGGCGCGTGAAAAGCAGATATTGTAAGGCACTCATTCGCTGTCACCCGCTTTCTCCGCTTTGCCGCCCTCGGTTATAGCGAAAAACAGCTCCTCCAGCGATTCCTTTTCGCCGGGAACGTTACTTCTCTGCGCGGCGAATTTGCCGTTGATTAGTATGTGTGTAGTGTCCCAGTAGTCCTCGACAGAATCAAGCATATGCGTTGAAATAAGTATGGCGACGCCGTCCGCTTTGAGTTCGCGGAACAGTAGTTTCAGCTCGCGTATAGCGTGAGGGTCAAGCCCTACAAGCGGCTCGTCAAAGATTAGAAGCTTAGGCTTATGCGCCAGTTGGCAGAGGATTGACAGCTTCTGCTGCATACCTTTTGAGAGTTCTTTGCCGAGTTTGTTGATTTTATCGTCCATTTCAAACATTTGCAAAAGCCTGTCAGTATAGCTTTCGTCGTCAACCTTGTACGCCCTGCGTATGAACTCGAGGTGTTCGCCGACTGTAAGCAAATCATACACGGCGGGCATTTCCGGCACGTACCCGAGCAGCGCCTTAGCCTCCGGCAGGGAGTTTGCGAAGCCGCCGATAGTAATATCACCCTCGAAGCGCAGCAGTCCCGCGATACACTTAATAATAGTAGACTTCCCGGCTCCGTTAGGCCCGAGCAGTATCGAAACCTTCCCCGGCTCCACGGCAAAGCTAAGGTCGTCATTAGCGACAAGCTTTTTGTATTTCTTAGTAACGTGTGAAATTTTCAGCATAGACAATATACCCTCCTGTGCAATGTTTGCTAACGCAATGTATTATAGCATAAGCTGACAAATATTGCAAGCGATAGTTCAGATATGGTGGAGTGGCAAAACGCGGATTATAGAAAGTGTATCACAGGTAACGGGACTTCGCCTTTGTCGTGAGAGGCGCGCCATTTAAGTTTCGCCACGCCAAAGCGGTTATAGGCTTCGGCAAATACCGCGAGAACCGCTTGCAAAGTCTCAAGTTTTCGCGGGAAACAACGGCTGCTTCGCGCTAAAATCGGGATATAATGCCGCAAATCTGCGTTCACGCCCTCGACGGTGAATGTGTCGCTTTTGTCACGAACGTTCCGAATGTGCTTCCCGGGGTAAGCCACGTCGAGATACCCAGTATACCCGTCAGTGCAGTATTTCTCTGCTTCGGGAGCGGCATCAACCATCGCTTGTATATGCTTCGATGATTTATCCGTCG
>JAISJH010000015.1 GCA_031261635.1 Oscillospiraceae bacterium
TCTAAAGGAGAAATCGTCAGACCAATTACCCTCTTATTGTAGCTTAGACAACAAAAATGGTCAACTCGCGGCTGCCTGTCGCTATCTGACCACTAGCTTATTGTAGCACAAGGAGAAACAAACAATGATAGCGATACTCAAAACAAACCGCGCGGCCGAGAGCGCGGAACAGCTTCATAAAATCCTCACCGCGCGGGGCATAATCGTCCAGGAAATCAAGGGCGAATCGACGCTGATGTTCGGTTTAGCGGGGGATACTTCTAATATCGACCTTGACGAGCTTGCACGTTTCGAGTGCGTGGACAGCGTTATACGCGTCAGCGAGCCGTATAAACTCGCGAGCAGGAAATTTCACCCGGAGGATACTGTTATAGACGTATCCGGGCGCAAAGTCGGCGGCGCGGGCAATTTCGCGGTAATAGCGGGACCGTGCAGCGTGGAGTCGGAGGAACAAATCCTCTCAGTAGCCCGCGACGTAAAGGCGGCGGGGGCAAGCTTTATGCGCGGGGGAGCTTTCAAGCCGCGAACGTCCCCCTACGCTTTTTCCGGCTTAGGCCTTGACGGGCTTGAACTTCTGAAAATGGCGCGTGAAAAAACGGGCTTGCCGATTGTCACAGAGATTATGTCGGCAGAATACATAGACGCGTTCGCGGAGGACGTAGACGTAATCCAAATCGGAGCGCGGAATATGCAGAATTTTACCTTACTGCGCCAGGTGGGGGCTTTGAATAAGCCGGTACTGTTAAAGCGCGGCCTGTCAAGCACGCTCGAGGAACTCCTAATGGCGGCGGAACACGTTATGGCGGGCGGGACGCGTGAGGTTATGCTCTGCGAGCGCGGTATACGTACCTTTGAAACCGCTACACGCAATACGCTAGACCTCTCGGCGGTGCCTGTGCTGAAAGCCAAAACGCACTTACCTGTTATAATCGACCCGAGCCACGCAACTGGTTACTGGCACCTCGTAGAGCCTATGGCGCTCGCGGCGACAGCCTGCGGAGCAGACGGACTGATAATCGAAGTTCACAATCACCCCGAAGCCGCCCTCTGCGACGGAGCGCAAAGCGTAACCCCGCAGGTATTCCGCAGAATAATGGGCAAGGTAGCAAAAGTCCGCGAAGCGATAGCGTAACCCCCGTCTAACCCCCGTCTAACCCCCGTATTTGATATTTGATATTCGATAACTGTTAACTAAATAACAAGGAGAACATTATGACACCAAAGGACAAACTGCAAAACCTGCGCGGTAAGATAGACCTCATCGACGCCGATATTACAAAGAGTTTTCAGGAGCGTCAGCGCGTATCAAACGATATCGCAAAAGTCAAGGAGGAGGGCAACCTCGCGATAACCGATACCGGGCGTGAGGACAAAGTTATCGCCTCCGCGCTCGACCTTGCCGACGAGGACAAACGCGCGGAAACCGCAGCCTTAATGCGGACGCTAATCTCGCTCTCAAAACTTCGGCAGTATGAAAACCTCGGACTTACGCACGCGCTTGATTTTCCCGAAGCTTCGGGACGCGCTCCCGGCCCCGTGGCGTTCCAGGGCGTACCGGGCGCGTGGAGCGAACACGCCTCGCGAACTATGTTCCCCGGCGAGGAATATGTTACGCGCGAATATTTTGAGGACGTTTTCGAGGCAGTCAAAAAGGGCGAAGTATCGCTCGGAGTTCTGCCTATCGAAAACTCGCAGACAGGGGCAATCGGCGAAGTCTACGACCTGCTTCGCCGCCATTCCTGCTACATCGTCGGGCAGGTCTGGGTAAACGTCAACCAGTGCCTTCTGGGACTGCCCGGCGGCTCAATCGGCGACATACGCGAAGTATTTTCGCACCCGGAGGGTTTTAATCAGTGCAGACGCTTCCTGAAAGGCAAGAACTGGGAACTCTCGAAAGTCAGCAATACGGCGGTCGCCGCTGAACTCGTCGCAAAGCACGAGACCACTAAATACGCCGCAATCGGCTCCCGCCGCGCCGCGGAGGTAAACG
This sequence comes from Oscillospiraceae bacterium, assembly GCA_031261635.1. Taxonomy (GTDB): domain Bacteria; phylum Bacillota; class Clostridia; order Oscillospirales; family Oscillospiraceae; genus JAISJH01. Next base: position 1,991 of record JAISJH010000015.1, read on the forward strand.
GTTTAACTGTCCTCGCCGAGAACATCACCGACAACCCCAAAAACCGTACACGCTTCATCGCAATCTCCCGCAAACCGATTTACGACGACAAGAGCGATACCGTGACCGTAACTTTCTCGACAATCCACAGGGCGGGCGCGTTATGCTCCGTATTGCAGGCTTTTCAGCTCGGAGGCTTGAACCTCACGCGCATTGAGTCGCGCCCCGTTTCCGGCGACAGCTACCGTTTCTTTGCCGACCTGGAGGGAAACATACTCACGCCCAAAGTCCGCGACGCTATAGGACAAGCCTCCGTGCAGTCGGAATATTTTGAAGTCCTAGGCTGCTATGCGACAGTTAACAGTTAGCAGATAGCAGATAGCAGATATTAAATATCAAATATCAAATACCGCGCTCGGCGCGGGACGAGGGAGGCGTTTTATGGAGATTTTTAGACCCTTTGAGCGTAATGTAATTCTTATTGGCTTGCCGGGTTGCGGTAAGACCACTGTTGGGCGGCTTGTCGCTGAGGGGCTTGGGCGTGAGTTTTACGATAGCGATGCGGAAATTGAGAAGCGCGAGGGTAGCACTTGCGCGGAGATTATCACTTTGCGCGGTGAAGGCGCGTTTCGCGAAATAGAGAGTGACGTTATAGCGGCGCTCACGCAAAAGCGCGGCGTTGTAATCGCTACGGGCGGCGGCGCACCTGTCTACTGCGGCGCGGCGCTTGCTAAAAACTCTGTAGTCGCCTACATACAGCGTAAGCCGGAGGAAATAGTTAAGTCATTTGCGGAAAACCCCGGCTTGCGTCCCTTGTCGCAAAACGCCGGGGAACTCGATAAACTGATAGCCGCCCGGCAGTCGTACTACTTAGGACTTTTGGACGTGGCTATTCATAATAACTTTGACGTTGAGAGCGCGGTTAACGAGCTACTTGAAAAGGTAAAACCGCACCTAAAGGCGCGGTTACTGGTTATCAACGGTCCTAACCTCAATATGCTCGGTATTCGCGAGCCTGAAATTTACGGCTTCGCAACTCTTGAGGATTTGAATAGGCATATAGAAAACGCCGCTACGGAGCGGGGGATTGCCGTAGTCTGTTACCAAAGCAATCACGAGGGACAAATAATTGATGTTATACAGGACTCGCTGGGGCGCTATGACGGCATAGTAATCAACCCCGGCGCGTATACGCATTATAGCTACGCCATTCACGACGCATTAAAATCCGTACCCGTCCCGGCGGTTGAGGTGCATATCTCGGATATCCACAGCCGCGAGGCCTTTAGGCGCGTATCCGTAACGGCTCCCGCCTGTCTGGCGCAAATCGCGGGCGAGGGTTTCAACGGCTACATAAGCGCGATTGACGTCTTGCTAAAGGAGTTTAATATATGAAGCTTGCCGTAATAGGCCACCCAGTCGCCCACAGCAAATCGCCGCTGATACACGCGAAATTCGCTGAAACGCTCGGCGTGGACGTTGACTACACGGCGATTGACGTGACAGCCGCAACGCTCCCGGATTTTATAGAACTTGCAAGACGCGGGTTTGCCGGCTTCAATGTAACAATGCCGCTGAAACAGGAAATAGTTCACTACCTTGACGACACAGCCGTCGAAGCAGTAAATACCGTAGTCGTGAAAAACGGTAAACTAACAGGCTACTCAACAGACGGCGCGGGAGTAATCGCGGCCTTAAAGAGCCATTACCCCGCTTTGCAAAATAAGTCGGTGGTAGTTTTAGGCTCGGGAGGCGCGGCGAAATCGGCAATAGCCGCGCTGTCCAAAATCGGAGCAAACCTTATAAGCGTTTCGCGAAAACTCGGCAATTTTAGCGAATTGGGAAACATAGCAAGCACAGCGGACACGGTAATCAACGCAACCTCGCTCGGAATGTCCGGCTGTGACGAATTTGCAAGCTTCGAGTGGCTAGACAGCTTAAAAAAAGGCGCGCTGATATTCGACATAGTATACAACCCGGTAAACACCGAGCTGCTAAAAGAAGCCGCAAAACGCGGCCTCGCAACAATAGGAGGCCTGCGCCTACTAATAGAACAGGCGGCAGCCTCATTCGAGCTATTCAGCGGCACACGCCCGCCCAAGAGCTGCGTAGATTGGTTGATTGAAACAATGTAGGGGCGGGTTTCAAACCCGCCCCACTGGTTAAAACATTGAAAATTCTACGAAAGGGCGGGTTTGAAACCCGCCCCTACGCGCCCCGCGTCCAACGCCCCGCCCGTGGTGCGCCCACGGCGCACCGTCTTTGCGAAGCCGCCACCGCACTTGCGATACGTAGTTAATGATATGCGGCGAAGCAATCCAGGGTTGACGTAGTCGTCTACGATACATACCGTATGTTACGCTCCCGGCACTGGATTGCCGCGCCGGTTTCAATGCTACGTATCGCAAGCGTTCCGCGGCTCGCAATGACGGGGGAGGGACGCGGTTACGCGTTTACATACACGTTTCAAAGTGTCAAACACATTTCAAGGCGTCAATCGTAGCTTCTGCGGACAATCGCTATCGGGGTCTGCTGGCTGCCCTGCGCTAGTGGGTTATCTGTGAAAACCTGTTCCGCGAATTTGTCCGCTAAATCCGGGCGCGATTTTCCTAATACGTTTACGCCGAGGTCGTTTGCGTCTATTATCACCACGTCAAGCCCTATGTGCGCCGCGAGCGTTGCCGCTACCTCGTTCGGCTTATCTGGGGCGAGCTTCGCGTAGTTATTATACGGCGGAAGGGTGTAGTCGCAGGGACCGTCAATCGCGCGGGCTTTAGCGCCGCATATAATGTAAAACAGACCGCGCTTGCCTATGACTTTCCCGAGCGCGGCTATTATCGCCGCGAAAATAATCTTGACGCGGCCGACTTCGCGCACGGCAAGCTCCATAGTCGCCTCGCTGCCGATACCTATTCCGTAGGGCGATTTCGTAACAAATTTTACCAAGAATTTCGCCAGACGCGACACCTTTATCTCGCTCACGGGGAACGCCCGCCCCTGGCTTATCGCGACGATTTTTTCAGACATAATAAGCGTATCGCCCGGCTGAATATGCGGCCGCACGTACTCGTCCAGCAATTCGGGCAGGCTGTCGCCGGAGTTCACGACCTTCGTCTTTACAGGGTAGCGGGCGAATAGCCCGAAGTCCGTAGTAATTGTAAGCAGTTTGCCCTCGTTTGGTTGTAAAGTGCCGTCCATTTCGTCCCCTTTATCGTATCTGCCCGTTTCCGTAGATAGTAAATTTCGAGCTTGTCAGCGCGGACAGACCCATTGGCCCCCTCGCGTGAAGTTTCTGCGTTGAGATGCCTATTTCCGCGCCAAGCCCGAACTCGCCGCCGTCCGTAAAGCGCGTAGAGGCGTTGACGTACACCGCCGCCGCGTCAACTTCGCGCAGGAACGTTTGAGCCGCGCCGTAGTCGGCGGTAACAATAGCCTCGCTGTGTCCCGTCCCGGTGGCGTTGATATGCTCAATAGCGGCCTGTAAATCCGGCACAGTCTTAACGGCAATAATATAGTCGCCGAACTCCGTGTGATAATCCTCGTCACTAGCTTGCACTGCCCTGTCGCCCAAAATTTTCAAAGCGGCGGCGTCGGCTCTGATTTCCACAGTATACGGCGAAGCGTTAAATTTTTCCGCGATTTTCAATAAAAGCGCTTCGGCTATAGCCTCATTTACTACAAGCTGCTCAATAGCGTTACAAACGCTCGGGCGCGAACATTTCGCGTTATAGATAATCTCAACCGCCATATCAATATCAGCCGCGCAGTCCGCGTAGACGTGGCATATCCCCGCCCCGGTCTCGATTACAGGAACGCGCGAGTTTGTCACGACAGTCTGAATAAAACCCGCGCCGCCGCGAGGTATCAGAACGTCAAGTATCCCCGTGAGGTTCATCATTTCCGTAACGGTTTCGCGCCCTTCAACCTCCAAAAGGCACACGCAGTCCTCCGGCAGTCCCGCTTTAGCTATTGCCCCGCGTATTACATTGGCAATCGCAATATTAGAGTTAAGAGCGTCCCGCGAACCGCGAAGCAACACCGCGTTACCGCTCTTTACGCAGAGCGCCGCGGCGTCGGCCGTAACATTCGGCCGCGCTTCATAAATAAACCCCACAAGCCCGAGCGGAACGGCAACCTTGCTAATCTGCAAACCGTTAGGGCGCGTAGTAACCGTACCGGCACCAAGCGGGTCGTCAGCGGCTTCAATCTGCGCTACACCCTCCGCGATAGAACATATACGCGCCTCGGTAAGAAGCAGTCTGTCCCGAAGGCTATCGCGCATATTGTTAACAGCTGCGCGCGCCATATCCACAGCGTTAGCGGCAAGAATATCGCCGCACGAAGCAATAAGCGCGTCGGCAATATTACTCAGCGCGTCATTGCGCTGTCTAACGCCGGAAACAGCAAGCACCCGCCCCGCCGCTTTCGCCCTAAGAGCGAGAGTTTTTACATCTGTCATAATATTACCTATAGCTACTTGTATCTCGTATTTTGAACGTGTATCGGAACGTGTATTAAAACGTGAATTAGAAAGTGTATTAAAACGTGCATTGAAAAGGTAGCCATTCAAAAGTCCGTCATTGCGAGCCGCGGAACGCTTGCAATACGTAGAACTGAAACCGGCGCGGCAATCCAGTGCCGGGAGCGTAACATACGTATCTGTGGCTTATCCTACTGGATTGCTTCGCGCCTATACCGGGTTGTATGTCTAGTTTTCCGGCGCTCGCAATGACGAACTCTTTAGCTTTTCACCTTTTGAATCATCGCCTCATCGACACTCGCAATGACGCGAGCTACGCCCGCACCTACTTACGCAATATCAGCTTCACGATATCACCCGGCGCCCAGGCATTTTTCACGTCCGGCGGCAACGCCTTCATCGCCGCAACAATCTCGTTCGGCGAAAAACCAAGCACCTCCAGCGCAGCGCGGACTTCTACCAAAGCGTGCTTATTCAGCGCCATCGCGGGCTCGCTGTCGCCGCCTCCAAAATCCCCGAATACTGCCGCTATCTTATCGCGCAGCTCCAGTATTATCCTCTGCGCGGATTTCTTGCCTATCCCGGGCGTTGAAACCAACAACGCTTCGTCGCCGGAGGTTATAGCGTTCGCAATCTCCTCCGGGCTAGAGGTTGACAGCGCGGCAAGCGCCGATTTAGTCCCCACGCCGTTTACCGACAGCAAAAGCTTAAACATATACAGCTCTAACTGCTCCAAAAAACCGAAAATTTCAGTTGACGTTTCCGTTACCTGTACATATGTCAGAAGCTTCTTGCTATCCCCAACATTCATCTGTGCCAACGTGCGCGTAGACGTATGAACGGCATAACCCACGCCGTTGCAGTCCACTACCGCCAATTGCGGCTCTATATGCGCGATTTCACCTCGTAGATAATAGAACATCTTACTCCCTTTCTGTTTTAGAAACGACGGTTTGGGTGAGGGGTTGGCGACCTGCGGGTCGCTTGGTTTGGACGTTGGGGGGTTGGACGGAGGGGTTTGGACGGGGAGGCTGGGGTCTTGCGACCTGCGGGTCGCGCTGTGAGTATAGAGAGTTTCGCTCGTTGCGACGAGCGACTTAGGGGCGCCGCCCCTAAGTACCCCGCCACCTTTGAAAAGGTGGACGAAACTTAATACGTTTGATACGTTTGATACGTTTGACGAAACTTACGGGTTCGCTAGACGCTTTCCTCGTTGAACATCAGCGACGTCGCCGCCCTCGCGTGACACAGCGCTATCGCCAGCGCGTCCGCCGCATCGTCCGGGCGCGGTATCCGCTCCAAATTCAGCAAACGCTTCACCATCTCCTGCACCTGCCGCTTCTCCGCTAACCCGTAGCCCGCTACCGACTGCTTTACCTGGAGCGGCGTATACTCATACGCCGGTATCCCCGCCCTAAAGCACGCCAGTAGTATCACTCCGCGCCCCTGCGCCACTGAAATCCCGGTCTTTACATTCGCCGCGAAAAAAAGCTCCTCTATCGCAACGGAATCCGGCTTCAAATCGCTTACTAACGTTGTCAGGTCGCAGTAAATAGAATCAAGCCTGCGCGTCAGCGGTACCTTTGCGGGAGTGGTTATAACCCCGTGAGTTACCTCGCTGAAAACTCCGCGGTTCGCGTCAACCACCCCGAAGCCTACCGTCGCTATTCCGGGGTCTATACCGAGTATACGCATTTTGCAAACTTCTTTTTGCCCTTGCGAAGCATTACCCCGCTACTGTCAAGTGTAACCACCTGGTTAACATCTGAAACAGCTGAAGCGTTCAAAAACACGCCGCCCTGCTCAATATTGCGCCTTGCGTCGCCTTTAGAGGTGCAGAAGCCGACTTTAACAAGCAGGTCGGTAATCGAAAGCTCCGCCGTGTCAAAGGTAATAGTCGGAATTTCCGTCCCCAGTTCGGCCGCGTCCTTACCGTGTACTAACGCGGTAATCTCACGCGCCAGACGCGTTTTCGCAACGTTTAACTGTTCACCGCTCCAGGTAGCCATTTCGTTTATCTCGTCAAGCGGCACAAAAGTCAGCATTTTGAGGCATTTAATAACGTCCGCGTCCTCAACGTCGCGCCAGTATTGGTAAAATTCATAGGGCGAGGTTCTGGCGGGGTCAAGCCACAGCGCGTTCCCGGCGGTTTTCCCCATTTTAACGCCGTGCGAATCCTGTAGCAACGTAAAGGTAAGCCCGTAGGCGTTCTTAGCGAGCTTGCGGCGTATAAGGTCAGTCCCGGCAAGTATATTACTCCACTGGTCGTCGCCGCCAAGTTGCAACACGCAGTCGTAATTCTGATACAGCTTATAAAAATCATAGGACTGCATTATCATATAGTTAAATTCAAGAAATGTCAAGCCCTCTTTCATACGCGACTTATAACATTCAGCGTCAAGCATACGGTTTACCGAGAAGCAATGCCCGACCTCGCGCAGAAGCTCAATATAGTTCGCGGACAAGAGCCAGTCGGCGTTATTAACAAGCCGGGCAGCGTTAGCCGCGCCGGAAGTAAAATCAAGAAACAGCGACATCTGCGTCTTGAAACGCTCGCCGTTTTCCGCGATTTGTTCCTGCGTGAGCATTTTCCGCATATCGGTACGCCCGGAGGGGTCTCCGACCATAGTCGTACCGCCGCCGATAAGCGCAAGCGGCGTATTCCCCGCGCGCTGTAAGCGGCTCATAGTAACAAGCGCAACGCTATGCCCGGCGGTAAGACTGTCCGCCGTAGGGTCGAAGCCTGTATAAAACGTAGCCTTGCCGCCGTTGATTAAATCGGCAATCTCCCGCTCGTCAGTAACCTGCGCGACAAGCCCGCGGGCTTTTAATTCGTCATATAATGTCATTGTAATAAAACCTCCTGAAAAGGGTCAGTGCAAAAATGTCTTTCGATGTTCAGGGCTCGCCCCGTATTCACGCAGGCGTTCATAATGAACTTTTGTTCCGTAGCCCTTGTGCTTTTCAAAGGCGTATTGAGGGTACGTTAGCGCGAGTTCCGTCATATACCTGTCGCGGGCGACTTTCGCGAGTATCGACGCGGCGGCTATGCACTGATATATCCCGTCGCCGCCCACAATCGCCGCGCAGGGGTAATTGATTGATTTCGTATAGTTGCCGTCAACAAGCACAAACTCAGGAACTATCGGCAAGGCCTCAATAGCGCGGTTCATAGCGAGCTGCGACGCCTGCAAAATGTTTATCTCGTCAACTTCTGCGGCCGATACGCTGGCAATAGCGTAGGCGGCGGCGTTTTCAACTATCGTGCTATATAACAGCTCGCGGCGTTTAGCAGTCAGCTTCTTGCTGTCGTCTAAGCCCGCAATCGGCGCGGTGAGGATAACCGCCGCCGCGAACACGGGACCCGCAAGCGGTCCGCGCCCGGCCTCGTCCGTCCCCGCAAGCTTGTCAATTGATAATTGATAATTGACAATTGACAATGGCTCACCGTTGAGTGCAAACATCGTGTGTTCTCCCGGTTATCAAATAAACTTGTCCTAAAAACCCTCGTCCCGGCGCACCGTCATTGCGAAGCCGCGGTAAGCGTGAGATACGAAGGAAGTATAGCGGCGAAGCAATCCAGTAGTAAAAGCAAAAGAAACGTATCTGCGGTTTCCGGCACTGGATTGCTTCGCGCCGTAACTCACTACGTATCGCAAGCTTGCCGGCGCTTCGCACTGACGAATTTTTTTCTACTTATCAATAGTTTCAAGCGTTATCCTGCCTATCACGCCGCCGCGGAACTCGTCAAGCAGTATCCGCGACATACGTTCCGTGTCGGGTACGCCTCCCGAGCGGAGGAAGCCCCGCTTTTTTGTTACCGCTTCAAGCAACTCGTGCGGCTCGAGAGTAAAATCGTCCGCTTTGTAACGCGCCGTCAGCAACTGCGGGTATTTCGCGGCTATTTCAACTAATAACTTTGCGGCTATATCCTCTATGTCAAGTATATCGTCGTTGATTGCGCCTGTAAACGCCAGATGGTTCGCTAGCGTTTCGCTCGTGAGTTTTGGCCAGAGGAGACCGGGCGTGTCGAGTAAATCAAGCCCCGCGTCGACGTTTATCCACTGCCGCCCGCGTGTTACCCCGGGGCGGTCGGACGCTATCGCGGCCTTGCGTTTAGCCGCTTTATTTATGAACGTCGATTTCCCGACGTTCGGTATGCCGACTATCATTGCGCGTATTGGCTTAGTCTGCCCGCGTTCCGCTTCCTTCGCGAGTTTGTCTTTCAAGACTTCGCGGACGGCTTTTGGGAAATTCGCTACGCCCTTACCGCTCCTCGCGTCAACTTCAATCAAAGCGGTGCCTTGCGCCTTTAACTCGCTAACCCACTCGGCAGTAACCTTCGGGTCAGCCAAATCAACGCGGTTCAATATCAGCAGACGCGGCTTCTTAGCCGCCACCGCGTCAAGCTCGGGATTGCGCGAGGAGAGCGGTATACGCGCATCGCTCAGTTCGCAAATAATATCCACAAGCGCGGCTTGCTCATCGAGCATTCGCCGCGCTTTCGCCATATGTCCGGGAAACCAGTTTATCAATGTTCACCTAGCCTTATTTACGTTACGACTTTCCAGTTTGAAACCGGCCACGCCACTACGTACACTCTGCCGAGTACCTCTCGCTTGTCAACGGGACCGAATACGCGCCCGTCCGAGCTGTTATTTCGGTTATCGCCCATTACGAGTATGAAATCCTCGGGAACTGTGAGCGGGAAGTCAACGCCGCTCAGTCTCGGCAACATTCGCTCGTTGATGTAAGGTTCGTCAATCGGCGAACCGTTGAGAATTACGTAGCCCGCGTCGTAGTCTATGTCAACCGTGTCGCCGCCTACGGCTATCACGCGCTTGACAATAGGCTTTGTCATAAACTCTTTGTTTGTAAGCACAACAACGTCGCCGCGCTCCGGCTCGTAGAGTACGTTTGAAACGATTATGCGGTCCTGGTGGTGAAGCGTCGGAACCATTGAGCGTCCGTCAACCCCGATTTGCCGCACTCCAAAAACGAATATCAGCAGACAAACCACCCACGCCACTACAAGGCTCTGTAACCATTCGTAAATCGTCGCGGAGAGATTGCCTGTTTCCTGAACTTCGGGTGCTGCGTCCATTTTGATTACCTCGTGTCCGGCTATTGCGTATTCTAAATGTAGGGGTCGATGCCCACATC
>JAISJH010000107.1 GCA_031261635.1 Oscillospiraceae bacterium
AAGCTCGACGCGCCCGAAGGAGTTAGCTTCCTTTAATCTTGCCGCGAGTAAAGTTACCGTATTGCCGGAACGCTGATGATTTGACAGCACTTTGAGATATGTTTCAGAGGAGATTAGCGGCATATCGCCGTAGCAAACCACAATAGCCGAGGCGTCCGATATAGTCGGCAGGGCGCACTGTACGGCGTGTCCCGTCCCGAGCTGCGGCTCCTGTAAAGCCGTGGGATATGCCGGGAACGCCGCGCGTACCGCCTCCGCCATATAGCCGACTACGAGCGTTGTATCAGCGGGTGGGATAAAGTCCAGCGCGTCAAGCACGTAAGACAATATCGGTCTGCCGTTTACTTCGCGCAGAACCTTCGGGAGCGGCGTTCCGTCCTGCAAGCGCGTGCCTTTACCCGCCGCGAGTATGATTGCTTTAATACGCATAGTGATATTCCTTTCCGTTTGCAGTAAAGCCCGTGACGTAGCGGAACGCGCCGCCGGGATTGAGATATGTCACCGTTTGCGAAAATTCAAGCGGTGAGATTTTTTCCTCGAACAGGTCGTAAATGTACTCCTGATGAGCGTAATCGCGTGTAAAGTATTTAGCTATGTCAGGCGCGGAAATTGCCGCGTACACATATATAAAACCCGCGCAGAGTACCGGGACAGCGCAAAGCGCCGCTTTGCGAAACTTAGGAAGCTCTGACAAGCCGTAGCCTTGCAGGAGGATAATCGGTATCATAAGCATATTAAGACGGTTAATGTTACCGTCAATAAATAACGCTGAAACAAGTCCCGAGGCGAGCAATATAAGCGTTAGTATGTTCGCCCGCCGAAGTACCGACCGCGCAACCCCGAAGCACAGAAGCAGGAAACCCGGAACCGACCAGAACAGCCCGAAGTACGGCACACTGTTCCACGGCAAGCCGTCCGACTGGTTTGTCAGCACCCGCAGAAGTTTTAAGGCGTTACCCGCGAAATCGAAACTAAGCGTTGAAACCTGCCGCGTTTCAGTGAGTTTGGGCAGTGTAAAGCACAAAAGCTTTAAGGTGTCAAGCCCCAGTACGTTTCGTATCTGGCAAAACACCAGCGGGAACGCGACTACAGCGAACACTAAAGCCGCCCTCCACGGAAGCCTCCGACTGTAAAGGCAATAGCCTAACAGAAAGAGCGGAACGACCATAAACGCCGTACCATACGAATACAGGCTCAAAGCAAACACTACGGCGGCGGCGTACAGTTTCCCGCGTTTAGTAAAATACAAGCCGAGCAGTAAACAAAACGGAAACAGGTTGCTTTCTAAACCCCAACGCGAAGCCATTATAGCCCACGGTGAGAAACAGATAGCAGTTATCATATAACAGATAGCAGTTTTATTATCTTTCCACCCGTGCCACACTATAAACAGGCTAGCGCAACCGCAGAGTGCCATAGGCAAGCGTATAGCGAACGCCGTCAAGCCAAAAACCGCTACAAAGGGTATGCACAGATAGCTGTACAGTACGTTCTGCCCCGAACCCCAGGACTGGAATAGTACCGGGAACGAAAAGTCGTTGCGGTCAATGCCAAAGTTCAGCAAAGCCCAGGCTTCGTAACCCGCGCTTACTTCGTCCTGATTCAAGCCCGGCGGGAAGCGCGTCAGAAATAGCACACGAAGCAACACACCCGCCAAGATACAGAACCCGGCGGGTGTTAGCAGTCGCTTCAGTCGTTTAGAACTTAACAACTTCCGGCTCTCCGGCAAAGCTTGAGAACGTAGCGGTCGCGTCCTTAATGTAGAAGTGACCGAGGACGTTCCCGGTTTGCTCGTTGTACAGACCCTTAAGCTGCGGGCTGTCTGTGAACGCGGCTTCGGTAACGACTGCGCGGTCGTCAAAGACAGCCGTGCCCTCGATACGAACCCAGCTCATCTCCGCCGGGATATAGGCGCAGATTTCAAACTTCGGGTTTGCGCGTGTCTGCGCGAAGGACGGCTTCTGCTGCCCCATACCGAAGTACAGCTTATCCTCGTACTTCATAAAGAAGCCGAAGGGACGGACGCGCGGCTGACCGTTTGTCTCTGCCGTAGCATAGAAAAACGTGCCGGCTTTTTTGAGATATTCGTAGACCTTGTCCATAGTGGGTATACCTCCAAATGAATTATTTGCCACTAGTATAACACATCTCGTCGATAAACGCAAGAGGTATTTTTGTCGAATTGCAAAAAGTAAATACAATTACCCCACCACTGTTATTTTACCTCTTGTCAAAACTATTGGGCTGTGATATAATAGTAACATTAGGAGGATAGTCGCTATGAATAAAAAGAAACCCACGCGGGCGGACGCGGACGCGGTCTTGTCGCCGTCTAAAGAGCGCCTGCAAAACGTGAAAAAGAAGCGTACTTACGCAAAACTCCGCATTGCCGCCCTGTGCCTTTGCATCGCCGTAATGGTTTTCTCGGCTTTTGAAATTGTCACGGGCGCGCTTGAATATAAAAGAGGCAAGGACATTTACGACGATATAGCCGATACGTTCCTTTCCACGCCTACCGCCAATAGCGGCGGCACGGCTACTACCGCGCCTACCGAACGCGCGGCTCCGTCAACTCCCGCTCCCACGCTTGCAAACGACGGCGGTGACGAGGATAACGGGGAGGAAACCGCAGCACCCGAGTCGCCCTCGCCGACTACCAAAATTATAGAGGATTTCGCTTCGGACGTTTGGCCGAATGTTGATTTCGAGGGTATGCGCGCTAAGAACCCGGACACCGCGGCGTGGATTATCGGAGTCGGGACGAATATTAACTACCCCGTTGTTTACAGCCGCGATAATACCGAATATCTGAACACAACTTTCAGCGGGCAAAAGAGCATTTTAGGCGCGATTTTCGTGGATATGCGAAATAACGAGGGTTTCATCGACCGAAATAATATCATCTACGGGCATTATATCAATAACCACACAATGTTCTGGACAATTTCGCAGTACAAAAAGCAGGATTTCTATAACGAACACCCGACAATGCGCCTGATTACTCCCGAGGGACGCTACGAAATTCAGCTCTTTGCCGGGAAAATTGCCTCCGCGGACGAATACGACGCCTGGAAACTCACTTTCTACACCGATATCGAGTTTAATTACTGGCTTGATTACCTCAAACAAAACAGCACTTTCAAAAGCGACGTTGAGGTCGCCGCGAATGAGCGCGTAGTGTCGCTCTCCACCTGCTCATATGAATTTTCAGACGCGCGTTATATTGTTTACGGTAAGTTAGTTCCGCTGGACGGTCAAACGGTTTTGCCGCCGGAGCCGAGTTACGTCCCGGCTCCCGTCCCCGCTCCCACGCCGGAGCCTACTCCCGAGCCTACGCCGGAACCTACGCCGGAAATAACTCCCGAGCCGGAAACAACAGAACAGCCCGAAGCAGATATTGCCCCGGGTGAAACGCGGGAATTTGAACCAACTTCGCCGCCGGACGCTGAAATTATCCCCGAATAAATCAATAGGCGGCTTTGAGCCGCCTATTGTAATACACCCGTCCTACACCCTACTACACCCTACACCCCCGTCCCGGCGCCGTGCGCCGTCTTTGCGAGCGCCGCCGCACTTGCGATACGTAGGACGTATAGGCGCGAAGCAATCCAATGCCGGGAGCGAAACATACGTATCTGCGGATTGCGGCACTGGATTGCCGCGCCGGTTTCATTCCTACGTATCGCAAGCTTTCCGCGGCTCGCAATGACGGCGCACTGCGCCGGGACGGAGGGACGGAGGGACGGACGTCAAATATAGTTTCCACAAAATAAATAGTTGCCACAAAATAAACCAATAGGCGGCTACAAGCCGCCTATTATCTTTTATACGGATTTCTTTGGGCGTCCGCGCCCGCGTTTTTCTTTTTCCGCGCTTTTGGCTTTCTTAGGTCTGCCGCGTTTTTTGGGTACTTCGGACGGTTCCTCAATTGCGATTTCGCTTATTTCCTCGGGTTCAGCAATTTCCTCGGCAACGTCGACCGGCGCGGCTTCAACTGTTTCATTTACTTCCGCTACATCGTCAATCGCCGCGATTTCGTTTGCTTCCTCGATTGCGACATCGGTCAACGTTTCCGCAATTTCTGTCTCCGCAATTGTGCTTTCCGCGACTTCCGCAATTTCCTCCGCTTCCTCAATTAGCGGGGCGACCGCTGTTTTTTTAGGTCTGCCGCGCTTTTTGGGTTCTGCGGGAACTACTTCAATTTTGGGAGCGTTTTTCTTAGGTCTGCCGCGCCTTTTGGGTTCAGACGCGCCGGCGTCGTCGGATTTAATAATCCACGCGCCTTTGCCGGCCTCGGCTTTTACCGCCGATTTTGTTTTTTCAGGCACGAGACCTTTGATATAAATATTGTCATAAAGCTCGTCAACTTCGGCTTTTGAAGCGAAACTGACTGCCGCGCCCTTGCGCGTTGTGGATAGCGCACCCGCGCAATTCGCGTATTTGACGGCTTCCTCGAATTTCCAGGACGCCGCGAGTTTTGCCGCCAACGCGCCTACAAACGCGTCGCCCGCGCCGGTTGTGTCCACCGTGTCTACGGGGATACCGGGAACGTGCGTTTTATTCACCGCAACGCCGTGTTTGCCAAGCGTTTCAATCGTGAGCGGTACGGGCAATTTGTGATAGTAACGCGCCTCGTCGCTGTTCGGCGTCGCAATATCAACATTGCTCCAAAATTCCTCCGGCACGTCGGCCGCCGGAGCGGGGTCAACGATAACCGTGTTACCGAGTTCTTTGGCTTTTATCGCAAGCTTCAGGCTTGTCTGAATATCAGCAGAGAACTGCGTGATAAAGATTCCGTTTTCAGGAATTGCTTTTAACCAGCGTTCTTTGTGAACCTCGTCGGGATATTTACCGACGTTGTCGCCGCGAACGAATTTAGGCGTACCGTCGTCCGTTAGCGTTATAGACGTGATACTCGTCGGGTGACCGTTCGACGCGTGCAAACGCTGAACATTTTTATCGGGCAAGCCCTTTTCGCGCCAAAAGTTCACGAGATAGTGACCCATTGGGTCGGAAGTGATAAGGGTAGCCAGCCGAACGTCCTCCGCGCCGTAAGTAAGCGCGGCGATTGCCTGGTTCGAGGCTTTCCCTCCCGGCGAAAGCTGTACATCGCCGTCCGAGTACGCGGTAACATCAACCGCGCTGCTGCCGTAAATGAAAATCGGTTTCAAAATTATACCCCCAAATTTTTTCAGTTAACAGATATCTGTTAACAGTTAACAGTTATCAAATATCAAATATCAGAGACGAAAGTTTAGGACGAGAGTTGCGTTAGTTATCAGATATTAAATATTAAATATCAGAGACGTGAGCTTTTGGACGAGAGTTGCGGCAACTCTTTAAGTTTATATATAATTTCAAGAAACGAAACCCGCGCCGAGCGCGAAACTGATATTTGATATTTGTTCACTGTTATTTGTTCACTGTTTAGGTCCTCCCCAGCCTTGGCCTTGCTCGCTTAGAGCGGAGCCGCAGGGGTCGATTACGCTTGCGCCGCCCTCTACGGGGAGAACCGCGCCTGTTATGAAGCTTGAATCATCGCTTGCGAAAAATACCGCCGCACCGGAAACTTCGTCGGGAGACGCCGCGCGCTGTAGCGGAGTATAGCGCGTCATATATTTGAGCGCGCCCTCTACGCCGGTTCCGAGCGATTCGCCGAGGCTCTGCATTGAATTTTCAAGCATTGCCGTAGCCGTCGCTCCCGGGCAAATTACATTACAGCGGATATTGTATTTGCCATAGTCATTAGCGCAGGACTGACTAAGCCCGACAATTCCGTGCTTGCTCGCGATATACGCCGGAAGCCCGGGAGGGCAGCGGAGAGCCGCCAAACTCGCGATATTTACGATTGCTCCGCCGCCTTGTTTAATCATATAGGGAAGCGCGGATTTAATCGTGTAGAACGCGCCGAACAGGTTAGTTTCGATGATATTGCGAAACGCCTCGACGGGTAAATCGGCAATTGAACCGGCGGGACTGTCAACACCCGCGTTGTTGACTAAAATGTCAATTTTCCCGCCGCCGAAGTTAACCGTCGCTTCAATCATTTTTACGGCGTCCTCGTAATTACGTACATCGCCGACAAAGGGAAGCGCACTGCCCGCCGGAAGTTTTGCGATAATGCCTGAAAGCGCCGCCTCACGCCGTCCGGTGATAACGACTTTCGCGCCCTCGGCGGCGTAGCGTTCGGCTATCGCCGCGCCTATTCCGGAGCCGCCGCCTGTGATTAACGCTGTTTTGCCCTGTAGTTTGCCCATTGTTTGTTTCCTCCCGTTTTTTTATTGTTATTTTTATTATAGCACACATTTTCAAAACTTACAAGTGTTTTTGAAAAAAAACTTTTTCGTACTTGACAAAATTTTTTTATATGGTATAATTAGGTTAACATAGAATTTCACAAGGGGACAAATATGAGACTTTGCGGTGCCGCAATTACGATTGAAACATTGATAGCGCATAATGTCAGCGACGTTTTTGGCTATCCCGGAGGACAGGTTCTGAATATTTATGACGAGCTTTACAAACGCTCTGATAAGATTCGCCACATTCTTTCCTGTCACGAACAGGGCGCGGCGCACGCCGCGGACGGTTACGCGCGCTCCGCCGGTATTCCGGGCGTTGTAATCGCGACTTCGGGGCCGGGCGCGACTAATTTAGTTACGGGAATTGCCACGGCGTATCTTGATTCTTCGCCGCTGATTGCGATTACGGGAAACGTTTCGTCAACGCTGATTGGTAAAGACAGCTTCCAGGAAGTTGACATTGCCGGAATTACAATGCCGGTTACGAAACACAATTATATTGTTAAACGCGTTGAGGATTTAGAGGACGTACTTTGCGAAGCGTTCCAGATAGCAGTTTCAGGCCGCCCCGGTCCCGTGCTGATTGACATTACAAAAGACGCGCAGACCGGCGAAACGGAATTTCGCGGAGGTTTGCCGAAGCCCGCTTTTGCGGCGGCTTCCCCGAAGGCGGACGCAATTCGCGCCGCCGCCGCGCTGATTGAGAAAAGCGAAAAGCCCTATATCTATTGCGGCGGCGGCGTAATCGCTTCCGGCGCGGGTGCGCTTTTAGCTGACTTTGCGAATAAAATCGACGCTCCCGTAGGTTTTTCAATGATGGGGCTGTCCGCTATGGATTACAAAAACCCGCGCAAACTCGGTATGACGGGTATGCACGGTACCTACCCCGCAATCAAAATGAACGAGCAGGCGGATTTAATAATCGCGGTCGGAGTGCGCTTTTCAGACAGGGCTACGGGTAATAAAGAAGCGTATCAGAAAAATACTAAAATCGTACACATCGACGTTGACGATGCTGAAATCAATAAAAACATTAACTGCGACGTTGATATCGTCGGCAATCTGAACGTTTCGCTTTCAGAACTTATAAAGGCAGTTAAGGAATGTAAGCACGGCGACTGGAACGGGCTTGCGGAACAGTTTAAGCGGGAGGTCACTTTCGCGGAGGGTTTCAATCCGCGCAGTATAATCCGCGAAGTACGAAAACATACGGACGCGGACACGATAATCGCAACGGACGTGGGACAGCACCAAATGTGGACAGCTCAATACTACGAATTTTCAAATCCGCGAACGTTTCTGACTTCCGGCGGCCTCGGGACAATGGGCTTCGGAATGGGCGCGGCAATCGGCGCGTCAATCGCCCACGGAGGCGCAAGAACGGTTTTGTTTACCGGGGACGGAAGTTTCCATATGAATTTGAATGAATTTGCCACCGCCGTGCGTTATAATCTTCCGATTGTGGTTATAGTAATGAATAACAATGTTTTAGGAATGGTGCGGCAATGGCAAACTCTGTTCTACGAAAAACGTTATTCTCAAACTGAAATGGACAGGGTAACCGATTACGTAAAACTCGCGGAAGCGTTTGGAGGTACGGGTTATAAGGCTGAAACGCTTGACGAACTCCAAAAATCGCTTGAAGCGGCCTTCGCTTCGGACGCTCCCGTCATTATCGACTGCGTAATCGGCCGCGACGAAATGGTTTTACCGATGATTCCGGCGGGAGGCTCATATGCGGAAGCGATTTACAGTTTATAGTTATCAAATATCAAATATCAGTTTTGGAGATGCGTTGTGCGATGGAAATTCAGAATTTCACTCTTTCTATAATAGTAACGAACAAGGCGGGCGTGTTATCCCGCGTTATCGGCTTGTTTTCTAAGCGCGGCTACAATATTGATACTTTATATGTCGGCCCAAAAGTTGAGGACCCGCGCCATTCGCGGATTATTATGACCTCCTCCGGCGACGACGCTACGCGCGAACAAATTATCAAACAGCTGCGAAAAATATTCGACGTGCAGGAAGTTAAATTGATATGAGTTGAGACCCCGTCATTGCGAGCCGCGGTAATCGCGAGATACGTACCGTGTTCAGCGGCGAAGCAATCCAATGCTTACAACTAAAGAAAAGTATCTGAAAATTCTGCTCATTTGGATTGCCGCGCCGCGTTTCAGTTCCGCGTATCTCAAACTTTGCGGCGGCTCGCAATGACGAACTTTTTAGTTTCTTAAGATAATTTAAGGTTTGTGTAAATATGAACCGTTTGTTAATTGAGCAAAATAAAAATTATATATATCGAAAGGTAACACAACACAATGGCTAAACTGTACTACGCAGAGGATTGCGACAAGTCGGTCCTCAAAGGCAAAACAATCGCAATCATTGGCTACGGGAGCCAGGGACACGCCCACGCCCTCAACCTCCGCGACAGCGGCTACGACGTAATCGTAGGACTGTATGAGGGTTCAAAATCAGCCGAAGCCGCGCGCGCCGACGGCTTCAAAGTCGTAACCTCCGCCGAGGCCGTCAAGGCCGCCGACGTCGTTACTATTCTCATTAACGACGAGAAGCAGCCGGAACTTTACAGAAAAAGCGTCGAGGCTAATTTGCGCCCCGGGACTACTCTCGCGTTTGCCCACGGCTTCAACATTCACTACGGGCAGATTGTCCCGCCCGCTGATGTTGACGTAATTATGATTGCTCCCAAAGGCCCCGGTCATACCGTTCGCAGTCAGTTTGAGGAAGGCAAGGGAGTACCCGATTTAATCGCGGTTTACCAAAACGCCAGCGGCAAGGCAAAAGAGACAGCTCTCGCCTACGCCGACGGTATCGGCGGCTCACGCGCCGGAATCCTCGAGACCACGTTCAAAGAGGAAACCGAGACAGACCTGTTCGGCGAGCAGGCCGTACTTTGCGGCGGCGTTTCCGCGCTTATGAAAGCAGGCTTTGAAACGCTCGTAGAAGCCGGATATCAGCCGGAGAGCGCGTATTTTGAATGCGTTCACGAGCTGAAACTCATCATCGACCTCGTTGTTTCGCAGGGTCTGTCGTTTATGCGCTCGTCAATCAGCGACACCGCCGAATACGGCGACTACACCGCCGGACCGCGCATTATCACCGCCGATACCAAAAAGGAAATGAAAAAAATCCTCGCCGAGATTCAGGACGGAACTTTCGCGCGCAACTGGATTGTTGAAAACCAGGCAAACCGCCCGAGTTTCACCGCCCTGCGCCGTCTCCAGTCCGAGCATTTAATCAACAGCGTCGGCGACGAGCTTCGCTCGAAAATGAGCTGGAAAAAGCCGGAGCCGAAGGCAATTCCCGCCGCCGAACCTATTTTACAGCTTCCCGCCGTAGTTGAAATTGACGTCCCGGAAGTTATCGCCGAAGCTCCCGTTGACGCTCCGGTTGAAGCGGTAGTCGAAACCAAGACAAAACGCAAATACACACGCAAGGCCGATAAAGCAGCAAAAGTCCCCGCCAAGACCACAAGGGGAAAGGGCAAAGCCGCAAAACCCGCAAAACCCGCAAAACCCGCAAAAGCTCCTAAAGCCGCGAAAGCCGCAAGCGCACCCAAAACGGGAAGGAGAAGCCGGAAGGCCGAAGTAATTCCCGAAGCCGCTCTGCCGGAAATTGCAATCCCGGAAATCCTCGTCCCGGAAGTTATCGTAGCCGAAGCTCCGGCGAAACGCAAATACACTCGTAAACCCAAAGCCGAAGCCGCGCCTGTGATTGAAACTCCTGTCATTGAAGAACCAATCATCGAAACCGCGGTAATCGAGGAACCCGTAATCGACGAATCGCCTGTCGCTGAAGTCGAAGCAATCGCCGCCGAAGTCGAAGCTCCCGTCGTTAAGCAAAAGAGAAAATATACAAGGAAGGCTAAATAATGATTAGCGACAGCATTAAACTAGGCAGTGAGCGCGCTCCGCACCGCTCACTGCTTAAGGCGAACGGGCTTACCGACGCTCAAATCGCGAAACCTATTATCGGTGTCGTCAATTCCTACAACGAGATTGCGCCCGGACACGCGGGGCTGAACCTTATCGCGAGAGCCGTCAAGGACGGCGTACTCGCGGGCGGCGGCACACCGCTTGAATTTAACACAATCGGAATTTGCGACGGTATAGCTATGGGACACGCGGGAATGAAATATTCCCTCGCGTCCCGTGAGATTATTGCAGACAGCGTTGAATGTATGGTTCAGGCGCATCAATTTGACGGTCTTGTGTTTATACCGAACTGCGACAAAATTGTTCCCGGAATGTTAATGGCGGCGGCGCGGCTGAATATTCCGTCTATCTTCATTTCCGGCGGTCCTATGCTCTCTAATGACGGGCGCGACCTCAACAGCGTTTTTGAAGCCGTGGGACGCTACAAGGCAGGGAACTGCACAGACAGCGAGCTTGCGGAAATTGAGGGCGAGGCCTGCCCCACCTGCGGCTCCTGCTCGGGAATGTTCACGGCAAACTCTATGAACTGCCTTTGCGAAGCTTTGGGAATCGCGCTCTCCGGCAACGGAACCGTTCCGGCGGTATTCGCGAAACGTATAAGGCTCGCGAAATCAGCGGGCGAGCGGATTGTTGAGCTTATTCAAAAAGATGTTAAAGCTCTTGATATTTTGACGGAGGCGGCTTTCAAAAACGCTATCACAGTTGATATGGCTCTCGGCTGTTCCACTAACTCCGTACTGCACCTCGCGGCTATCGCAAACGAAGCGGGGTTTTCGTTCAACCTCAAAATGATAAACGAAATAAGCGAGAACACGCCGAACCTCTGCAAACTCGCTCCCGCCGGGAAGCACCATATGCAGGACCTAGACAAAGCGGGCGGCGTGTACGCGGTAATGGGCGAACTGGCAAAAACCGAGCTGCTCGATAAAACCGCGCTCACCGTGAACGGTAAAACCGTCGGGCAGATTACCGACAAGCTTGAAACTAAAGACGCCTATGTAATTCGCCCGATTGACAACCCTTACAGCAAAACGGGTGGGCTGGCGGTTCTGTTCGGAAACCTCGCGGAAAACGGGGCTGTTGTAAAGCGTTCGGCTGTCGCGCCGGAAATGTTAAAATACAGCGGCACAGCAAAAGTTTTCGACAGCGAGGAGGACGCAATTACCGCAATCTACGGCAAAAAAATCGCAAAAGGCGACGTGGTTGTAATCCGCTACGAGGGTCCGGCGGGCGGTCCCGGTATGCGCGAAATGCTCTCGCCCACGAGCGCGATTGCGGGAATGGGGCTTGACAAAGACGTCGCGCTCATAACCGACGGGCGTTTCTCGGGAGCCTCACGCGGCGCGTCAATCGGTCACGTATCGCCGGAAGCCGCGAGCGGCGGGCTGATAGCCTACCTCAAAGACGGCGACATTATAAACATCGATATTCCTAACTATTCGCTGTCGGTAAATCTTTCAGACGGCGAAATTGCGGAAAGAAAAGCTACGATGAAACTAAAAGAACCGCAGAAATTAAAAGGCTATCTTGCGCGTTACGCAAAAACCGTTTCCTCCGCAGACAAAGGAGGAGTTATCAATTGATAATTGATAATTGATAATTGACAATTACGCGCTCGGCGCGGGACGGATTTACTATTATGAACGACACTTTACGTATATCGGATATTGAACGTGCCGCAGAGCGTTTGCGCGGGGTGCTTCACGCTACTCCGCTTGACCGTTCCGCGACATTTTCCGCAATGTCCGGCGCGGAAATTTACCTTAAATACGAGCATTTGCAAAAAACCGGCTCTTTCAAAATTCGCGGGGCTTACAATAAACTTTGCGAATTAAAAGAGGCCGGGGAAGTCGCCGAAGTCGTAGCCGCGTCTGCGGGAAATCACGCGCAGGGCGTGGCGTTTGCTTCGGCGAAACTCGGAATATCGGCGACAATCGTTATGCCAAAATCAACTCCGCTCGTCAAAGTCAAGGCCACCGAGGGTTACGGCGCGAACGTCGTACTCGCCGGCGACAGCTACGACGACGCGTATGAGGCCTCCGTGAAAATCTGCGAGGAGCGCGGCGCGGTGTTCATTCACCCCTTCAACGATTTATCGGTCGTGGCGGGGCAAGGCACAATCGGTCACGATATTTTGAAAGCGCTTCCGAATGTTGACGTAATTTTCATTCCGGCGGGCGGCGGCGGCTTGCTCGCGGGGACGGCGTTTTATCTGAAAAATATCAATCCGCGAATTAAAATAATCGGCGTGCAGGCAGAGGGCGCGGACGCGATTTCTCAATCCTTCAAGGCGAAAAGCAAAATTTCCACGCCGAATGTTTCAACTATCGCCGACGGAATTGCCGTCAAAAGCCCCGGCGACCTTACTCTCGGGCTGATTAACAAATACGTTGACGACGTTGTGACAGTTTCAGACGCTGAAATTTCCTCGGCAATTCTGAATTTGCTCGAACGCTGCAAACAAGTCGTGGAGCCGGCGGGAGCCTCCTCGCTCGCGGCGGCGCTTCGCGCGGGTGAGGAATATCGCGGCAAACGCTGTGTCTGCCTGCTGTCGGGCGGCAATATTGACGTAGGATTTATTCACAGAATTATCGAAATCGGGCTTGTCGCGCGCGGACGAAAACTCAAATTCAAGACGGTTCTTCCGGACGTTCCGGGAAGTCTCGAAAAATTCTCACACATTTGTTCGGAAAATCAAGCGAATATCGTCCAGGTTCAGTACGACCGAATGAGCGCGGAACTAGACCCGCAGGAGGTAATTCTACACGTAGCCTGCGAAGTAAGCGACAGCAACCACGCGCTCCGCGTTACAAACGCGCTTGAAAAAGCGGGATACAAGGTTATTAAAGAATAGATAATAGTTATTAAATATTAAATATTATTAGACATCTAATATCTGATATTTAATATTTGATATCTGATATTTGCTAAAAAATGGGGGTTTATTATGCAAACTACGACTTTGGGGCGCACGGGACTGACCGTTTCCGTCGCGGGACTTGGTTGCGGAGGTTTTTCGCGAATCGGAATTACGCAGGGGCTTACACACGCGGCCGGAATTGTCCGCGCGGCGTTCGACGAGGGCGTGACATTTTTCGATACCGCCGCCGTGTACGGTACGCAGGAGGCTGTCGGAGCGGGACTTGCTGGCTTGCCGCGCGATAAATATGTTCTGTCAACAAAATTTGCCTACCGCGGTCCCGCCGGACTGATTACCGCTGAAAAAGCCGGGGAAAGTTTAGCGGAAAGTCTGCGTTTTTTGAAAACCGATTACATTGATGTTTTCCACATTCACGCGCTCAACGCCGCCGATTACGGCTATGCGCTTGATACACTTTTGCCCTTTTTACAAAAAGCGAAAGAGCAGGGAAAAATTCGCTTTTTAGGCGTTACGGAACAATTCGCGGTCGATACTTCGCACGAAATGTTCAAAATTTCTCTGCCGGACAATTTATTTGACGTAATTATGACGGGCTACAATATTCTAAATCCGAGCGCGGCTAAATCCGTCCTGCCGCTTGCGATAAAAAATAATACCGGCGTGCTAAATATGTTCGCGGTGCGCTCCGCGCTGCACAATCCCGAACAATTAAAAATTGATATTTCGCGAATTTTAGAGCGCGGACAGGGCGGCGAAAACCTCAACGAAAATTCGCTGGAATTTTTAACAAAAGACGGTTTAGCGCAAAGTTTAACAGAAGCGGCGTACCGCTTCTGCCGCCACACTGCGGGCATTTCCGTAACGCTCACCGGCACGGGAAATATTGAACATTTACGCGAAAATTTGAAAGCGATAAATGAGGCTCCGTTGCCCGAATTTGCGCTTGAAAAACTCGCGAAATTATTCGGAAATGTCGACTGCGTTTCCGGTCAGTAAAATAATAATTTACATAAAAAGAGGTAACAAAAATGTCACAAAAAATCCCCTTTGACCAAAAAGAACTTGAAGTCGTGCGCGAAGTTCCCGGCTTCAACACGCCCTATCCCTCGCAAACTTTTAATTTCCCCGTTTCGCCAAAAGAGGGCGTAATCGCGGCCTATAAACGCGAGCCGATTTGGCAAATTTCCGGTGTTGAAACGGCGTATTTCGCGCCAAAAGTTAACCCCGACAATGTCGCGCGGGCCTTTGTAATGGACGGCTCCGGCTTTGGCTTCGGAAGCGGCGGCGGCCCCGATATGTTCGGAATTGAGTGGGAATACGTCCCGGCGGTCGGCGGCTCGATGGTGCGCCCCGGTAAAGCCCTTATGGAGGACGCGAACGACTGGGAAGATTTAGTAAAATTTCCCGATATTTCAAAATGGGACTGGAAAGAATCCGCGGAATTAAATAAAAATTATTTCAGCGACACGCAATTCAACAGCTGCTGGCAGCAAAACGGATTTTTTGAGCGTCTGATTTCTTTTATGGATTTCGAGGGCGCGGCAATGGCGATACTCGACGAGGATCAGCGCGACGCGGTAAAAGCGTTATTTATGAAACTCGCGGATTTATATATAGATATTTTTGACGAATATCTCAAATATTATCCAAAAATTGACGGATTTTTCTTCCACGACGACTGGGGTTCGCAAAAAGAAACATTTTTTAATCCAAAATTATCGGAGGAATGTATCGTTCCGGCGATGAAAAAATTAACAGAATTTATCCATTCGCGCGGGCGTTTAGCGGAGCTTCACTCCTGCGGTCAGGCGTTGAAGCAGGTTCCGAATTTCGCTGCGGCGGGCTGGGACCGCTGGGACGGTCAGCTAATGAACGATACGGCAAAGATTTACGAATTATACGGCGATAAAATTATCGTCGGCGTAACCCCGGATACATTCGACCCGGCGGCAATTTCCGAAGCAGAGCAACGCAAATTAGCCCGCGAATACGCGCAAAAATTCTGCGACCCTAAAAAGCCCTCCGCGTTCAACAGTTACGGAGCCTTCGCGATGTCAACCGCGTACCGTCAGGAATTGTACATCGCTTCCCGCGAATTATACGGAAAATAATTTTCGCAAAAAAATTAAATCGGGCGGTAATTTGCTGCCCGATTATTTTTTGAAAATTTTATAAAATTTTCATCACCGCGCGAAAAATTTCACCAATCGGCGCGTGACTTGCAAGCGTGGCTTCAGACTCGTAGCCGGTCGAAGTTTTGTTAATCAGCAAGAGATTTTTACCGAGAAAATACAGCAGCAATCCCGCCGCCGGATAGACCACGAGCGAGGTTCCGCCTACTATCAGCGTTTCCGCGTTCGCGATATATTTTACCGAGCGCGACATTACGTCCTCGTCGAGACCCTCCTCGTAAAGCACGACTTCCGGGCGAACCGTGCCGCCGCATTTTTCGCATTTTGGTATAATTTCTTCGTTTTTTATAACAAATTCAAGCGAATATTTCGCGCCGCATTTCACGCAGTATTGCCGCAAATTCGAGCCATGAAGCTCCAAAACCTCGCGGCTCCCCGCCGCCTGGTGCAGGCCGTCAATATTTTGCGTTATTACCGCTTGCAGGAGTTTGCGCTTTTCAAGTTCCGCGAGGGCGAGGTGCGCCGAATTAGGTTTCGCTGTCAGCGAAATTAAATTTTCACGATAATATCTGAAAAATAATTCCGGCTTTTTAATAAAAAACGTGTGGCTGATAAGCTCCTCCGGCGAATATCCGTAGACTTCTTTTGCGGCGTAGAGGCCGCTTTCAGAGCGGAAATCCGCAATCCCGCTCTCGGTCGAAACACCCGCTCCGCCGAAGAAAACGACGCTCCCGGCGCGGAGAATTTCAGCTAATTTTGTAATTTCCGCAGTCATAATAATTCCTCCAAATTTCACGGCTGATTTACGACACCGGTAAATAAAACCTGCCGCCCGCCGTCGTAAGTTTCGCCGTATAAAATAAATACAAAAGGCTTGTCGCAAATCATTTCAAAAGGCACCTGTTCCGGCTCCGGCGCCAGCGCGGCGCCTACGTCCATCGCGATTACCGTGACCGCCGCCGCCGTGGTTCCTTTTTCGTCGACATTTATTACAGATTTTTGCACCGCGCTTGAAATAAATAGCGGGTCATTTTCAATTAAACCGTTTATTACGGGATTTTCAGCGTCAAAAAGCGGTATTCCCAGCGCGGTCAAGCTGTCTTTTAGCTGCACTGCGCCGCTCTCAATTTCAAAACGCGGCAATAATAATTTTCCCTCCGCGTAATCCCCGCCGTTTATAATTTCATCAAAATATCCGCTTGTCATTGACGTTAAAATTTCAACCGCGCTCTCCTCTTTTGGGAGCAAAATATATAGTCCGCCGTTTGTCTTGAAATTCATCGAAATTGCCTGTAATTTTTCGTCCTCATAATACACCTGTTTTTCACTGTCGCGGCTCATATAAAACGCCCGGCTGTCACCCTCCGGCGAGTGAAAAGCGTCCTCTTTGGTATCGCCGGGATTAAATTCCCACGCCCACCTGTCGGAAAAATAAATCGCGTTAGCGATTGCGGCGACGGTATCTTCATTAAAATTTTCAATAATATTTTGTATCAAACCGTCGGTATTATCGCTCGCCCATTTATTCACCGCGTCAACCGCTTTGCGCGAGGAAAAATCAACTTTTTGAAAATTCCCGCGAAAATAATCCGCAAAAGTCTGCGCGAAAGGCAATTTCAGCGTTTCTTTTTTATCAACAAAAACAGCGTTCGCAATTTTCAGCGGATTATTGTCAGTGCGCCGGTTGTCAGCGTTCGTCAGGTCGTAAAGCATACGCGAAGCCGCGTTATTTACATCGTCAACGCTCTGCCCCGCCGCGCCGAGCGCGTCTAATAATTCGGGTTTATTTTTCTTGTCGATAGCGTTCGAGAGCGCCGCCAGCGGGAGCCAAACTGAAAACGGCGAGCAAATAAAATTTGCGTTTTCAGCGTTTTTTACGAGCGCGGAGGACAGCCTAAACGCGAAATCATTCGCGCCTTTAGCTACGGCCGCGATGTTTGAATTATCTTCGCCGCGAGCCGGGGCAATTAAATCTTTGGCGATTATCGGCTCGTCTTGTACCGTTGTTGTCGCGCAACCCGCAAAAATTATGCTTATTAAAAATAAAAACGCAATTATTTTTCTATTCATTTATTCTCCTCTTTCATATTAAATAGTTTACTAAATTCCCTGGGAACAGGCGCGGAAAATTTCATAATTTCCGTAGTAATAGGGTGCGTAAATTCCAGCAAATGCGCGTGAAGCCCCAGTCTCCCGAGCGGATTTTGCGTAGCGCCGTACTTTTTGTCGCCGGTCACGGGGTTTCCAAGCTCTAACATATGCACGCGGATTTGATTTTTTCGCCCGGTTAAAAGGCGAATATCGAGCAGGGAAAACGCCGGAGCCTCCGCAATTACTTTATATTTCGTAATCGCCTCGAGACCGTCCCCCGCGCCGTTTGAGCGTCCCGAATACATTAAACGCGTTTTTGTTTCAAATAAAAATGTGCGGATTGTCCCCTCCGGCGCTTTTAATTTTCCCTCGACGACGGCCGTATAACCGCGGTTAATTACAATTTTATTCCAGTTTTCCTGCAAAGCGCGCTTAATTTTTTCATTTTTCGCAAAGAGCAAAACGCCCGAAGTATCGCGGTCAAGGCGGTGAACAATAAAAACGCGCGCGCGGGGATTCCCTCCCGCGCGAACGTACTCGGTAAGCTCACGGTAAGCCGTGCGGAGCTTTTCACTTTCAGACGCTATTGAAAGCAGCCCCGCCGGCTTATTTATAACGATTATTTCATTATTTTCATAAATTATATCCGGCGAATTTTTGCGATTTTTATTATTCATCATTCCCCTATGCAATCGTTTTTTGAAGTTCCGCCTCAAAAGCCGCTAGCCATTCGGCAAATTGTTCGTCCGAGGCAAATCCCGCTACAGCGTCCTTAAGGCTCGCTCCGTCGTCAAGTAAATTTATAACTTTTTCGCGGTCTGCCACGGCTTTATTCTGAAGGTTGCTGCCGAGTACGTTTCGCGCCGCCGCGCCGCCCTCGAAGGCTTTGTTAGTGTACAGCTTGCTGTCGGACATTTCCACAAGAGCAATCCGAAGCGTTTCGTCCGTGATTACCGATATCGACTGCCCGGTTTCTTTTAATTTTTCCGATATAAATTCATAACTTATCGCGGCTTTTTTTACCGGCATATAGCCACTCAAAGCCGAGAAAACCGTGTTGTTGTCAACGTCCGTGAACCATTTAAGAAATTCCGCGCTCGCGAGTTCATACAGCGGCTCGTTTTTCGTAACGACCATTCCCGCGCCCTGCTGAACCAAATATTTTTCAGAATTTTCAAAGTGCGGCACAGGCATTATTTTGCAGTCAATCGGGTATGTCGCGTCATTGACCGTAACGCTCGCGGGGAAAAACTCCGAGGACGACGTGGAACCGATATACGAAAGCAATTCGCCTGTCTTAACGTCGTCGCTGCGGTAGCGGCCGTAGGAGGAAAAATACCCGCTTATATAGGGGACGTAGTAGCAGTCCCAGAATTTCCGCATAACTTTTTCGCTGACGTTAATCTCGCCTTTGCCGCCCTCGACCTGGAAAATTTCCTCGCCAAATTCCATAGAGCCGATTATAAACATATTCGCCGTGGAATCCCGCCCGTAAAAGGCCTTGCCGTCATTCGGAACGTCGGGGGTACGCGCGTCCGTCCATTCGTAATACTGTTTTGACACCTCGGCTAAACTCTCGAGCGTCGTGAGATTGTCGTAGCTCAAATTATACGCCTCTGCAAAGGGTTTCCAGTCGGTATCGTTCAACATAAAAACCTCTGTAGACTTAGCAATCGGGAAAATACGAAGCTCACCGTCAAAGCCGATTTTGCCCTCCTCGATGTAGGAATCGGCGTACTCCTCCTGCTTACTTTTTGTAAAGTAATCGTCAAGGTTTGCGAGAATACCGACCTTTTCAGCGGCGTAGGCGGTATCGGCGTAGGAGGCGAAAACATTAGGCAGCGCGGCGCTCCCGACCTCTTTATTGACCGAGGCTATAACGTTGTTTTCAAGCTCTGAAACACTGCCGTAAGCGTAGCCCTCGACAATTATACCCTTATCCATACCGACGGTTTCATTAAACCTTTGCACCAGCGCGTCAAAGGCGTCAAGAACCGTACCGTTATAATAATGCCAAACGGTAATAACAACCGGGTTCTTAGGGTCAAACTTCGGCTTACCGATTGAGCAGGCGCCCAAAGTTGTGAA
Organism: Oscillospiraceae bacterium; assembly: GCA_031261635.1. Lineage (GTDB taxonomy): Bacteria > Bacillota > Clostridia > Oscillospirales > Oscillospiraceae > JAISJH01. The sequence continues at coordinate 19,454 of JAISJH010000107.1, forward strand.
CACAAGCGCAAGCAGAACGAGGAGCGCCCCGGCGCGGCGCGGGAAACTGAAACGGTGGCTGTTCATAGTAAGTACCCTCCAAATTATTTACGGTTTTATCAAGGTATTCAGCAGCTCAAAGAGTTTCGCGTTATCAACAGGTTTAGTAATGTAGCCGTTCATTCCGGACTCAACGGATATCCGCATATCCTCGTCAAAGGCGTTCGCGCTCATTGCCGCGATTGGTATAGTGCGCGCGTCCGAACGTTCGGTTTTTTTGCGTATTTCACGCGTCGCTTCAAGCCCGCTCATCACAGGCATTTGTATATCCATAAGAATAACGTCATAATAGCCCGGCGGCGAGGCTAGGAACCTGTCAACCGCTTCGCGCCCGTTAGCCGCGCTCTCGACCGTAAACTCGACGCTTTCAAGGATAAACTTCGCAATTTCAATGTTAATCTCGTTATCGTCAACAAGCAGAACGCGCTTCCCGGCGAAGTGCCGCACATTCTCCGCGCGAACCTCCGCGATTTCCGCGATGTTTGTATCCGTATAGGGCAGCGTCATTATGAAGTAGAACTCCGAACCCACGCCCGCCTCGCTTTTCAGCTCAATCTTACTGTTCATAGCGGAAATAATGCTGTTGCTTATGGCAAGCCCCAGCCCCGTCCCGGCCTTTTGCTTGTCCTTTTCGCCGACCTGCTCAAAGGCGCGGAAAACTTTCCCCTGGTCTGTCTTACTTATACCTACGCCCGTGTCTTTAACTGAAAACTTATAGCGCGAAGTTTCCGCGTTGAGAATTTCTTTTTCAGAGATTGACAGCGTAATCGTCCCGCCGCTCTCCGTAAACTTCAAGGCGTTACCCAGTAGGTTAATAAGCACCTGCCGGAGCCTGTACTCGTCGCTCGTCACATAGTCGTGCGTTACGGCGCGTCTGACCTTAAACGTTATACCCTTAGCCTCAATCTGCGGGCGCATTAGGGTGTCAAGCCCCTCCGCGAAGTTGTTTAGCGGGAACAAATCAGTTTCAATATGCAGTTTCCCGCTCTCAATGCGCGACATATCAAGCACGTCGTTAATAAGCGAGAGCAGGTGTTTAGCGGAAAAGTCGATTTTATTAAGACAGTCCTCAACGCGGCTCTTGTCAATTATTTCAGACTTAGCAATCCCCGTCATACCGATTATAGCGTTCATAGGCGTGCGTATTTCGTGGGAAACGCGCGAGAGGAACTCGCTCTTAGCCTTACTCGCGCTGTTTGATTTATCAATACTAAGCTGCGCCGAGATTATTTTCGATACTTCAAGCAGGCGGTAGGTATCGCCGTCGTCCCAACGCTCCCTAGGCTCGTCCGTACTGAACAGTATACGCCCCGTATCAAGCCCGTTCTCATACATAACGCAGCAGAACGCGCTGAACTTATCGCCGCCTCCGGCGTTAAGCAGCGTCCGAATACCCGGCGCGGTATTACCGAGCGTATGCGTATCATACAGCAGCGTACCGTTCTCGTCAAGCATATGCGTAAAGGCGAGGTACTCACCGTGCGGTATCATCTCAATACGTTCGGAGTAATCGGCAAGTACGCCGTTCTCCCAACCGTAGGTCATTTGGTTAGTATCGAAATCGCCGTCATAGCTGAACACGGAAATATTTTTCAGCGAAAAGACCTCGCCCATAATGCCGAGGGCAATATTTATCGCGCTCCGAATATCCGCCGTATTCTCAAACAGCGCAAAGGCCGTACCGACAATGCTGTCTTTTGAAATATCGAGCGAAATGCTGACAGGCCGCCCGGTTTCAGACGCTATATTGAGTATAGCGCCGGGTTCGGCGGCGGACAGCGCGTCGTCAATCGAAAACGACAAGCTCAAATCGTGATTTTCTCCGGTATAGATTAGGTCAAGCTCGCTGTTAAGCCGCTCCTCGCGAACTCGCTTTGAATCCTTGCCCTTGAAAAACACCATTACCTCGTCGTTCCAGAGCCGCACGGGAATATCGCCGTCGCGGAATTTAGTTTTCAGCAGACGACAGAGGTTCCGAACCATAACTGCCGTAAGAACGCGCCCGTAATACGCCTCAAACAGCTCCAGTTTATTCAGCCGTATGCGGTAGATAGTATACGGCGCGTTATTTTTTTTGCACTCGCGAACCTGCGCGGCTACAAGCCCCGCTCCGTATTCCCTGTTATACAGCCCCGTTGTAACGTCGCGCCTCCCCGCCTCAATAGCCGACTTCTCGCGAAGCTTTTCCTCTGTCTGCTGACGGGCGTTGCCGATGATTTTTTTCAAAGTGCCGTTATCGTCGTAAAGGTTCTTGGCTTTAAGTTCTAACCAATAATAGTCGCCGTCTGAAACCCCGCTGATATCAGGGAACAGCGCCACTTTAGCGCGGAACACAATAGAGTTCTCGAGGTCGCCGCTAATAAACTGCTCAATCTTTTCAACGTCCTCCTCCGGGCAGAACGAGTTTATCACAGTAGAAAACTTTTCAATATAGCGCGTATTCAGCGAGGACTGGTTATCATTTATCTCCTTGTCAAAGGAATAGAGCATAAGATTATCGGCCGTTATATCGTACTCGACAAAGATATCGGTCGCGCTCTCGAGCGCAATCAGATAGCGTTCGCGCTCCTCCCGAAGCTCCGCGTCCATAAGCTTCCGCCGCCGTTTCAGTTCGTTCAGCGTCGAGCAGAGTAGGGCAAGCTCGTAGGTATTTGATTTGCCTATAACAATCGGCTCGTTCGGCTCGTTATTTTCGATTTGCTTCGCAATCTGTATCAGCGGCGTGGTAATCTGCGCTATAGCAAACACAAGCAGCACTATCCCCAGCCCGAGCGCGATAATCGAGCTGAAAATAACGCCCGAGTACACGCTTCGCGAAGCCTGGAACATAGTGCTGTCGGTCTGAACCGCCGCTAGCGCCCACTGCTCGTCGCTAAAGGGCGCGTTCGTATTATAGAGTTTAAGCGGGTTTAAGACAATCTCAACGTCCTCATACTTACCGTCCGCAAGCTTATAAACGTTTTTAAGCTCGCTCTCTGCCAGTTCAAGCGTCGTTATATGCCCAAGCGTCCGGCTTATATAACTGCCCGTAACCTCAACGACTTCGCAGACAAACTGCGGCTTTTCAGCGTCGCGCGAGTTATAGCGCAGAAGCAAATAACCGCCCTGCCCGGAAGTACCGAAGTCGGCATACGGAAAATACTCCCAGAGCCGCTTTGACTGAAGCTCCGTACCGATAACCGCGACGACCTTACCATTTATAATAATAGGGCGCGAGTAGCTAAGACCCGCGTTAGAATCAGTCGCCGACTGCTTTTCATAAACGCGCGGACTGCCCCAGCGCGACAGGTCGGTGGATTTGAAGTCCGCGTGTTCATTGCCCACACGGAGCAGGTCGGAGTATCCCTTCCAAAGCTGTGCGCTGTCCCTCGGGAAAAAGAACTTTTCCGTCCATAAACTGTCAAGCGGTATATTATCCTTATGGGCGATACTGACGGAACCGCGAAGCAGCATAATATCTGAAAAATCAGCGGGAGCGGACAGCGGGTCAGGGTCGCGGTAGTAAAACCCGCGCCCCGTCGCCCCCTCCGGGCTTTCATTTATATCCGTAAAATACATAAATATCCCCGTAGCGAACGACAGCCGAAGCGTCTCCAGCGCGGAGTTAGACACAGTATTTAGAACACTGTTAAGATGCTCGGGCTTATCAAGTAATTCAGCCACGGTAAGCCCCGAAACGGCGGCCTCGCGGTTCAGCGCAATCTTTACGTCGCTTTCAAAACGCTCAATGTTTGAAAGGTTATGTACCATAAGGTTTTCAAGAATAATACTGCGGTTCTCCATATTCTTGCGTAAAGTATCAACAGCGTTGACCTCCAGAACCTCAATGGTCTTGTTAAGATAAAGCGACCCTCCGATGAGTACGGACTGCAAAACCATAATACATATAATTGGTATCAGCAGTTTAATATAAATAGAGTTCCTGCGTTGAATAGTCCCCACCCCCATTGTACAGATAACAGATAGCAGATAACAAATAACAAATAACAAATAACAGATTACAAATAACAGTTATCAAATATCAAATATCAAATATCAAATATCAAATATTAGATACTAGATAACGGATACGTTGATTACATACGGCTATCAAGTTATTATACACCATTACAACAAGTATGTCAAGCGTCCGTGTGAAATCGGGGCGTAGGGGACGCAAATGACGCAAAGGACGTAGGGGACGCGGGGTTACGTAGGGGCGGGTTTCAAACCCGCCCTCCCCCGTCCAACGTCCCGGCGCACCGTCATTGCGAGCCGCGCGAAGCAATCCAAGCCCAGTACCCTCGTCCTGCCCCGCGTCCCACGTCCACCGTCCTACGTCCAACGTCCCGGCGCAGTGCGCCGTCATTGCGAAGCACCGGTAAGCCCGCGATACGTAGAATGTTACAGGTGCGAAGCAATCCAGTGCCAGGGGGATAACATACGGTACGTATCGCAGGATTGTACGTCAACCCTGGATTGCTTCGCCGCATATCACCAACTACGTATCGCAAGTGCGGTGGCGGCTTCGCAAAGACGGGCAGGGGCAAGCCCTGCCCTGTTCCGGCGCATTGCGCCGGAACGGTGGACGGGGTTACGTCCGCGCACTGCGCGGGGAAACCACCCCGCAGGACGCACCCTCGTCCAACTCTCCGTCTCTGATATTTGATATTTGATAACTGTTAACTATTTGCTATCTGCTATCTGCTATCTGCAATACATTTCCCTCTTGCACAGCGGCGCGAAATGTGTTATACTATAGTCAGGCTTAACATAAACAACAGGAGGTAATAACATATGGCAAAAGTAAAAGTCCTTATGGGTCTCAAAGGCGCGGGCAAAACCAAGGAGCTAATCAGTCTTGTAACCGCCGCGCTCGAAGTGGAACACGGTCACGTGGTCTGCCTTGAAAAAGAGCGCAAGCTGACCTTCGACATTCCCCGTGAGGCGCGGCTCATCACCGCCAGCGACTATGCTATTTCAGGCCCGGAATTTCTAAAGGGCTTCATCTCGGGGCTCTATGCCGGAAACTACGACATAACCCATATTTTCATAGACAGCCTGTACAAGATTGCCCCGTTCGCGGGCGACGTACACGCTGTCGAAATGTTCGTTGACTGGCTTGACGCTTTTGGCGAAGCCAACAACATCAAGTTTACGGTATCAATAAGCGCCGACGTAAACGGAGCAAGCGAAGGAATACGCAAGTATTTTTGAGAACAAAATAACCAAGCCCCGGAGGCCGTATAGCCTCCGGAGGTTTTTGTTATACGCTGTACGCCGTCTACTGTATCACAAGACCCGCGCTTGCGTAGCCTATTACCGTATTCAGCAGCGAAATCCCTGCCGCGTTCACGGTGAAAACTACCAGAGCGAGCGTTCCGGCGGTAACGGGAATCGACAGGCCGGACGACACCGCCGAGGCTGTTTCGCCTATAGTGACAATCCCTGTCAAATCGGGAGCAAGCGGAACAGTCACAGCCTCGGTAAAAATATTATCGGGAGTGGGCGACAGGAACAGCGAGGCGTTGACGGTAACGGAGGTACCAATCAGCGCGAGCGCGGCGGTGACTGAAAAATACGCCGAAAGCGCGGTAATCGTGCCGCTTCTGGGAATTGAAAACGCGAAGTTAGTAAGCGTCCCGGCGGGGTTAGTCAGGTTGATTGTACCGCCGATGATAGGAAGCCCCATTCCCGAGCTTCCGAAGCCTATAAAGGCGGGAAGTCCGGCGGCGCCGTTAATCAGCGACATAAGAGTAACCGGAAGCCCCGAGGCAAAGGGAATAATCGCGCCCGGCCCGGGTTCGCCCTGCAAACCCTGCGGCCCCGTTTCGCCCTCGGGACCCTCCGGACCTGTCGGACCCGTCGCACCTTCGGGACCTGTAGCGCCCGCCGCGCCCTGCGGCCCTGTAGCACCCGCCGCACCTTGCGGACCCGTTGGACCAGTTTCACCTTGAGGACCTGTCGGACCCGTGGAACCGGCGGCTCCCTGCGGACCTGTCGGACCCGCCGGGCCTGTAGCTCCCTCGGGGCCTGCGGGACCCATCGGACCTACGTCGCCGGTTTCGCCCTGCGGACCTTCGGGACCTGTCGGCCCGGTCGGTCCCAGTGGTCCTACGGGACCCGTCGCGCCTACCGGACCCGCCGGACCTGCGGGTCCGGGGTCGCCCTGCGGACCCGGTACATCGCTTCGCCCCGCCGGACCTGCGGGACCCGCCGGACCCGCTGGACCCGCTGGACCGGGGTCACCCTGCGGACCCGGTACATCGCTTCGACCCGCTGGCCCGGTAGGACCCGCCGGGCCTGTCAACCCGGTAGCTCCCGTAGCCCCCGTCGCGCCTATGGGACCAACAGGACCAATCGGTCCCGAAGCTCCTGTAGCTCCTATAGCGCCTCTCGGTCCGATTGCTCCCGTTGCGCCGGTGGCTCCCCTAGCCCCCGCCGCCCCGGTTGCGCCCGCCGCGCCTGTTAGCCCTGTCGTTCCCGGAGGTCCCCCGGGTCCAGCCGGTCCTACGGGTCCGGGAGGTCCCGCGGGTCCCCGGGGTCCCGGGCAGCCCTGCGGCCCGGGAATTAAGCATATCCGTTGTGACTGTAAGGTATCGTATGGCATTACGCTGTCCTCCATTAGCTAATATCCATTTTCAATACCATCTTATGCCCCGCGCGGCGGGGCGGTTACTTTTCCGGGCGGGGGAAACGCAAGAAGCGGCGGGCAAAATTGCCCGCCGCGCCGCCGTGTTTTTGTTATTCGTCCGAAAAACTGTTGTCGATTACTTTTTGCAGTGTTTCAGCCGCTAAATCCTCGTCACTGCCGTTTGCGATAATCTTTACTATCTGGTCTTTCGCGACACCAAGAGACAAAACCCCGAGCAGACTTTTCGCGTTTATACTGTGTACGCCTACTTCGAGAGATATGCTGCTCTTAAACTCGTTTGCCTTTTGGATTAAAACTGTTGCCGGTCTGGCGTGCAGGCCGACCTCATTACGTACCGTTGCTTCAACAACTCGCATTGAAAACTCCTCCGATTCAATTAAGTTCTTACTCCAGTATAACACAAATTTTCCCCGCCGTCAAGACGTGAATATTCAAATTTTGTAAACATATAATGAACAAGGAATAAATAACAGTTATCAAATATCAAATATCAAATATCAAATATCAGATATGCGAACTATGCAAACGCAACCAACGTCCAAACCCCCGTAAACCCCCGTCTCTGATATTTGATATTTGATAACTGTTAACTATAAAATAAAAGGTGGTGGCTAAACTATGGAGTGCCGCATAGCGGATTTACGCTGTAAGGAAGTTATAAACATCTGCGACGGTCTGCGGTTAGGTTACGTAGACGACGTGCTTCTAAGCGTTATAGACGGGCGCATACTTGCGCTGATTGTCCCGGGACCCGCGCGGTTCCTGGGTCTGTTCGGCCACGAGGACGATTACATTGTACCCTGGGAGCGTATAGCCCGCATTGGCGACGATATAATCCTGATAGACGTAAAAGAACACCGCCGCGAACGGCGGAATAAGAAACGCTTCTGGTAGGTGGGCGGGGGGGGAGGCTATATCAGTCGGTTGTGGCAACCCATAATGCTTTTAAGGGGATATAACAACAGCGGTTACTTTTTTGTGTTAAATACATCGCGAACTTGCTCTACATCTCGCTTTACCCTTCGTAACAGCGAAGCGCCCTCCCCCGTCATTGCGAAGCCGCCACCGCACTTGCGATACGTACCATTGAAACGCGGCGAAGCAATCCAGGGTTGACGTAGTACCCTGCGATACCTAGGCACGTAGGACGTATGTTATCCTCCCGGCACTGGATTGCTTCGCACCTATACACCTCACGTATCTCACACTTTCCGGTGCTTCGCAATGACGGGGGAGGGACGGAGTTGCGTTGCGCGTCCCCGTCCCAAACCCCGCCGCCGCTCGCTGGCAATTACTGGTAATCGGGGGATTTGCCTCTTGACAAAAGGGTTAAAGGGGGATATAATAGGAGTAAATACATATTTTTAGGGGGTACTACACTATGAACTCTAACAGCGAAAACAGCGGGGCGCTTCACGTTATCGGCGTTGTTCTGACCGTTATCATTGGTCTTGGCGGAATGGCCGCGTGGATTATTTTTGGACAGGCCGGTTCCGGGATTTTGGGCTTTGTCTACTTTTTGGTGGCGGCGGCGGTTGCTGTGGTCAACTACTTTGTTTGGGCGGCTGTTGCCGAGGCGCTTGACAGGCTCGCGCAGATTGCGTACAACACCCGCAACATCGGCAAGAACGTTGTCGCCGCGCCCGCTCCGGCGGCGGCTGATACGCGCGAAAAATATGACGACAGTATTCCGCGGCTGTAGGGAGGTGTACAAATGGCTCAACGCTACGAAGTTATCAAGAGCGTCAAGGACGGGTACTGGAGCGGGGCGTATCCGCTCTTGCTGGCCGCTCACGCGCTTGTCAGGGACAACGCGGACGACCGTATCAACGCGCAGTGCAAATTCTCAAACCTTAGCGGGCGGAACGTCGCGGCGGCGTACATAGCGGTTGACTGCAAGGGCGTTGACGGCGGCGCGGTTGAGGGGATTGACGAATACGTCTATCTCGACCTTGACAGCGCTCCGGGCGCGGTGTTTGGCGACGATAAGCTCATTGCCCTGCCTAATAAGACTACGCGCTCGTACACGGTGACGCTGAAAAAGGTCGTTTTTGCGGACGGCGCGGTCTGGCAAGCGCCGGGCGGCGGCGCGTTCAGTCCGCTTGCGAATACGCCGAAGCCGTTGTCGGTTCTGGGAGAGCTTGAAGCGCAGTACCGGCGTTCGGCGGCACAAAGCGCGAATATTCCCGAGGAATTTGACGATTACTGGTACTGCGGCTGCGGACAGTTGAACCTTAACGAACAGGAAAACTGCGTTCACTGCAAAATCTCACTACAGGCGCAACTTGCCGCGCTCGATACGGATACGCTTAAGCGTGACCTGGAGAATTATGGCGCCGAGCAACTGCGAATAGCGGAGGTGCGTCTCGAAATGGAGCGCAAGGAAAACGAGAAACGCCTCGAAACCGAGCGTAGACGCCAGGAACAGGAACAAATTGCCGCCGGGGAGCGTGCAAGAATAGCTAAACGCAAAAAGAAAACCGCTCTGATTGTGACACCAATTGCGGTAGTCGTTGTTGCGTTTGTGATTGTGTTTTTGACTGTAATTCAGCCGTCTATGAAATATGCGCGCGCGGTGACCTTACGCAACAGCGGCGACTACGAGGGTGCAAGCGCGTTGTTTAGCTCGCTAGGTAATTATAAAAACTCACCGGAACAAGCGAAAAACGCAACAAAACTTGAAAACCAACGGCAAGCGGAGGAACGAGTCAGGGAAGCGGAGAAGCTATACAAGCAAGGCGATGAATTATTTGAAAATGGTGATTATCTTGGAGCACAAAAGATTTTTCAAGAAATAGGTGACTATAAAGATAGCACGAAAAAAGCACTTGACGAAAGAATACGCTGGGCAGGCGTATGGTATTATACACGCGACAAAGGCACATTTATAGAAATTGATTATTCACTGAGAAAAATGAGAGACCAGTATTCTAAAGGTGAATGGACTATAGACTGCGTATTTTTCGGCAATGAGGTAACGACAATAGCAAGCGGCTCGGTAAAGAGTATTTCATACACCTTAAACCAAGACGGAACCTCACTAAAAGACAATGAAGGCAAAGAATACACCCACGACAAATAAAAAACATATAACGCGGGACGTAGGGGCGGGTTTCAAACCCGCCCTAACGTAGAATTTATAATGTTTCGACCCCCGGGGCGGGTTTGAAACCCGCCCCTACGAACGTGCGTAACCAACGTCCAAACCTTCGTCTCTGATATTTGATATTTGATATTTGATATTTGAAAAAAGGGTCTTGACAAAGTATTTGCGATGTGTTATAATACATAGGCTTGTGGATTGAGAGCAACCGCGGGCGGCGCGAGACGGCGGCATAGCTCAGTTGGCTAGAGCATTCGGTTCATACCCGGAGTGTCAGTGGTTCGAGTCCACTTGCCGCTACCAAACGCGTATCCGCGCAAAAACTATCCGGCACGCAACAAGGCCCGTTGGTCAAGCGGTTAAGACACCGCCCTTTCACGGCGGTAACATGGGTTCAAGTCCCGTACGGGTCACCAAGTCACGGAGGTTTAGCTCAGCTGGTTAGAGCGCCTGCTTCACACGCAGGAGGTCGTTGGTTCGAGCCCAATAGTCTCCACCACGCGTAAACCCCCGCAGATACTACATCTGCGGGGGTTTTGCTGTGTTTTGTGATTGCCGCATCGTGTACGCTAATCGCAGAAGGTTTCAAAAAAAAATGGAAAAATTTGTTAAAATTCTCATCACAAAACCAGGTCAATCCCGGAGTCCGATACCTTCTCTTCACAACAGTCGCAGCTATTGCCGCCACAGAATGAGAGGGTACCGGACTCCGGGATTGACCTGTGTACGTAGTATGCGCCGCCCGCGCCGGCTTATGCGCGCTCGATTATCAGGCGCTCGGCGGCTTTGTCGAGGATTATGTGAATGTCGGTGCCGTAGTCCCAGCCGAGTGATTTGCGGAACGGCGCGGGTACCGCGATTTCGCCGAGACAGTTAATATGGCGTTTGTAGCGCGTGTGCCGGGAGGCGGGAATCCATTCGGTAAGCACGTCCCGCGGCGGGTTGACCCACCAACTGTGCGGAACGTTGAGGTGCGTTTCAATCGCCCGCGCGACGTTTTCAGAGGGCTTGCCGTTGCCCAGCAGGAGCTTTTCAAGCGTCTGCCTCGAAAAGCCGCAGAGCCGCGCAAACGCGCTGTGGGTATAGCCGGACTGCTTCAGCAGTTCAAACAGCCATTCGCGGCGGCTGCCGTGCTCGCAGACTTGCTCGTCAAACCGGCGGTCGGTCTGGTAATAAAGTTGTTGGTTCATAGTGATTCACCTCTCTTATTTGAATCGTAATGTATATTAAAGATATAGTTTATATTTTTCAAGCCGCCCGTAAGCTTAGAGGAACTCAAAACCCGCAAGTGGCAATTGCGAAAGTTCAACTTTCGTATATGACTGTAGTTTACCACATCTTTTCAAAATTGTCAAGCCCTTTTTGGCAAAAAAACGCTTAAAAATGAAAATATTTTTCTAAAAATGGCAAAAAAAGGCAAAATATACACCATTTATTGTCAAATGATGTATATTTTTCCAATTTTATTTACAGTTATTGTAATTTATAAGTCCCTCGCTATCCGAAGTGCCGCTTGCGCTGATTTTCCAATTGCTTCCAATATGTCAAAGTTTTCCACTTTGCCGTTCTGATACACGATTTTGCCGTCTACGATGGTCTGAGAAATGTCGCTCGCCTGCGCGGAAAATACAAGATTTGCCAGGTAATTATGGTTTGGCTGTAAATGGCTCTTGTCGTAGTTTACGATTACGAGGTCGGCGCGCTCCCCGACGGCGATTTTGCCGTTCAGCGCGATTGAAAGGACTTCCTCCGGCGTGAAGCCGCCGAGCAGTGCCGCGAGGTGCATCTCCTCAAAGAGGTTCAGGTTATTGTTGCTTGCCGCGCCGTCCGTCCCGAGCGCGAGTTTTACGCCCATATCATAAGCCTTGCGCGTATTGAAAATGCCCGATTTGAGTTTCAGATTGCTTGTAGGGTTATGCACGGCGGTAACGCCGTACTCCCTGAAAATCTGTAAATCGTCGTCCGTGCAATGCACGCAGTGCGCCGCGAAAGCGGGAACGTCGAAAAAGCCGCAGTCCGCGAAATAACGCGCCGGGGTTTTGCCGTGACGCTCTATGCACTCGGCGTGTTCCTTAGCGGTTTCCGAGAGGTGCAGTTGCACCGAGAGCTTATGCTCCTTAGCAAACTCTGCGGCTTCGCGGACGTATTTTTCGTGGCTTGTGTACTCCGCGTGAATTGCCGCTTCGGGTGTAATCAGCGGGTGCTTTACGGCGATAAGCTCCAGCTCCTCTGCTTCGCGCGTTGAGCCTTTGAGCGAGCCGCCGCCGAAGTCGAGGAACGCCCGCGAAATTCTGACGCGTATCCCGGCCTTTTTAACTGCCTCGACTATAGCGCCGCAGTGGTCATACATATCGGCGAACTCCGTAACGCCCGAAGCGAGCATTTCAGCGATACCGACAAGCGACCCCCAGTACACGTCGTCGTCCGTGAGCTTGGCCTCAAAGGGAAAGACGCGCTCATTAAGCCAGCGGTCAAGCGGCAAGCCCTCGCCATACCCGCGAAGCAAGGTCATAGGCACGTGCGAGTGCATATTGCGAAGCCCGGGAATAATTAAATCGTTGCTAACAACCCCGTCAGCAGGCGCGATAGCGGCAATCTTACCGTCGGCAAGAGTAAGCGACCCCTGCCGGACAGTAAAATCCTCCGCAAGGTAGTTGACGTTTTTGATGTGCATTAGTAAAACCTCCAAAAATTTGTTAAATAACAGTTATCAAATATCAAATACGTGGGTTTGGACGGGGGTTGCGAGGCTCGTAGGGGCGGGTTTCAAACCCGCCCTCCCCCGTCGGCTCCCTCCC
>JAISJH010000002.1 GCA_031261635.1 Oscillospiraceae bacterium
CTGTTAGAAAAATTCTTATATCTGTTACTTGTTAAATGTTAAATGTTTTCAAATTTCAGATATCTGAGAGGAGTGTTCGGCCGGGGGTTGCGGGGGGGACGTAGGGGCGGGTTTCAAACCCGCCCTCCCCGCGCCGTGCGCGGAACGTAACCCCGTCCACCGTCCCGGCGCACCGTCATTGCGAGCCGCGCGAAGCAATCCAAGTCCAGTCCCCTCGTCCAAGTCCGCGTCTACGCGCCGTGCGCGGGGGCGGGGCTTACCCCGCCCGTCATTGCGAAGCACCGGTACGCTTGCGATACGTAGGACGTTACAGGTGCGAAGCAATCCAGTGCCGGGGGGATAACATACGGATTATGTATCGTAGAGGTACTACGTCAACCCTGGATTGCTTCGCCGCGTTTCAATGCTACGTATCGCAAGTGCGGTGGCGGCTTCGCAAAGACGGGCAGGGGCAAGCCCAGCCCTGTCCCGGCGCAATGCGCCGGGACGGTGGACGGAGTTACGCCCGCGCAATGCGCGGGAAGGGCGGGTTTGAAACCCGCCCCTACGGTAGCCCCCGCAACCAAACGTCCCCCCGCAACCCTCGTCCAAACTCTCGTCTCTGATATTTGATATTTGCTAACTGTTAACTGTTATTTGATAACTGTTAACTGTCAAATCGTATATTCCGGGTCGGGCTTCGCGCTTGCCAAATCGAGCTTTTCGAGTATCGTTTTACGCATTGCTAGGAACTCTACGCCGCCGCGGTGGCGGGGGCGCGGGAAGTTTACCGGGATTATCTCGCTTATTTTACCGGGTCTGGGGGTCATAATGACAACGCGGTCGGAGAGGTATATCGCCTCGTCGATATCGTGCGTTACGAGTATCATCGTCGTACCGTCGTGCCGCCATAGCGATAGCAGTTTATCCTGCAAATCTGCGCGTGTAAAGGAGTCGAGCGCGCCCATAGGCTCGTCAAGGAGCAGCGCGGAGGGGCGGTTTATAAGCGCGCGGGCTATAGCGACCCTCTGCGCCATACCGCCGGAAATTTGGTGAGGATACGACTTCCCGAAGCCGTCGAGGCCGATAAGGCTAAGGTACTCGGCAACGTCGGCTTTCTGCTGTTTATACACGCCGCGCGCTTTCAGGCCGGAGGCGATATTTTTTTCAACCGTAAGCCAGGGAAACAGGCTCCCCTGCTGAAAAACATAGCCGCGCTGAGGGTCTGTGCCTGTAATAAGCCCGCCGTTTAGCGTAAGTGTACCCGCCTGCGGACTGTCAAGCCCCGCTATAAGTCGCAGAAGCGTAGTCTTGCCGCAGCCGGAGGGACCTATGAACGATATAAACTCGCCCTTGTTGATTGTCAAGCTCACGTCATAGAGCGCTTCAACCTTGTTGCCGTCAACGTCCGTGTAGGTTCTGCTGACATTTTCTATTGAAAGTAATGTGTTATCCATTCAGTAGTCCTTTCTGCCAGCGCAAAACTTTACCCTGTATAAACGCAATCAGACGCATAATAAGCGAGAACATAATAGCCATAACAATTATAGCGGCAAAGACTTTGTAATACGCAGACCACACCCGCGAGGCGTTGATGTAGTAGCCTAGACCTCCCGGCTGCCCCATCATCTCGGACATTACGAGCGTCGTAAACGCGTAGCCGTTAGCCATTGATATACCTGTAAAAATATTCGGCAGCGCGTGGGGAATGGCGACGCGGAACATCAGAAACGAGGTTTTTGCCCCAAGCGTTCTGGCGACTTCAAAGTGGATTTTAGGCGTGCTTGCAATCCCCTGCGCAGTCTGGAACGCTATAGGGAACCACGCGCAGATTACAACGAGAAACACCGCCGCGATAAAGGGCGTAGGCGACAGGGTAAGCGCAAAAGGCATCCACGCGACAGCCGGGATAACCCCGGTAATTTTCAGCACAGGGAACACCCAGTAATAAATCTTCGGAAACAGGCCGATAAGTATGCCGGTGCCTATACCAAAGAGTATCCCCGCCAAAAAGCCGAATGTAAAGAGCCTTAGCGAATAGAGCGTGTTAGTAATGATATAGGGCGTTTCCATTAAAAAGGCTTCGACAATCTTAGCGGGTCCCGGAAAGAACGGCTGCTGTAAATACAGCAGTTTAGTACCGAGAATATCCCAAAGCGCGACGACAAGCCCGATAGCGAAGCGGAACGCCACGCGGTTCTGGAACTTCCTGCGCCGCTCCGGCGTGGTAGCTGAAAACGCCGCTATTCCGAGGTACATAAGAATAATGCCTATCAGAACATATCTATAGGTTTCATTCATATCAAGCGTTAGCTTTTCGCCAAAAAACGTATAGGGAATGATTTTAATATCGGCAAGCTGCGGAAATAAAACGTTGACGAAAATAGCGGCAATGAAGCCGATAACGCTGATAATAGACAGCAGTAAAAATTTCCTGTTACCAGGCGTATTAGGTTTGGCAGACATTATGTACGCTCCTTGTATAAGGTTAACGCCAGGCGGCGCGGGGGACGCGGGTGGAGGAATGGTGTAGGTTTACGGGCGGCGTATCGCCGCCCGATTTATTGCTTTTACTGACCCAAGGTCAGGTCTACTTCGTAGTAAATCTCGTCGGCGAAAGCGTCGGCGTTATCTGTTTTTAAGTAGCCGATGTTTTTCAGCTCGTTTACGAAGTATTTTACGTCCTCGCGAACGTTCTGCGCTCCCGTTTCGTGAGCGTGTACCGAGGGATACTGATAGTTTTCTACTAAGGCCTGGGCGAGAGTTGTATCCTCAATCGCCGAATATTTCTTGCTTGAAATGATTTCTACGGCTTCCTTCGGGTTTGCCGCAATCCATTCCTGGGCTTTTCTGTAGGCGCGGAGCAGAGCCGCGATTTTTTCCGGTTCCTCCTCGATTACCTTTGTCGAAGCGTAGAGGAAGCAGCAATATTTGCCGGCGAAAGTCGGGTCGGTTGAAAGGTCAAAAAGAACCTCGTATTCCGAATCAGCGCTCTGCGTAACGACTGAACCGAGCGGGTCCCACAGAGCCGCTACGTCCGCCGCGCCCTGACGAAGCGCTTCGAGTTCAAGGTTGCCGTCACCGAATACTACCCATTCGACTTCGCCCTTACTGGGGTCGGCGGAGATTCCGGCTTTTTCAACCCAAACGCTCGCGACCTGGTGAGGCGTACCGCCGATTTCGTCAACGGCGATTTTCTTGCCTTTAAGGTCTGAAGCCGATTTGATGTCGCTGCCCTTTAGAACGAGAAATTTAATACAACCGTTATGCAGACCGTCAACGACTTTAACCTTAACGCCTTCCTCAATCGAGGGGAAAAACTGGAAGTCGCCGTTAACAATCGGGAGCGTGCCGTTATTCAGCCCGATTTTGCGTGTCTCGGAGTCCGCGGAGATGAGGGTAACGTCAAAACCCTCCTCGGCGAAGAAGCCCTGGTCAAGAGCGATATAGGTGGGCGCTCCGCAAAGCGCGCCGTCTTTGCCGCTGAGGTCGAGTTTGCCGAATTTGTATGTGACAGTTGCCGCGTCGGGAGTTTTTTCCGCCGCCGGGGTAGCGTCCGTGCCGCCGGAGGCGTTTTCAGTGGCCGGGGGAGGCGTGGCGGTAGAACCGCCGTTGCTGCTGCCTGAGCAAGCCGCGAGAAGTGTCGTAAGCGACATCATCAGCGCGAGAGTACCCGCTATGATTCTGGTTCTGCTTTTCATAGAGTTGTCTCCTTCTTGGTGTTTATATAAATTTAGTATTGCGCGTAGTAAGGGGGGGTTACGTTGCGGCTCGTAGGGGCGGGGCTCGCCCCGCCCGGTTGCCCGATTGCGTATATGCGTATTCAAGCGGGCGTAGTCAAAACGTAGCAAGTCGAGAGTCCGTCATTGCGAGCCGCGGAACGCTTGTGATACGTAGGAATGAAACCGGCGCGGCAATCCAGTGCCGGGAGCGTAACATACGTATCTGTGGCGTATACTACTGGATTGCTTCGCGCCTAAACCGGGTTATATGTTAGGCTTCCCGGCGCTTCGCAATGACGAACTCTTGACCCATTGCTTTGAGTACACGCGCTACGGTGTCTACCGGGCGAGGCAAGCCTCGCCCCTACAGACCTGCTCAACGCGATTAGACCCGTGCAATGCAATAGACCTGTGTAAGACAATTAGATACGCCCTAATCAAACGCCTTATTAAAAGCCTGTTGCAAATCGGCTATCAGGTCGTCTATATCCTCCAAGCCCGCTGAAATGCGTATCAGGTTCGCGGGGATATCGGCCTCGGCCTGCTGTTCGGCGTTCAGCTCGCCGTGAGTTGTTTGCGGGGAGTTGACAATCAGCGAGCGCGCGTCGCCGATGTTAACGTGGAAGTGGAACAGTTTTATAGAGTTTAAGAAAACCTCTTTTTGAGCATCACTGCCGTCAAAGCCGAAGGCCAGTAAACCTCCCGCGCCGTTTTTGTAATCGCGGGTGTATAGCGCATAGTCGGGGCTGTTTTTCAAACCGGGATAGCGCACAAAATTAACGTGCTTATTAGCTTCAAGATACTCCGCGAGTTTCAAGGCGTTAGCGGATTGCTTAGACAGCCGCTCGGATAGCGTTTCTATCCCGATAACGGCAAGATACGCGTCAAAGGGCGATAAGGCCGCGCCGAAGTAGTTTAGATAGTCAAGGCGTACTTTAGTCGTAAAGGGGATAGTCGGGAAAACGTCCAAATAACTACGAGCAACGCCGTCTTTGTCGCGCAGTGTATAATATTTTTCAGAAAAGACCGGGAATTTTTCGCTTTTCCAGTTAAACTTTCCGCTCTCGACAATCAGCCCGGCGATAATGTTGCCGTGTCCCGACAAACCTTTCGTAGCGGAATAGACTACGATATCGGCTCCGTGTTCGATAGGGCGGTAGAGATAGGGCGTCGCGACCGTATTGTCAACAATCAGCGGGATACCGTGCTTGTGGGCTACGGCGGCAATAGCGTCAATGTCAAGGAGCGTGGTATTGGGGTTAGAAATGCTCTCGACAAAAATCGCCTTGGTATCGGGTTTTATCTCTGCTTCCAATAGCTTGGGATTGCTGATATTTTGCGAAAAATCAAAATCTATACCGAAACGCGGGAAAATTTTCCTGAACGGGTCGGAGGAGCCGCCGTATAAATAGGGCGAAGTTAGCACGCGCCCGCCGCCCTCGGCAACGTTGAAAACCGCGTAGGTGATAGCCGCCATACCGCTCGCGAGCGCGATAGCCCCCGAGCCGCCGTCAAGCGCGGCGACGCGCTCCTCGAGTACGGCGACGGTAGGGTTGCCGATACGAGTGTAAAGATAACCCGCCTCGCTGAAATTAAACAGATTGCGCGAGTTCTCAACATCGCGGAAGTCATAACTGGCGGTAGCGTAAATAGGCGGCGAAACGGCGTATTTGTGTTCGCTAGGCTCATAGCCGGCACGAAGCCGCTGCGTGTCAAAATTATATGCCATAGGTCCTCCAAATTCTAATGAATAGTTAATAATGGATAGTGAATAATTACGTGGGAAGCGGCGGGCGCGTAAGGACGGCGCGTTCCACGCACCCCCACGGGGCGCAACCCCCGTCCTAACCTTCGTCTCTGATATTTGATATTTGATAACTGTTATTTGTACGTCGCCGTGCGCCGTCTTTGCGAAGTGCCGCAAGGCTTGAGATACGTACAACGTATAGGCACGAAGCAATCCAGTGCCGGGAGCGTAACATACGTATCTTGGGTTATTACTACTGGATTGCTTCGCACCTGTAACGTCCTACGTATCGCGAACTTACCGGTGCTTCGCAATGACGGACTAATAAGTCTTGCGATAACTTTTCTAACGCAATGACGGACTGTTAAGTCTTGCGATAGCTTATCAAACGTAAAATCTAATATTTGAGATTTGATATTTGATATTTGATAACTGTTATTTATAAGTATAAAGAACCGCGTCGTAGATGTCCTCTATCACCCTCAACCCCCCTGAGAAACCCGCGTAGTTTGTCGTCAGCACTAGGCGGTAGGGCGTAGGGAGCGCGGCGGAGAGGAAATCGCAGTTGTTTTCCTTTGCAAGCTCTTTTTCCCAGCCGGAGCCTATAATCAGTCCGCGGCCGTTGTGCTTTAACTTGCGGAATTTATCCTGTGAGTTGCCCGCGTCCGGGTCAAAGGTTATAGGTATACTGCGCTTGCCGGACGCGCTGTCTAGTTCCGCTTGAAGCGGCTCCCACAGACGCTCGGGGGTGTTGTCCGTTACGTACTGCTCTTTGGGGATTATGCCGACTTCGTGAAGCAGGAATTTTGATAAGCCCAGTACATAGCCCGAGTCGTGGAAAATGTGTACGTGGTTCGGCAGTCCGTAGCGAAATTCTAAAAGAAAGGTGGCGAGATTGTCAATCTCCTCGTAATAGGCGTAGCTCTCGCGCTGAATAAACGCTTCGGCGGCGTTGAAGTCTATCGTTGAGCCGTTGTCTTTCGCGAAATCCAGTACGGAGTGTAAAAAACGCTCGGTTTCATTCGCCCCGATGGGTATATGCGGAAATTTTACAAAGGGCTGTTTATAGAGCTTTTGTAAATGCTCAACAATCGGAAGCCCGTGCCAGGGTGAAACCAGTATGTTGAAATTAGCGCGGGGTATTTTCTGCCATTCGCTAACGCCGTCGGATTTAGGACCGAACAGTATGTGAACCTTGAAACCAAGACCCTCGATAAGCCGCTTGTACTCCGCGAGGTTGCCTTTCCAAAAGGGGTCCTGATACGGCAGGGAGGCAAAGAGGTTTACCGTGTTAGCCTCGCTTCGTGCGGGATTATCAGCTTCAAAGCCCCGCACATACTGGTCGATTATGGCGTTTACAACGAAGCTGTGAGCCTCGTAGTTATTTGCCTTAAAGCCGGGAGTTTCGACGGCTACAATCGGTTTGCCCTCCGCGCGGAAATCCTCCGCTACCGATGCTACGTCGTCCCCGATTATTCCCGCCGTACAGCCGGTTAGGATAACTTGTAAATCAGTGTCAAGGACTTTATATGTATTGTCGATAATCTCACGCAGACGGTCAACGCCGCCGAATACCACGTCGCGCTCGGTAAAATTCGTGCAGGGCGAAGTGCTGCCTCCGGCGTAGCCTGTGGAACGCTCGTAAAATCCCGCTATCATACTCCCGCAACCGGGGCCGGAGTGAAGTATCGGCACGGCGCGCGGTATCGCGACAACGCTTTGAAGCGCGCCTATCGCGCAGGTATAGCGCTCCTGCTCTATTAAATGGCTCACGCGGTTACCCCCCGTCTATCTTCCGTATCTGTTGTCTGAACACTGCTATCTGTTACCTGTACACACGCTCCTTCTAAAAAGCGCGTGGGCGTCTGGTCAAGCCACCATTTGGTGTAAGGGTTGATAGCGTGTTTTTCAAGGTTTTTGACAAACTCGTCGTTTTCGATTGTTTCAAGTATGCGCTCACCGTAGTTTACGAGACCCTCGTAGCCCATTGAGTAATGCTCGTCGCCGACGAGTATCGCCGGGATACCGAGTTTAGCGCCCCAGAGCGTCATACCGCCGTGCCGGGCAAGGAGTACGTCCGGGCGAATACGGTTCAGGGCGTTAACAAGCTCAAACTCCTGCTTGTTGCAGACGCGGAAGTTCGGCACATCGCCGTAATCGCGCACTCCGTGAGCTAAGATGTCGCCCTGCTCCTCGTCGTTGTCATAAAGCGGGTCGTGGTGGAATATTGACGCGCCCTTAGCGGACATTCCGAGTTCGCGAAGCACGGAGAGTAGCGCGTGACCGTGAGCCGCGCCGCCCGTTACGTAGGCGCTCTTGCCTTTGAGCTTTTCGCGCAGAGCCGCAATCTTAGGCAGGTATTCGGCTTTCTTTTCCGCAATCAGTTTTTCCGCGACTTCGGGCTTTCCGAGCATTTTGCCGAGTTCGCGAAACCATCTGTCCGTTTGAGCTATGCCGTAGGGCGGCGCGGTTTTGATTTCCGGCACTCCGTATTCCTGCTCCAGCGCGGCGGCGAGGTAGGAGCCGAGCGTGGGGCAGGCCTGAATTGTAGCCGCCGCCTCGCTGCTATGCGAGAGCTTTTCAAGCGTGCTGTAGGGCGTTATGTAGTTCGGAGCCGCGCCGAAGGGCGCGAACCAGTCCTTAAAAATATCGCTTCCCCAGAAGTTTATGACGTTTATCATATCAGTTCGCCGC
The DNA here is from genome assembly GCA_031261635.1 of Oscillospiraceae bacterium. Lineage (GTDB taxonomy): Bacteria > Bacillota > Clostridia > Oscillospirales > Oscillospiraceae > JAISJH01. The sequence continues at coordinate 8,143 of JAISJH010000002.1, forward strand.
TCGCGGGCGGGTTTGACGAGCTTCCGCGCTATGCCGTGGTAGCTTGCGTCAAAGCCCGTCGTCCACACGCGTGAGCGGAAACCTTCGCAGAAAATCGCGACTACCGGGACGCCGATTTCCTCCTCCGCTTCCTCGCAGACGCTCTCAACGTCGTCGCCGATTATCCCCGCCGCGCAGGTGGTCAGTACGAACAGGACGCTAGGGCGGGTTCGCTCGTAGGCTTCGCGGATTGTAGCCGCGAGTTTTGCCGCTCCGCCAAAAACCGTGTCGTTCTCGTCAAGGTTCGTCGAGTAAATTTTCCTCTGCGTGGGTTTTTCAACGCCCCGAAGCGGCGAATTGACGCGGTAGGTAAAGGCAAATTCGTGAAAACACGAGGAACAACCCACGGGACCGTGACTGATAACCGCCGCGTCCTGCACGAGGATTACCATACAAGCGGCCTGCGAGGTAGAGCAGCCGAGACACTGCGAAAACGAGCGTACTTTATCCTTAATCCCGCAGCGCGACTCCGCGACAAGCCCGTCGGCGGTACCGTCAAAGCCGGTAATAGAACCGAGGCGCGTCTCGCGGATAGGCACACTGGTAGCGGATAAGTTAACTTTTGCCATTTAATAACATCTCCTATATAATTAGTCTGTAAAATATATCATATATGTTTACTATGCTTGATACGAACTCTATTATACCACCATATATTTGATTTGTCAAGAGGAATTTTTTAATCAAATAACAGTTAGCAAATATCAGATATCAGAGACGAGGGTTAGGACGGGGGTGCGGCACCCCCCGCCGCTGAGGCGGCACCCCCCTCTAAAGAGGGGGGCTTTGGAGGGGGCGCACACGGGGTTGCGCCCTGCGGGGGAAACCACCCCGCCGCCTGCGGGCGGCACCCCTCCACAGAGGGGATGAGGACGGGGGATTGGACGTTTGGTTGCGTGGATATAACCCTCGCAACCAACGTCCAAACCCCATCCCCTCTGTGGAGGGGTGCCCCCGCAGGGGCGGGGTGGTTTCCCCGGCGCATTGCGCCGGGACAGGGCAGGGCTTCGCCCTGCCCGTCTTTGCGAGCCGCGCGAAGCAATCCAAGCCCAGTACCCTCGTCCTACCTTCGTAATTATTCATTATTCATTGTCAATTATCAATTGTCATAACCCCCCGGCACTGGATTGCTTCGCGCCTGTAACGTTCTACGTATCGCGGGCGTACCGGCGCTTCGCAATGACGGGGGTTGTAGACCGTGCGTTTACAATGACATTGCAAAACGCAAAAGGGCGGGTTTGAAACCCGCCCCTACGTTGTTGCGTTAAATTTTGTCAATTGCCTGTTAGTTCTTGTTCTATTGCCTCCAGCGTGTCACTCGTCGGCTCGCCTCTGTCGCGTATGCCGCCGTTGTTTAGCAGTAGCACACGCGTACAGGTTTGCTTTGCGAAGGGTAGGTCGTGCGTGGCTATTAGTTTTCCCTGCGGGAGGGTTTTTAGTAACTTTGCCAGAATGTGCCGCGCTTTTGGGTCGAGGAAGGCCGTGGGTTCGTCCAGCAATAAATAATCCGGCTCCATTGCGAGCGTTGTCGCTAACGCGCACAGACGCTTTTCGCCGCCGGAGAGTTTGAGCGGCGAACGCTCCGACAACCGCGCTATGTTCAGGCTCTCGAGCGTCCTTTCCACAAGCCGCCCTATCTCGTCCTCCGGGACGCCGAGGTTTCGCGGGCCGAACGCTACGTCCTCGAATATCGACGGCATAAAAAGCTGGTCGTCCGGGTTTTGAAAGACCAGGCCAATACGTTTTCTGTAGTCGCCGAGCGTCTTTTTCCCGAGCGTTACGCCGTCCGCGCTGACCGTGCCGCCCTGTATGCCGAGCAGTCCCGAGAGCGACAGTAACAGCGAGGTTTTACCGGCTCCGTTGGCACCGATAAGGGCGACGTTCTCCCCGCGCCCGAGCGTGAAGCTGACTTCGCGCAAAACCTCCGTACCGTCCGGGTATGTAACGCTTACGTTGCTGACGTGTAACATTGTTGTGTTCCTTTTTGTAGATTTATTTAGTCCAAGCCCCGCGCCGTGCGTCACGCGCCCAACCTTCGTCCCGGCGCGGTGCGCCGTCTTTGCGAGCGCCGCCGCACTTGCGACACGCAGGACGTACAGGCGCGAAGCAATCCAGTGCCGGGAGCGTAACATACGTATCTGCGGACTGCGG
>JAISJH010000114.1 GCA_031261635.1 Oscillospiraceae bacterium
CTGGAACATAATGAATATGAACAGAACAATGCTTATTATTCCAATTATTAGTTTTGCAGTTTTCATTACTACTCACTCCCCTCTAATGCAATTACATCAGTGTCGATTATCGTGTCCCAACTGTCCTTGTTGAAAATATGGAATTTCAATTCGACTGATCCTATGTCTGTAATGCGCTGTCCCCGTTTTCGTGGAGACACCGAAGTTGTCGGACGCGAAGTATTGCGAGTGGTTCGTAGCCCGGTCATAATTTTTTCCCTTTCTAAATCCGGGTGGTGAGTACCTATTTGTTACGGAAGTTGCCCGCTCTTCCAAGGTACGCGATGTTTTACGGTGCGAAGTCTAATCGTTGAGCCTAATCCGGAAGTCGCCGGGGTCGAACGTCGGTCCTCTAATCCTGTTGGTCATTATTATGTACTCCCCGCAGAGCCATAAGCTCTGCTATTTTTATTTGCAGGCGAACAGCCTGGAAAGTTTCGCTCTTTGCAATAATGAGGTTCGTGTATTTGTGTAAAGTCTCTGACTTTACACAAAGGGCTAGCCCTTTGACTCATTCAAGTAGTTTCTGCATACTATTCTATCATCTTTTCGCACGTTTGTCAATCCTTAATTTGCCTCGATTGAAAACTTGTATACTTTCCTCCGAATATTGTACTTGTCTGCTTGCGAAATGTTTACCCTGATATTTAACATTATAGCACAGCTTTTCACCCTTGTCAATCCCCTTTTTAGTCAAATTTTGCAACTATCAAAAGGTACACCTTTTGATAGTTGGGTTTTGCTTTTTTGCCTCTACACATCAATCCTGCGTCTACGCGCCGTATGTTTTCCCCCCGGCACTGGATTGCTTCGCGCCTGTAACGTCCTACGTATCGCGGGCATAGCGGCGCTTCGCAAAGACAGGGCAGGGCGAAGCCCTGCCCTGTCCCGGCGCAATGCGCCGGGACGGTGGACGTGGGTTGCGTCCGCGCACGGCGCGGGGAGGGCGGGTTTGAAACCCGCCCCTACGTTTTTCGTGTACCCCGCGCCACGCGTCCAACCTCCCCGCACCCCACGTCCTAACCTTTCGTCTCTGATATTTGATATGTGATATCTGTTAACTGAACCCATCGTCTCTGATATTTGATATTTGATAACTGTTATCTGAACCATCGTCTCTGATATTTGATATTTGATAACTGTTAATTGATATCAACTGATATCAATTGACAAATGGCTTGTTATGTGTTATACTTCGACTATCAGGAACTATCTATAGATTAAGATTTGAGGTATATTCACTATGCAGATTGAAACTGTCCCTATGCTGCTGCTTCGCGGGGTTACGATTTTTCCGGCTACAACGCTTAACATAGAGATTGACGACGACGCTTCGGCGGCGGCGCTGCGCTCCGCTATGCGCGGGGTTCGCAGGCAGATTTTCCTTGCCTTTCAGAAGCTTGACGAGAACGCGCCGTACATTGAAACGCCCTCCAACGGTCAGATTTATCAAATCGGCTTACTGGGGCGCGTGACGCAGTTTCTGAACTCGAGCGAGGGCGTTCGCGCCGTGATAGAGTGCGAACAGCGCGCGCGGTGGACTAAGATAACGCGACGCAAGCCCTGTTTTACCGCACAGTACGAAATGATGTTCGATATCCCGGTTACGGACGCGGAACTCGCAAGCGAGCTTGTTACGCACACGAAGGCGCTCGCGGGACGCTACGCAATGCTCGGACAAGGTTCCGCGCCGGATTTTCGCCCGCATATTGAGGAACTGCTCGCTAACCACACGGCTTTAGAGCTTGCGGGTAGCCTTGCGGATTTACTCGCGCATAACGTTTTTATCCCGAATGACAGGAAGTACGAGCTGCTGTCGCAGTTAAACCCGCTTGAACGTCTGAAAAAGCTTAACGAATTTATGTTTGAGGCCATAGCGTTTCTGGAGGTTGATTTCGAGGTTCGGCAGGCAACTAACGTCCGGCTCGCGGAGGGACAGCGCGAGGGCATACTTCGCGAACAGCTTCGCATTATCAAGCAGTCGCTCGGAGAGGGCGGCGACTACGACCCGGAAACAGAAGCTGAAACCTACCGCGAGCAGATACTCTCGCTAAGATTTTCAGATGAAGTGGAAAAGAAGCTTCTGAAAGACGCGGGGAACCTGCGGAAACAGCACCAGGGTTCGCCGGACGCGGTGTCGCTTATTCAGTACCTCGATACCTGCCTGAACCTGCCGTGGACGATTACCACCGAGGAGCGGCTTGACCCCGCCGTTACGCGCAAGATACTTGACAGCGACCACTACGGCTTAGACAAGGTAAAACGCCGGATTGTTGAGTTCGTAGCCGTTAGAAAACTCGCGCCCGGCAATAAGGGAAGCATACTCTGCCTAGTCGGACCTCCCGGAACCGGGAAAACGTCGATTGCGACGGGGATTGCTAAAGCGCTGAACCGCAAAATGTCGCGCATTTCACTCGGCGGCGTTCACGACGAGGCCGATATCCGAGGGCATCGCAAGACGTATATAGGCGCTATGCCGGGGCGCATTATCGAGGCCGTACAGCGCGCCGGGACGCGCAACCCGCTCATACTCCTCGACGAAGTTGACAAAATAGGTCACGATTATCACGGCGACCCGGCCGCGGCCTTGCTCGAGGCTCTTGACCCGGAGCAAAACGCTACTTTCCGCGACCATTATTTAGAGATACCCTTTGATTTGTCCGACACGCTCTTTGTTACGACCGCGAACGATAAGAGTGCTATTCCGGCGGCTTTGCTTGACCGTATGGAGGTTATTGATATCCCGAGCTATACGGACGAGGAAAAACTTCAAATCGCGCGGGTTCACCTTTTCCCGAAGCAGCGCAGGAAACACGGCTTGAAAGCCGCTCAAATCAAGGTTTCGGACGAGGCGATACGCCTGTTAATCACCGATTACACGCGGGAGAGCGGCGTGCGCGTATTAGAGCGCGAGATAGCGGGAGTATGCCGCCGCGCCGCTGTCGCTATTGCCGAAGGCACTTCAAAAAGCGTTAGCGTGAAGCCGTCTAACCTGCCGGACTTCGCGGGAACTCCAAAATACAAACGCGACGACGAGGACAAAAAGGACGCCGTGGGCGTTGCTCACGGTCTGGCGTGGACCTCTGTCGGCGGCGAGGTTCTCGACGTTGAGGTAAACATACTCGACGGCAGCGGCAAGCTTGAACTGACAGGCAACTTGGGTCAGGTAATGCAGGAGAGCGCGAAAGCCGCCGTAAGCTATATACGAAGCAGGGCGAAGGAAATAGGCGTTGACCCGAAGTTTTACAAGACTAAAGACATACACATTCACTTCCCGGAGGGAGCGACGCCGAAGGACGGCCCGAGCGCGGGTATAACGGTAACGCTCGCGACAATCTCCGCACTGAAAAATAAGCCCCTGCGCGGCGATATAGCGATGACGGGCGAGGTAACGCTTCGCGGGCGCGTGTTGCCGATAGGCGGTCTGCGGGAAAAAACTATGGCGGCGCTCCGGGCTGATATCCACAAGCTGATTATCCCCGAAGCGAATAAGCCCGATTTAGACGAGATTGACCCGCTTGTCCGCGCCCAGCTCGAGTTTTACCCGACGAGCAGCGTAGACGGCGTGGTAGATTTCGCGATATTGTAGATGGATAGGGCAAGGTGCATTGCCCGTCATTGCGAAGCCGCGGAAAGCCTGAGATACGTACCATTGATATCGGCGAAGCAATCCAGTGCCGCAGTCCGCAGATACGTATGTTACGCTCCCGGCACTGGATTGCTTCGCACCTGTAACACTGTACGTATCGTGGGCTTACCGGTGCTTCGCAATGACGGGAGCGGGCGCTTCGCCGATAGAGGCGCGGCGCAAATCTGTAGCGCAAATCTTAAGACTTTCTTACGATTCGGGCTGGAACATTGACTTTAGGCGGTACGCGTGGTATAGTAACTCTTGCCGGCTTGTAATTATATAGGAGTTATCTAATGAAACTTAGTTCGTACCAATTGAAGCTTATCGCTATTGTCAGTATGCTTATCGACCATACCGCTAAGATTGTATTTAGCAGTCAGACCACGCTGTTGCTGCTTTTTCCGGGGCAACTGGCTTTGACGTACTGGATTATTCAAGTTATGACGTGGATTGGGCGTATAGCGTTCGTCCTGTTCGCGTTTATGATTGCGGAGGGTTCGCTAAAGACGCGGAACCTGCCTAAGTACGTACTGCGCCTGGCGGTGTTCGCGCTTATATCTCAGCCGTTTTATTATCTGGCGTTTGCGGGCGGAGGTTTTGAGGGGCTTGAAAGTATAAAGCTTGCTCTGATGTTTATACTAAAACCGAACAACATATTTGTTGTGCTTGCTCTTGGCGCTTTGACTATTTACGTTCAGCAAAAACTGCAGGCGTCGGGGACTAAGCGTTTACGCTGGCTGATTGTTCCCGTTTTTGCCCTTACCTGTTTTGTGGCGTCGTTTCTGCGGACAGGCTATGACGGTTGGGGCGTTGCGTTGATATTCGGTTTTTATCTAGCGCACGACCTTAAGCGTAAAGCGGTCTGGGCTTTAGTGTGGTCTGCCGTGTTCTACGGCTTGTACGCTGTCTGGAACGGTGTTACCTTTGCGTGGATACCGCAGCACGATGTTGCTGTTTGGCGGCAGGTTCAACAGGTGCTTACGGGTTTCGCACAGTTTATAGCGGCTTCGCTTTGTGTACCGTTGATATTGTCCTACAGCGGACAGCGGGGACGGCGAAGCAAATGGTTTTTCTATGCGTTTTACCCCGCTCACCTGCTTATTCTTTATGTCGCCGCGGTAAATTTAACAAAAGTTAGCTGAAAATGAAAAAAACCCCTTGCAAAGCGTATAAATATTTGCTATAATAGGAAAGAAAGGGGTGAGCATATACTATGAACATTCAAGAGGAACTGAAAATCAACGGCAACTTTCCCTCGTTCCCGATGGGCGGCTTCAATTTACCCGGTTCGCCTAAGTACAACACTCCCGTTACCCCGCTGGCCAATATAGAGCTTGCGCTCAAACGCGACGCTTCCGGCGCGCTTAAAGGCGAACAGCTCTGGGCTCCGCTTGGGGGCGACGCGGTGATGTTCTGCCCGGTGATTATGCCGGACAACATTGCGCGCGCTTTCGTCATCGAAGCGGGTAGCGACCCGAAGTACAACTCCTCGGGCGGGAAAGACTTCTTCGGCGTGGAATGGGAATACGTCCCGTCAGCGGGCGGCTCAATGGTTCGTCCCGGCAGTGAGCCGCTTATACCAAAGGTGTATGACGAGGACTGGGATATGGATTTATCCGACTTCGCGCACTGGGAAAACTACGTCAAGTTCCCCGACCTCAGCCAATACGACTGGGCGGGAAACGCGGAGAAGAACAAAGACCTCCTCGCGGCAAAAGAACGCGGCGTAATGCCGTGGGTACTTACGGGCTTGTTTGAGCGTCTGATTAGCTTTGTCGAGTTCGAGAATGCCGCGGTCGCGCTCAAAAACGAGGACCAGCAACCGCACGTCCACCGCCTTTTTGATAAGCTCGCGGACTTCTACGACGAACTATTCGGGTATTATCAAAAGTATTACGACGCGAAATTGTTCTACTTCCACGATGACTGGGGCAGCCAGCGTTCTCCGTTCTTCAGCCCCGATACGGTACGCGAGATGATTGCGCCGTATCTGAAACGCGTTTGCGACAGCGCTCATAAACGCGGGCAGTATATCATTCTTCACTCCTGCGGCAAAATTGAACCATTGGTCCCGGTAATGGTCGAGTGCGGGGTTGACGTATGGTCGGGTCAGCCTATGAACGACCGTTTACAGGTACTGAAAGACAACCGCGGCAAAATCTACGTAGAGTTCGGTCCCGACGTCGGCGGCTTCGGCGGTCCCCCTAAAACACCCGAGGAACAGAAAGCCATAATCGACGAGTGGCTCGACACATTCGGCGAGTACATCGACAGTATCTTTGTCAACACCAGCTTCGGCGGCAGCGAACTGCTGTACAAAACAATCTATGAATATTCGCGCAAAAAGTTCGCAAAATAACAAACCAATCAACAATCAAATTTATATACCTATAAGGAGGACAGCAGCCGGGAAGCGGAAACACCGTACTTGGCTGAAAAGTACAAAATGATTATTATTGGCGAAAAAATCAACGGCTCTATTCCGTCGGTCGGAAAAGCCATCGCGGCGCGTGACGCGGACTTTCTCCGCGACCTCGCGGTGCGGCAATCGGAAGCGGGGGCGCACTTCATCGACGTTTGCGCGTCCGTAGAACCCTCCGCGGAGTACGAAACTCTTAAGTGGATGCTTGAAATCGTACAGGCCGCGACTGAAACACCCATCTGCATTGACAGCCCGAACCCGGACGTTTTGGCCGAAGTTCTTAAGGCCGGGCTTGTCAAGAAACCCGGGCTTGTCAACTCCGTATCAATGGAAGGCAACAAGGTTGACACCATTTTCCCGCTTATAGCGGACAGCAAGTGGGAAGTCGTCGCGCTTCTCTGTGACGATACGGGTATCCCAAAGACCGCGCAGAAGCGCAAGGAAGTCTATGACGCGCTGCTTGCAAAAGCGAACGAGTACAAAATCGCTCCGGCGCGTATCCACATTGACCCGCTCGTCGAAATGTTAGCGACAAGCTACGACTCGGACGACGAGGACGCGGTAGGTATCGCGGTAGTAGTGGACGTAATGAAATACATTCGCGCCAAGACACCGACAATCCATATTACCGGCGCAATCAGCAACATTTCGTTTAACCTCCCGGCGCGTAAGCTCGTTAATATGGCGTTTGCGGCACTTGCGATAAACGCGGGGCTTGACAGCGCGGTGTTTGACCCGCTTGACAAGGTACTGCTGGGAGTTATTTATGCCGCTGAAGCGTGTGTTGGTAAAGACGACTTCTGTATGGAGTACATTTCAGCGCACCGCGAGGGCATCATCGCGGCACCGGCGGCTAAGAAGTAGTTAGCCAATAAAAGTTTCGTCCACCTTTTCAAAGGTGGCGGGGATACTTAAGGGGCGGCGCCCCTTAAGTCGCGGCTCGCAAGCCGCGAAATCTCAGCGACCAACGTCCCCGCAACCCACGTCCTTAGACTCATAGCGCGACCCGCAGGTCGCAAGAGCCCAGCACCTCCCGTCCAACCCCGCGACCCGCAGGTCGCCCTACGCCTCCCGTCCAACCCCGCGACCCGCAGGTCGCCCACCGCCTAACCCCAACCAAGCGGCTCGCAAGCCGCCCCAACCAGCGGCTCGCAAGCCGCTCTAAACCTAACAACACTAACTAATCAATATTATTTGGAGGAACACAAACAATGTCCAAGATTGCAGAAGTAAAAGCCGCCGTTGAGAACGGCAAAGTCAAAATCGTAGCAGGCCTTGTACAAGAAGCTCTCGACAGCGGAGCAGACGCCAAACAAATCCTCAACGAGGGTATGATTGACGCGATGGCGGTAGTCGGCGCGAAATTCCAAAAGAATGAAATTTTCGTCCCGGAAATGCTAATCGCGGCGCGCGCAATGAAAAAGGGTATCGAAGTGCTTCAGCCCGCGCTGAAGGCCGCCGGTTCAGAGCCTGTCGCGAAGCTCATTATCGGCACGGTTGCCGGCGACCTGCACGACATCGGCAAGAACCTTGTCGCGATGATGATTGAAGGCGCCGGGTTTGAAGTAACCGACCTCGGCGTTGACGTGCCGAAGGAGAAGTTCGTAGAGGAACTGAAAGCGCAGCCGGACGTAAAAGTCGTAGCGCTCTCCGCGCTTCTGACGACGACAATGCCCGCGTTGAAAGAGGCCGCCGAGGCAATTCTTGCGTACAAGAAAGAATCCGGCCGCGACCTCAAAATCATCGTAGGCGGCGCTCCGATTACACAGGCGTTCGCGGACGAAGTGGGCGCGGACGGTTACAGCGAGGACGCCGCGTCTGCCGCTGAACTGGCAAAGAAAGTCATCGGACTTTAATCAATTGACAGTTGACAATTGATAATTGACAATTACGGGGGTTTGGACGCTTGCGCGTTCTTGCCCCCGTTGCTGTTTTTGCGCGGCACCCCCCGCCTCTGCGGAGGCACCCCCCTCTAAAGAGGGGGGCTTTGGTGGGTTGGACGGGGGTACGCCGCGCACGGCGCGGGAAACCACCCCCCCGCCTGCGGGCGGTACCCCTCCACAGAGGGGATAGGGTTTGGACGTAGATTGCGTTCTACGGGGGCTTGCTCTTGCGTAACCCCCGTCTAAACCCTCGTCCCTATCCCCTCTGTGGAGGGGTGCCGCCGCAGCGGCGGGGTGGTTCCCCCGCAGGGCGCACCTCCGTCCAAACCTACGTAATTATCAATTATCAATTGTCAATTATCAATTGTCATAACGTCTCTGATATTTGATAACTGTAAACTGAAAAAAATTTCGTGGTTGACAAACTCGATTAGCTATGTTATAATAACAAGGTTATGAAACTGGAGGAACTGCGCCAAGCCGCTCACGAGCTGCCTTTGAAACCCGGGGTTTATTTTATGCGAGATAAAACCGGGGATATTATCTACGTGGGCAAAGCTAAACTCCTGCGGAACCGCGTGTCGTCCTACTTCCGCGAAAGCGGTCACGACGACCCTAAAACCCGCACGCTCGTGTCGCGTATCGACCGCTTTGACATTATCGTCTGCGCCAGCGAATTTGACGCGCTTGTCACGGAATCCACCTTTATTAAACAGCACAAACCGCGCTATAACATTCTTTTGAAAGACAGCAAGGGCTACCCCTACGCACGGCTTGACCTCGCCGGAGCTAAATACCCGCGCTTTGAGGTTGTCGGTAAGCCGCTTGACGACGGCGCCTTGTACCTCGGGCCGTATTACTCGCGGCATACGCTGTTTGACGCTATCAATGTGGTTAATCAGGTGCTTCGTCTGCCGCTGTGTTCGAGTTTTGGCAGGAAAGTTTGTCTGAATTTCCACATTAAGCTCTGCGACGGCTGGTGTACCGGGAACCCCGACGTTAGCGAGTACAAAGCGCGTATGAAACAGGCCGTGGCAATTCTCGACGGTCACAGCGGCGACGTTTCCCGGGAAATAGAAAACGAAATGTTTGACGCGGCTGAAAACCTGCGGTTTGAGCGCGCGGCGCAGCTTCGCGACAGGCTTCGCGCACTCGGGACGCTTGCTAAAAAGCAGCTTCCCGCTCCGGGTATGAAGGCCGATACAGACGCTTTCGCGTTTTACCGGGGCGAAGCGAAGTCGGCGTTCGCGGTACTGTGTTATTCGGCGCAGAACAGCTCTAGCGGCGCTAAACTCTTAGGCAAAGACTATGACGTTTTCCCGCCGCCGCAGGAGGAGGACGGAGAGGCGCTCTCGCACTTGCTTCGTGAATACTACATTCAGCGCGGAGTTTGCCCAAAAACTATTCTGCTTCCGTTTGAACTGCCTGACTGCGAGGAGATTGCGCGGCTGTTCCGCGAAACCTTTGGTCACGCCGTAGATTTAATAGTTCCCAAGAAAGGCGAGAAGCTTGAGCTTATACGGCTTGCGCGTGATAACGCTTATGAGGAGGTTTTGAGGGCTACTACAACCGTTGAGCGGGCTAATAAAACGCTCGAGTGGCTTCGCGATAACCTTAAACTTTCCGTTATACCTAACAGGATTGAGGCCTTCGACATTTCGCACACCGCCGGGAACGAAGTCGTTGGCGGTATGGTGGTTTTCAAAAACGCAAGGCCGCTGAAACGCGATTACAGACGCTTCAAGATAAAAACCGTCGAGGGTAACGACGATTACCACTCAATGCGCGAGGTTTTACAGCGGCGTCTGGCGCACCTCAATACAGAGCCGGAACAAAGCGAAGCAGAGGACAAATGGGAGCGGCCGGATTTAATCCTCGTAGACGGCGGAGGGACGCTGGCGAGTATGGCGCGTGAACTCACAGACATTCCGGTATTCGGAATGGTTAAGGATAACCGCCACCGCACACGCGCTCTGGTAAGCCCCGATAATGACGAAATTGGCATTGCGGCGCGTCCTGACGTGTTCGGGTTTATAGGTAAGGTGCAGGAGGAAACCCACCGCTACGCCGTTGATTACCACCGCTTGCTTAGAAGCAAGAGCATAGAGAAAAGCGAGCTTGACGCTATACCCGGGATAGGCAAGGCACGTCGTGAGGCGCTGTATAAACATTTCAAGTCGCTTAAAGCTATAGAGGCGGCGACGATTGACGAGCTTAAGGCGGTAGTGCCTAAAGGTGCCGCTGAAACGGTGTGGAAGCATTTTCACCCGGAGGATACGGCGTAAATGTACGTAGAGCTACGTAGGGGACGATGCCCACATCGTCCCGCCGGATTTTTCCGTTTTGCGTGATACGTACCTTGTGTAATTCTCGGGGCGATGTGGGCATCGCCCCCTACAGAGCGGCGCAAAACCAAATCTACACCCGTAATTATTCATTATTAACTATTCATTGAAAGTAAGAGAGCGTATGAGAATTATCAGCGGCACATTCAGGGGGCGCAAGCTCAGAACCCCGCTTGGGGACGGGATACGTCCTACCGGCGATAAAGTCAAGGAGAGTATTTTTAATATACTCCAGTTTGACATAGAGGGGCGGCGTGTTCTTGACCTCTTTGCCGGGACGGGGCAGCTCGGTATCGAGGCCTTAAGCCGGGGAGCGGCGTCAGTTACCTTTGTCGACAGCTCGCAGGACGCCGTTAACCTTGTGCGTGAGAATGTCGGGCTTTTGCGCTTGCCGGACGAGAGCGTTAAAAAGATTTTTGCCGGAGACGCAATTTCCTACTTGCAAAAAGACGAAAAATTTGATATTATATTGCTTGACCCGCCTTTCGCGTCGGATTTGGTTTTCAAGGCAGTTGACATAGTCGTCAAAAAGGAAAAGCTCGAAATCGGCGGCGTTATGGTCTGCGAAACCGACAGCGCAAGACTTAAAGAGTTGCAAGAAAACGCATACCCCGGCTATACTGAAAAACGCTATAAATACGGCAAGACCTCGCTCTTAGTATATAGCCGTGAGGAGTAAGCAATTATGGGAACTGCAATCTACAGCGGGAGCTTCGACCCTATAACGCTCGGTCATCTTAACATAATCAAGCGGGCGCGGATAATCTTTCCTAAGATAATCGTCTGCGTAACGGTTAACGCCGGGAAATCGCCGCTGTTTAGCCTTGACGAGCGGATTGAGCAGGTCACGCAGGTCATTTCCAAATTCCCGAACGTCGAGGTAGCCGTCTGCGACACGCTTATTGCGGAGTTTGCGCGGAAACACGCCGCAGGGGTTATTATACGCGGACTGCGCGCCCTGTCCGATTACGAACGCGAGTTCAGTATGGCGCTTGTAAATAAAAAACTCAATCCCGATTTGGAAACGTTTTTCCTTGCCGCCGACGAAAAGTATATGTACCACAGTTCAAGCGGCGTTAAGGAACTCGCTCACTTCGGCGCGGATTTATCGGGCTGGTGTCCGCGTGAGATAATTAAGCCGCTTCAGGCGCGAATGAAGCAAATAACTGCCGGGGGTATTGCCAGATGAATAAGGACATAATGGAGCTTTTGGAGGCGGTGTCAGAATCCCTCAACCGCTCACGAAAGGTGCCGTTTGCCGACGACCTGTACTTTGTGCCTAAGGGCGAGATTATTGACATCATCGCGGAGATTAAATCTAATTTCCCGCGTGAGGTCAGTTCCGCAAAGCAAATCGTTGATAACGCTAACGAATACGTGCGTAAGGCAAAAGAGGACGGAGCGCGTATTATTGAGGCCGCGAACGCGCGCGCCGAGCGGCTTGTGCAGAACGAGGAGATTGTCCTCCTCGCGCGGCAAAAGGAGCGCGAGATTGCCGAACGCACAAGGGTTCGCGCAAACGAGATAATGTCAAAGGCTAATCAGGCGGCGAACGAAATCCAGCACCAGGCGAACGTGTACCTCGAAAACGCCCTGCGTAAAGCCGAGGAGGCGCTCGCTACGTCGGTAACGGAAGTTCGCTCGGCGCGTCAGTCTCTGCGGCGGTAGTTAAAACCCGGTACGGCGACTATTCCCGCTAACTTGCGGCTCTCCCCTGCCCCGCCGCGTTTGCCTTACACATTAACACATACACATTCAACACATATAAAATATAACTCACAAGAGGAGATTACCAATGCGGAAAAGTGCACTCACTATCGGCGGCTTGCTGCTGATAATCGCGATTTTGGTCTTTACGTCATTCTTCGGGCTCGATATTTTAGGCTTCAAACTGCCCTCGCTTGAACGCGGGGTTAAGTTCGGGCTTGACCTCGTAGGCGGTTCTGAAATCACCTACGAAGCGGAAATACCCGACGGTACGGACGCTGTAACAATCTCAAACGGTATCGACACCGCTATCACGATGCTTCGTCAGCGTTTGAACTCACTCGGTTATACCGAAGCCAACGTTTACAAATACGGTGAAAAACGTATCGTTCTCGAAGTTCCGAACGTTTCAGACCCCGAGCAGGCTGTGCAAATGCTCGGCACCACAGCTGTCGTGCAGTTCCGCGACTGGCAGGGTAACGTTATACTCGACGGTAAGGATATTCAGTCTGCCGACGCGGTTTACGGCGACCTTGAGGGCGGCACTAAGGGCTATATAGTCCAGATGAAGCTTACCGCCGAGGGGACAAATAAGTTCCGCGAGGGTACTAAGAGCGCCGCCGCGCAGGCAGGTAGCGGCAATAACTTCGTCGCGATTTATCTTGACGAGGAGGAAATCTCGCGCCCTTCCGTCGAAGCGAAATACGCGACTACCGGTATTGATACCGATTCTCCGGTTATAACGCTCGGCAGCAACGACGCGGCTTACGCGAAGTATCTCGCGGAGATTATCAAGGCGGGTCAGTTGCCCTTCGCCCTGCGTGAGAGCCGCTTGCAAGCCGTGGGAGCGCAGCTCGGTGAAAAATCGCTCGATTACGCTATGCTCGCGGGTGTAATCGGTATTATCCTCGTTATGATTTATATGGTGATTATTTACCGTCTGCCGGGGTTAATCGCGGACTTTTCGCTTATACTCTATATCGCGCTGTTCCTGACGGTTATGTCTAAGATTGGGATAAACCTTACGCTTCCGGGCATTGCGGGTATTGTCCTTACCGCAGGTATGGCGGTTGACGCGAACGTCATTATCTACGAGCGGCTCAGGGAGGAGCTTGCGGCGGGACGAACGCTTCGCGCCGCTATCGACGCGGGTTTTAACAGAGCCTTTACGGCTATACTCGACTCTAACATCACGACCCTTATCGCGGCTTCTGTACTGCTGTGGCAGGGTACGGGAACAATTCTCGGCTTCGCAAAAACCCTCTTTGCCGGAGTAGTTCTCTCTATGCTCGTAATGCTGCTCGTCCCGCGCCTGCTGCTTCGCACCTTAGCTGAGATGGGTATTCGCAAGACATCGCTGTACAGCTCGCCGTATAAGCCCTATGAATCCGGCGAGAACGCTAAGTTTTCCTTTACAAGTAAGTTCAAGTTCTTCGGCACAATCTCTATTGTCATTTCCGCTGTGGCTATCATCGGTCTACTGCTGTTGCCCTTTGGAAAGATAGTCTTTAACCTTGACCACGACTTCGTAGGCGGCGTTACTATGGACTTCGAGCTGAACCGGGAAATCACGCCGGAAGTCGCTGATAACGTCGGGAAAATCGTAACTGAAATAGCCGGGTTCGCTCCCGCGACCGTTACAAAGAGCGGCAACGGCGGTACGATTGTATCAATCAAGATGAACGAGATTCCGACTGAAACGCGCGAAATCGTGTTCAACACGGTTAACGAAGCCTACGGCGGCAACGCGTCAATTGTTTCGAGCGACTTCGTTTCCGCGAGCGTCGGACGCGATATCACGCGGAGCGCCTTCCTCGCGACGAGCCTCGCGGCCTTCCTGATACTGATTTATATAGCGTTCAGGTTTGAGCTTCGCTCGGGTATTGCCGCGATTATCGCCCTGCTTCACGACGTTATGGTAATGCTGACCTGCTATGTTTTATTCCAAATCCCGATGAATATGAATTTTATAGCGGCAATGCTGACCGTTATCGGTTATTCGATTAACGCGACAATCATCATCTTTGACCGTATACGCGAAAATAATAAGCGGCTCGCCGGTACGGCGACATTCGCGGTGCTT
Source organism: Oscillospiraceae bacterium (assembly GCA_031261635.1). Lineage (GTDB taxonomy): Bacteria > Bacillota > Clostridia > Oscillospirales > Oscillospiraceae > JAISJH01. The sequence continues at coordinate 14,111 of JAISJH010000114.1, forward strand.
GTTGACCGCAGTGTATTCCAGACCCTGCGCCGCTCGGTAGGTACGACGCTGACGACGCTTCTGCCCCTGTTGCTGATAATAATTCTGGGTGTGGACAGCGTTCGGAACTTCGGTATCCCGATTGCGATAGGTATAACAACGGGTTGCTACAGCTCAATATTTATCTCGGGTCCGCTGTGGAACGCGCTGAGGAAAAAAGATGCGAAAAAGCTGAAAGCGTAGTATTTGTAAACGTTTGTTGGGGCGGGTGTGATGACCCGCCCCTTTTTTTGGGGCTTGTACGGCTTGAATGGATTGGCAAATTTACGTTGCGGCTTGTAGGGGCGGGGCTTGCCCCGCCCGGTTGTCCAATTGATTTATAACCATAGCAACCGGGCAAGGCGTGCAATATTATTTTTACACTCGTAGCTTGAAAAACCGCTTGCGTTATACGATAAAACGTTGTATAATAATTCAATAACAAGGTAAATAAAAAGGCAACAGTTCAAGAGTTCGTCATTGCGAGCCGCGGGACGCTTGCGATACGTAGAATGTTTAGCGGCGAAGCAATCCAGTGCCGCAGTCCGCAGATACGTATGTTTTGCTCCCGGCACTGGATTGCCGCGCGCCTATACGCCCTACGTATCGCAAGTGCGGCGGCGCTCGCAATGACGGGCGGGGGCAAGCCCCGCCCCCGCGCATTGCGCGGACGGTTGCTCTGCACCCTCCTCGTCACCCCAACTGCCCCGCCACCGTAATTGATATATTTTATTTGATAACTGTAATTTGTCAAAGGCAACGGTTTAAGAGTTCGTCATTGCGAGCCGCGGGACGCTTGCGATACGTAGAATGTTTAGCGGCGAAGCAATCCAGTGCCGCAGTTTAGTCAGATAACAGTTATCAAATATCAGATATCAGAGACGAGGTTTGGACGTTGGTAGCTGGGGGGCGGGGGTTGCGTGTACACTGCGAAGGTTAAGAGTCCGTCATTGCGAGCGCCGCCGCACTTGCGATACGTAGGACGTTTAGGCGCGAAGCAATCCAGTGCCGGGAGCGTAACATACGTATCTGCGGACTGCGGGTATTTGATATTTGATAACTGTTATTTTTATTGTTTGACATTCGTTTCTTTTTGTGTTATAATATAGAAAAACACATATAGGAGGGAAACATCTTATGGCACTTAAAGAATTAAAGGGCAAAACCGCTTTTGTCACCGGGGCTGCCAGCGGAATTGGGCAGGGTATCGCTCGCGCCTGCGGTAACGCCGGTATGAACGTTATTCTCGTTGACCTGCGGGCTAAGGCTCTTGATGAAGCCGCCGTGTGGTTTGCGGAAAAAGGCTATCCGCACCACACTATCGAGCTTGACGTAACCGACCGCGCGGCGTATGCTAAGGCCGCCGACAACGCCGAGGCCAAATTCGGCAAGGTTCATCTGCTTGTCAACAACGCCGGGGTTGAGGTGCCGATGGTGCCGCTCTGGAAGTCCACGTATGACGATATTGATTTTATCACAGGGGTTAATATCCACGGCGTTCTGAACGGTATCGTCACGTTCGTGCCGCGTATGCTGAATTACGGCGAGGCCGCTCACGTCGTCAATACCTCGAGCCAGTCCGGCTTGTCGGTCGTTCCGGGGGCTACGCTGTATAATCTGACTAAGGCAGCTGTCGCCGCTATGACTGAAACGCTTAAGGGCGACCTTAAGGGGACTAACGTTGACGCATCCGTGTTCGCTCCGGGGCCTGTTGAGGGGAATTTAAGCAAGACCTCGTATGAAGTGCGCCCCGCGAGCCTCGGCAATAAGGCTGAAGTTCCGGCCTTCGCCCCCCCTCCCCCGCCGGCCGAAGTTTCTCCTACGGCGGGCTTTACTCCGCAGCCTACGCTTGATTTTTCAAAGGCTACGATAACGGCTCTCGAAGCCGGGGAGCGCGTTCTCAACGGCGTTCAGCGCGGCGACCTCTATATCTTTACTCACCCCGAGTTCGCGCCCGGTATCAAGAATAAGTACGAGGCTATGCTTCGCGCGTATCCTGCCGAGACCAAAATTGACCCCGTTCGCACGCAGATTTTCGAGGGTTTCTTCTCGTTCTTAACGCAGAACCCCGTATATGCGGAACAAAAACCTGTTCCCGGGTTTTATAAGTAATGCAACCTAAACAAACGGTTAACAGGGGTGGTTTACAGACCACCCTTGACGTTTTGCCTTTTGGAACCGAGGAGGAAATGCGGCAAAACCTCAAAATGAGCCGCAGAGAACGCAAGGTTCTGCCCCTGAACGTAACGCGCAAGGGGCTGTATAGTGATGTAATCAGAATTGCGGGACCCGCGCTTGCCGAGATGCTCTTGTCAAGCCTTGTGCGAATGGTTGACCAAATGATGGTCGGGACAATCGGGCTTGACGCTATAGCGGCGGTCGGCTTAGTTTTGCAACCGAGTTTTCTGATGATGTCGGTAATAATGGCGCTGAATACAGGCACCACCGCGATAATCGCGAGGGCGCGGGGAGCCGGGGAAAGCGACAAAGCCGACGGGATACTAAGGCAGTCGCTTGTACTCTGCGGACTAATCTCGCTTGTGGTAATGGTTCTCGGAACTGTTTTCGCGAGGGCTATGGTGACGTTTATGGCGGCGGGTGAAATTTCGCAGTCTATAATTGACCAGGGCGTAATATACCTGCAAATCCAGACCGTTTCGTTCATTATCCCCTCGCTGTCGATGACTATTACGGCGGCTTTGCGCGGGACGGGTAACTCTAAGCCCGCTATGATTTATAACATAGCGGCAAACCTTATCAACATCGTGTTCAACTATCTGCTGATTAACGGTATTTGGATTTTCCCGAAGTGGGGCGTCGCGGGTGCCTCCGTGGCAACCGTAATCGGTCAGGCGGCAGGTTTGATTATGGCGTTTAATTACATTTCAAAAGGCAAATATTTCCTACGGCTCAGAATAAACGCGAAAAACATTTTTGTCTTTGAAAAGTCTGTAATCAGCGGTATCTGCAACGTCGGTATACCCGCAATGGTCGAGCAGCTTGTAATGCGCGTCGGCGTGGTAATCTTTACGCGGACTATCGCGGGGCTTGGCGACGTGAGTTACGCAACGTTCAATATAACGCTCTCAATTCAGTCGCTGTCGCTTATGAACGGTCAGGCCTTCGGCACCTCGGCGACTTCGCTCGTCGGGCAGAGTATCGGTAAGCGGCGGCTCGATATGGCAGACCAGTATTCGGCGGCTTGCAGGCGGGTCGCGCAGCTTATCTCCGTTTTCCTCGCCGCGCTGTTTGCTATCTTCGCTACGCAGTGGCTGTCGCTGTTTCTTGCGAAGCCGCTTACGCCCGAAGCCGCCGCCGCTAACGCCGAGGTTCTCAAAATAGGCGTTACGCTGATGTATATGGTCGCAATAATACAGCCCATACAGTGTTCGCAGTTCGTAGTGGGCGGCGTGCTTCGCGGCGCGGGCGATACGCGTATAACCGCGCTGATTATCCTGTTTACAACGGTTGGTTTACGCACCACCTTCGCGTGGCTAATGGTAAACGTACTGGGCTGGGGTTTAATAGGAGCCTGGGGTGCTATGATTATTGACCAGACTATCCGGACGCTCCTGTTTTTCGCGAGGTATAATCAGGGGAAATGGAAAACGATTAGGCTTTAAGCAGTTAGCAGATATCAAATATCAAATATCAGAGACGAAAGGTTTGGACGGAGGTTGCGGATTGCGTATGAAGGACGTAGGGGCGGGTTTCAAACCCGCCCTTTTTTCTTTCTATTTATTTACATTATCGCGGATACCCAAGTCGTTGCCGAGTATGTTGCCTGTAATAACCGCTTTGCTCCCGTAGCGTTCGCGGATTTTGTCAAGCGTCAGCTCTAACTTTTCGTTGCGTTCGTTATTCCGCGCGGACGGCTCGTCGAATAGCGAGAGTTGTTCGCTTTCCGCCTGGTCTGCGGGTACGAGATTTTCGCCCGATATCGTTAGCGTTCTAATCGGTTTGCCGGCCTTCCAATGTTTTGCTATTAGTTCAAGCGCGGCGGCTCCGATTTCAGACGCTAAATGCGACGGCGCGGCTATCGTCATCTGCCGCGTGATTGATTGTAAGTTCGTGTCTTTAATCGCGACTTGCACAACGCGGCACTTGAAATCGTGTTTTCGCAGGCGCGTCGCTACGCTGTCCGATAGGTAGGCGACGGCGGTTTTCACATCGCTCTCACTCAGCAAATCGCGCTTGAACGTGTAGCCGTTGCCGACGGATTTAATCGCTTCACCCTCGCCGGCGGCTAAAACGGGCGACGCGTCAAGACCGTTCGCGTTAATGAAAAGCTGTTCACCGAATTTACCAAAACGCCGAACCAGCAAATCGCGGTCAAAATTCGCAAGGTCGCCGATTGTTCTCACGCCCATTTTACCGAGAGCGTCCGCCGTCTTGCGCCCGACAAAAAACAGGTCGCTCGCGGGAAGCGGAAACACAATTTCTTTCCAGTTCTCGCGATTGATATTCGTAACCGCGTCAGGCTTTTTATAGTCGCTGCCGAGTTTTGCGAAAATTTTATTCCACGATACGCCGATACTGATTGTAATATCAATCTCACGTTTGACGCGCTCGCGAATTTCATTCGCGCATTTGAGCGCATCTCCGCCAAACGAGCGCAGGCAACCCGTTACGTCGATAAAACTTTCGTCTACGCCAAAACGTTCAACCAGCGGGCTGTACTGTTCATAAATTGCGTTGACGCGCTCGCAAAACTCCGAATAAGTCTGACGTCGCGGCGGCACAAGGACGAGTTCCGGGCATTTCTTTTTCGCCGACCAAACCGTTTCAGCGGTCGAAATTTTATATTTCTTAGCTCGCTCATTCTTGGCGAGAATAATACCGTGGCGGCTTTCCGGGTCGCCCGCAACCGCCATTGGCACGCTCCGAAGCTCCGGGCGAAAAGTTTCCTCAACGCTCGCGAAAAACGAATTGCAATCGCAATGAAATATTTGGCGGTCGGGCTTCGGCTCGGTCATCGGGTAAAATCTCCTCGTTTGGTAGCCTTCGAATATTATTCCCCAAGCTTTTGAGCGTAGTCGCGCATTCCTGGTATCGCGCCGCCCGCTATTGCCCACAGATACAGGCTCGCGACCGTGCCGTAGGGCGAGTACCGGCGGGCGTATTTGTCAAACAATTTTCTGTCAATTTTTCTGTGGTGATATAACATTCGCAGACCGCGCTGTATCCCCAAATCGCCGTAGCTGAGCACATTCGGGCGCTTAAAACAAAATATCAGCAGCATTTCAGCAGTCCAAACTCCGATACCTTTCAGCGCGGATAATTCTTTTATCACCTCCGCGTCCGGCAGAGCGCGAAGCGCGTCAATGGCGAACTCGCCGCACTGAACTTTTTTAGCGAAATCTTTAATGCAATCGGCTTTCTTGAACGTAATTCCGCAGGCTTGAATTTTATCACGCGATGCACTATTAACGGTTTCCGCGTCAATTATTCCGAGCAAATTAAAAAGTTTTGCCCAGACCGTTTTCAGCGCGGCGGAGGAAATTTGCTGGCCTACAATGTGATGTACAACCGACGAAAACAGGTCAGTTTCAACCTCACGTGAAATGTGACCAATTGCGTCAATCGCTTCGCCGAGCCGCTTGTCTTTGCGCTTCAAATATTCAATTTCCGTGTTACTGTATTCAAAATACATATGACTTTATCTCCCGTTGTTACGAGGGTTTGACTTTTACAAATTCTTCCCCAATTCTCGCGCCTGTTCAAGCTCCGCGCGTCCGTCAAGCATTTCAGGCGAATGAAGCGATTGCGCCGTGATAATTCCGGCGTCCTCCCAATTTTGGTGCCGGCAAATGCGCTTATATGTGACGACAGAACCCTCGCAAGCGTCCGGAGCGGCGTTGCCGCAGGTCAATAACAGCGCGGCGCGTTTAACCGTTAGCGGATTTATACGCAGCGACGAATAAAAGCGGTCAATCGCTGTTTTTAACTGCGCCGTTATGTTCCAGTAGTAGACCGGCGACGCGAAAAGCAGCGCGTCCGCGCTTCGCAACGCGTCGAGTATCTGCGGCATATCGTCCTTGTGTACGCACACGCCGCTCTGATGACACGAGCCGCACCCGAGGCAGGGCGCGATTTTCATATCCGCGACGCGATACTCCGCGACGCGTTTCCCCGCGTCACTCGCGCCCTTGATAAACTCCCGCACGAGCCGCTCCGTGCTGCCGTTTTTGCGCGGGCTGCCGCTTAGAATTACGATGTTAGCTGACATTTTGTGCTTCCTCTTATATTGAAATTATTGTTATTTTTGCGCTCTGTTCTTAAATCGCGCTTTGTTCAAGCCCAAAGTGTTCCGATAAATACGCGGAAAATTCTGCGTCGCCGAATATTTCGCGTTCGGTGATTGCGCCGTTTTCCGATATTTTCAAATGCCGCCCGGTTAGAGTTATTCTGCCGGTCGGCGTTGGCATTGTTATGAACGGCAGCGTTTTGAAAAACGACGCGGGGTGCGTCGCCGTGTAGTGGTTCGCGATTTCAAAATCCAGCGGCTCGCAGGTCTCGAGCGTAAATTCGTACATCGGGACAAACCCGCCGCCGGTTTTGCGCTCCAAAACCCATTTAGAATTTTCATTTTTTATAAATCTGTAAGTATCTAAAAATCTGTCCTGCTCCGTGCCGGGTTCGAGCAACAGCGGCGCGGCGATGCCCTCGTTGCCGTAGCCTACGTCCGCGAGGTATTCGCGCCCGTCAATTTCCACGCAAAGCACCTGGTGGAGTTTTGACGCTAATAAATTCCGCACTTTGAAACCGAGTTTTTCAAGTACCGCGGAAAACAAGCCGTTCATCTCAAAGCAGTAACCGCCGCGTTTTCGTGTGACGAGTTTGTCGAAAATCGCGTCCGTCGAGAGCGAAATTGTCCCGCCGTTGTATACATCGAGGTTTTCAAAAGGTATGCTGAACACGTGCGCCGTGTGCAGCGCGTAAAGCGTATCATATGTAGGAGTTAAGGCTCCGGCGTAGCCTATTCGCTCGAGATATTTGTGTAGCATAGATTTTTTCCCTCCGATATATATAATAACATAGCCATTACAGTGTTGTCAAGAATTTTATTTTTTTAACCGCTGCCCCGGTGTCTACTCCCGGGTTAATTCGGGCTTGACATTAACGTTGAAGTCATATTTCACCTTGCGAATTGTCTTTTACTATAGACAGCCCTACTATCCCTATATGGTAAAAGTTGGCAACACAAACCAAACATTTGACCGCCTCAATGCTTATTTCCTCACTTGACAAAGCGTTTAGGAAATGGTATAATGTATCAATATCACATAGCGCGAACCTCGGGTACACAAAAAACATTGCTAAAGGAAGCTGTTTTTATGAAAAACATTAAAGTCCGCGTCAAAATCGTAGCACCTGTCATTATCGCCATTATCCTTTGTGCTGTGGCGATTCTGGTCACCGTCAGTCTTGAATTTTCCAACTACGTCAACGAGGAATCAGCCCTGAACCTCGAGACCGATATGCGCGTACTGGAAAAAGACTTTCAGACGAGGTTCAATACCTCGCAGTCCGCGGCTCTGCTCGTTGCCGCCGATAACGAGATTGCCGACTACTTAATCCGCGACGACCACGACGGCGCTGTCGCTGTCGCTCAAAGCGCGATTACACAGGCGAGCGTTGACTTCATCACGATTATGAAGCCCGACGCCACCATTCTCGCCCGCGGTCACAGTCCCGATAAATTCGGCGACAACCTCGGGGAACTCCCGAGCGTTATCTCCGCGCGGCAGGGCAAAGTTACCGTCGGCGTCGAAACGGGTAACAGTATGCCGCTGACTATCCGCGCCGGCGCGCCTATCTACGACTTCGACGGGAACCTCGTCGGGCTTGTCAACGCGGGCTTTGACCTGTCAAAACCCGAACTAGTTGACTCGGAAAAAGACCTCCTCGACTCTGAAATCACTATATTCATAGGCGATACGCGCCTTAACACGACGGTTATCGGAGCGGACGGCAATCGCGCTGTCGGAACCCAGGCCGCCGCCAACATTTCTAAACAGGTTCTCGGAGGCACTCCATACGTAGGCAAAGCAAACGTTGCCGGGAACGACGCTATCGTGCATTACTCGCCGCTCAAAGGCTCCGACGGTAATATTATCGGTATGCTCTTTGCCGGGCAGTATACGGCCTCCGCGTCTAAGGCTATCACCTCCTTTATCCTGCTCGGCGTGGTTGTGGCGGTTATAATCGGTCTTTTGGTTACAATCCTTGTTGTCAAAACCTCCAAAAGCATTACCGACCCGATTGCTATGATGATGTCCTACCTGCGGCAGATTAGCCAGACCGGCTCGCTCGAATTTACGCAGGCCGAGTGGACGGCGACACGCAAGGAGATGGTGTATAAAGACGAGATTTCACAGTCGCTTAAGGCCTTCGTTGAAATGCTCGAACACTTTATATACTACGGCGAGTACCTCAAAAAGGCCGCGGAGCTTGATTTGTCGGAGAATATCCGCGAGCTTAGTATACGCGATACCTTCGGTCACGGAATCTCCGAAGTGGTCAACGGTATCTCCGTAGCTATGCGCGACGTTAAAACGTCGGCAACGCAAATGCGCGAGGGGATTACGGAACTCTCGGGAGCCTCGGGAAGCCTTGCGGAGGACGCGCAGAAACAGGCGCTCAGTATCGACGAACTGACGAACTCCGTCAATGAGATACGTATTATCGCGGAGGAAAACTCCGACCTCGCGGCTACAACGCTTCAGAACGTCAATCAGTCGGACGTGCTTATGCAGGGTTGTATGGAGGCTATGTCCAAGACTGTCAGCGCTATGCACGATATAAACGCCGGTTCGGAGAGTATCCGCGCGGTTATTAAAACTATCGACGATATAGCGTTCCAGACGAACATACTCGCGCTGAACGCGGCCGTAGAAGCCGCCCGCGCGGGTCAGCACGGCAAGGGCTTTGCCGTAGTCGCGGAGGAAGTCCGCAGTCTTGCGAGCAAATCGGCCGAAGCCGCGCGTCAGACCGCCGAGCTTATCGAGGACAATGCGACAAAAACCGCCGGAGGTATTAACATAGTCCAGAGCGTCAATGAAAAGCTCCAGGAAGTTGTAAAAATCTCCGGTCAGAACGCGCAGGATATCAGCAAAATCAACGAGGCGTCAATCCGGCAAAAGACCTCGGTGTCGCAGGTATCCGGGGAAATCAACGAGATGCAGCGGCTTGTACAGTCAAACTCCGCAACGGCGCAGCAGGTAGCGGCGCAGGGCGCGGTAATGCGCGGCAACGCGGACGGCTTGCAGGAAATCGTGGCGCGCTTCATAATCTCGGAGGACGACGGTCCCGCACTGCTTAACGCCTAAGAATGACGTTGCAAGCGTGTATGGGGCAACCTCTCCCGATTATCCACTCGCCATTCCGGGCGAGGCAAGGTGCGTTGCCCATACAACCCCCGAGGCGCGATTTACTGCGCCCAACTAAAAAAATATCAGGAGGTCACATCTAATGAGTAAAAAAATTTTGGCGGTAGACGATTCCGCGACGGTTCTTGCCAGTATCAAGGGTATGCTGTCCGGCGTCTATGAGGTACATACCGCCGCCGGTACCAAACAAGCGGAGAGCGTTCTCGAAACGCTCCGTCCCGACCTTATGCTTCTCGACATTGATATGCCCGGGGGCGACGGGATTTCCTTTTTGAAAAAACTTAAGAAAAAAACGGGTTACGACTTCCCTATCGTCTTTCTTTCCTCGAACTCCGGCAGTGAGAACGTCGTCAAGACGGCGCAACTCGGCGCGACCGGGTTTATTGAGAAGCCTTTCGACAAAGATAAGCTTCTTGCGAAAATTGAGGCGTGGCTACATTGATTGCTATTAAAGACGTTGACACTGAACTCGGTATACGGACGCTCGGCGGGGACGAAGCGCTCTATATAGACGTGCTTGGCGCCTTTTGCGAGGATATTGCTAACTGGCGCGCGGTAATCGCAGCCTATCCCGCTACAGCGTCGCTGAAGTCGCTTACCACGGCGGTACACGGCTTCAAGTCGGCCGCGCGGAACATTGGCGCGCTGACTGCCGGGGATTTAGCCGCCGCTATCGAAACCGCGGCAAAAGCTGACGATACCGCCTACGTTGACGCGAATATCGCCGAACTGCTGACGATGATGAACGATTTATATGAACGTTGCTCGGAGGTTTCAAATGGAGGCTAAACCCAAAATAGTCCTTTGCGACGACAGTATAACTAACCTGCGCGTAGGTAAGAACTTTCTTTCGCCGCAGTACGAAGTCTTTACAATGCTTAGCGCCCAGCAGATGTTCAAGTGTCTTGAAAAACACGCAATCACGCTGATACTGCTCGACATAGATATGCCGGAAATGGACGGCTTCGAGGCGATACAGGTCCTCAAAGCCTCGGAGGCTACGTCGCAAATCCCGGTAATCTTCCTGACGGGTAACGCGGACGACGCGACAAGACAGCGCGGACAGGAACTGGGCGCGGTGGATTTCATAGCAAAACCGTTCACGCCGGAATTGTTATTGGAACGCGTAGCGTCTCACTTGCTTCGGCGGTGATAGGGTGTGTAAACGGTTACGGTGATAAACAAATCAAAACAAAGGGGCGGGTTTCAAACCCGCCCCGTTTAATTACGCCCTCACGCAAGCAAGGCGTTGATTAGCTCTACGGCTTTTTCGTATTCCGACATCAGTATGAACGTTGATATATCGTTCAGCCAGAGCGCCTCGCCCGCTTTGTCGTTTAGCTCGTCAACTATTTCGTCCGCCGCGCTTATGTTTTCTGTTTCGAGCGCTTGTTTTAACTTTTTCAGAGCTTCCTCGTCGCCCGGCCTGCAACGCTTACCGGCGCGTTGTTTTTTCCGCGACAGTACGGCGGTTATATGCTCTAATAAACTCGCGAGTATTTTCGCGAAGTCGTCCAAACGCGCCTCTATCGCGCTTATATCCCCGCGCTTTCCGGCGGCCTCGAGCAACGCGGCTTGTTCGGATACCTGAGCGGCTCCTATGTTTGCCGCCGCGCTCTTTATCGCGTGTACGTTTGTTATGAACAGCTGTAATTCAGCTTCTCCCGGGACTTTCCATAGTATCCCGAAGCGTTCCTCCGCGTCGCGGCAGAAAATTGATAAAATCTCGCGGTAGGCGTTTACGGAACCTCCGCTCATCGCAAGCCCGCGCTTCGTGTCAACTCCCTCGATTTCAAAATCGACGGCTTCCGTATCGGTTTCAAGTTTAATCACGGCCTTTTCGCGCTTTTCCTTCGGCACCCATTTTTCCAGTATTTCGTTAAGCTTCGGAACCTCAATAGGTTTAGCGAGGTAATCGCTGAACCCGTTTGCGAGGAACATCTCGCTCATACCCGATACGGCGTTAGCGGTAAGCGCGATTATCGGGACGTTTAGGAAGTAGTCGCCCTCCAGCGCGCGTATACGCTCCGTGGCCTCCACGCCGTCCATCTCCGGCATCATATGGTCCATAAAGATTATGTCAAACGCGTTTTCCCGCACGAGCCGTATCGCCTCCGCTCCGCTAAGGCAAGTGGTGATTTGCATACTGTACGGCGACATCAGTCCCTCGGCTACTTTGAGGTTTGTCGTGATATCGTCAACAAGCAGGATACGCGCCATTGGGGCAATGAAGCGTATTTTCGCCGTTTTAGCCTCGTTATTATAGCCCTCGTCCTCCTCAAGGTTATTCAGAACGTTCGCGATAGCTATGGCGTGAACGGGGTACTGAATGGAGCGCATATTCGGGCTGAGGTTCAGATTGCTGTACTCATTTATAATAACTATCGTCCCGGCGTAGTTCTCCAGACGCGGCAGTAATCTGTCGTACCGCTGAAAATTCATAAAGAGGTAGTTATACTTACTATCCCGCAGTTCCTCCGCGAGTTCCTCGTCGGTTGAGATTATATCGTTTTGCACGCCGAGGTTATCCAGCGCGGCGGACAAGGAATTTGAATGTATATCGCTTGATTTATAGACAAGCACTTTCAGCTCCGCCGCCTTGTCAACCGCGGCGATAGGCGTATAGCTCTTAACCTCCTGCATAAAGAACGCTACGAAGGTACTGCCCGAACCGTAATGGCTCGAAACCGAGACGTCGCCGCCCATAGCGTTGCAGAGCTTCTTGGTTATCGCGAGCCCTAAGCCCGTTCCCTCGATGTTTTTGTTTAACTTTGCGTCGAATTGCACGAAATCGCCGAACAGCTTATCTAAATCCTCCTCTTTTATGCCTATACCGCTGTCGGTAATTTCAAAAATCATCATTACTCTATGCGCGTTTTCCGGCGCGGTGTCCGGTTCCCACTCGCCGCTTATTTTGAGTTGCACAAAGCCCTCGTTAGTGTATTTGACGGCGTTTGTCAGCATATTCAGAAGTATCTGGCGTATGCGTACCTCGTCGCCGACTAAGACGTTCGGGAGTTTGCTGTCTATACTGACGGTAAACTCTATCGGCTTGTCAACGAGCCGGATACGGATTATCGCGATTACGTCGTTTATCAGCGAGGCAAGGAGGTATTCGGTCGTGACAATATCCATCTTGCCGGATTCAATTTTTGAGAAGTCCAGGATATCGTTTATAATGCTAAGGAGGTTTGTTCCGGCGTTTTTAACGTCCGTAGCGTATTCGCGGACTGTCGGGCTGACGGCTTCGCGCAAAATCAGCTCGGATATGCCGGTTATCGCGTTCATAGGAGTACGTATTTCGTGGGACATTTTAGCAAGGAACGCGCTTTTTGCGGTGTTAGCCTCCTGCGCGATTTCAGTTTGAAGCAGAAGCTCGTGGGTGCGGTACTCCACGGCGGCTTCAAGCTCCTCGTTAGAGGTGGTCAGCGAATCGCTCACCTGCGCGGACTGCCGGGCGAGCGAAAACGCCATACATATAATATACATCAGAAGCGAATAATTGGTAAGCATTAACAGCGGAGTATAGGTGACTACGGCGACTATATCAATTATTCCGCAAACCGTTACCGTGGCGCAGCAGATTACCACACCGCCGAGCAGGGTTTCAGTAAGCACGTGGATTGTACCGAGCGCTTTTGCCTCTTTAATAAATTTGCCGAGTTCTTTGATAGAAAAATGGCACACCATATAGACGATTGTCACAACTCCCCAAAGCGGCGAAAGCTGAGGCAACGCAAAGCAGGTAATGACAGATATAATCACGCAAAAGACCATATACAGCCTGTTAATAAGCCCGAGCTTTTCAGCCGGATACGCCGCTCTTTCAAGAAAGAAGCCAAAGAACGGCACCATCATATAGGTCGAAAGCATCGACATAAGCGAAGTTGCGTAGGAATTGGGAATTAAACCGTAAGCATAGGGCGTAGACGAAAAAATGTACACAGCGGAAAGCGCGGAGGCGCAGGCGTAAAAGAGGTGAATTTTTTCGCCGGGCGTAAGCGCGAACGTGATAAAGTGATACAGCCCGACCATTAAATAGATGCCCGCTATAAGGACTAAATCTATGTCGTTATGATGACTTTTTGCAGTGTCGTATTCCTCTATGTAGTACGGTGAAACCTCGCTGAAGCCGGTCATTGAAGCGTTTTCGTTGCCGATTATCCTAAAGGCGAAAAAGTTCTGACCCTCGCGGATAAGCTCGGGTTTTAGCGGAATTATAAGATTGCTCCGCGTGCGGTGTGTTGTAATTTCATTATCGACAACGTGCCACTCGGACTTTACGAGTTTACCGTTTAGATATATTTCCCAGTTATCGGAAATCTCACCTAAAAACAGCCCCAGTATAGCGTCGTTCTCACGCAGGTACGCGGCCTGCTCCGGCGGGACGTTTACCTCAATCAGGTTAGTGAACTCTATGTTCTCTTTAGCAAGCAAAGGCAGAGCCGCGTTCCATTTAGGCACGGTCACAAGCCCCGTGTTATGCAGCCTAAGGGACTTTGAGCCGGGTTTCGAGCCGTCGGCGTAGTAATCAATCCAGCCGCCGGAGGTATCCGGAGTGTTTGTAATATCGCCCGGGTCGAAGCCAAGACGTGCAAAAGCCGCCCCTTGCGTAAGGTCGATAAACGCCGGGGTTTCGCCTCCGTTGAACGCGCTGTACTGCTTGACCGCCGCAATCCCGCCGATAAACAGCAAAACAAGCGCGTAGACGAGCAGCATCAGCAGCCGGTTATATGTGCGTGTACGCTGTCTGGTTCCGAACAAACGCGAGGACTCAACGTGAAACATATATTATGCTCCTTGTTACGTACAGTATGTTGTTCCTTATTATACCATAGATATGTTACGTCTGTCAAGCCCTGCCCCTACAAGGCGCAAAATATCCACGCCCCTCTTGTAATGCGGCGGGGAATATGTTATACTAAGCTTGAACGTGGACTATCGACTTTGAAAGAGAGGTGCGGTGTAATGGCGATGCGTATTAAGGCTATATCCGTTATCATTTTAACCGCCGTTGTTATAATTATTTTTGGGATTGGCATAGGGCTGTCCTTTGTTACGGGGCATCTTGAACTCACTATCGAGAGCGATATGACGGAAATAAGCGAAATCGCGGACAAGCTGATTACCACCGAGATTAACCTTCTGAAATCCGACGCGGCGACGGTTAGCCGCTATTTAATACACGTGCCGGACGCGCAGCTGCTCACGGCTTTAGAGGCGCAGGTCGCGGCTTATACTAATTTCACGGCTCTGACGGTTTTTGACCGCGACGGCGTATATGCGTCCTGGGGCGATTCCCCAACCCCCGCCGAATACTTATATGACGACTACATACAACGCGCCTTTGCCGGGGAAACGCTTATTTCTACTACGCGCTATGACCCGAGCGGCGCGCTTGTTTTTCACCTCTGCATACCGCTCGGCGACAGGGTGCTTTCCGTTACTATTCCCGGTATGCTTTTCAGCGACCTTTTGTCAGATATTCAGATTTGGGAAACCGGTAATATCTTTATAGTCGATTCGAGCGGAACGGTAATCTCGAACATACGCCAAAACTGGGTCGAGGAACGCTATAACTTTGTCGAAATGGCAAAAACTGACAAAAGCTACGAGCGCATTGCGGCTACAATCAGACGTATGATTGAGGGTAAACCCGGCTCCGGGCGTTTTGCCGTTGACGATAAGGAACGCCTCTGCGTATTCGCGCCGATAACGGCCTCAAAAGTCGGCTGGACGGTCGGGGTAGTCGCGCCGATTAGCGAAAGCCCGCTTAGTAACGTTCACAGCGGCTTGATTATTGTCGGCTTAGTGTGCCTCGGTCTCAGCGTTATAACCTCGCTGTTCGCCTCAATCATTATTGAGCGTCCGTACAGGACAATCAGCAGTCTTGCGGGAACGCTTGAATCCCAAAAGAAACTTTTATATACTATCAACAAAGCCGCTACGACCTTGCTGCGCTCCGAAGTGGATAATTACGAGGACGATATACGCGCCTCTATGGCGTCAATCGCTACACGCGCCGGAGTAGACCGTATGCGGATTTGGAAAAACTACGACAGCGCGGGCAAGCATTATTGTATGCAGCTATACGAATGGTCGAAGGACGCTAAAGCGCGGGACGGGAGCGTTTTTGCGCGTAATATTGCCTTTGGCGATACTCTGCCCGAGTGGTACGAAAAACTTTCCTCCGGGAAAAATATCAGCGGGCTTGTGCGAACGCTGTCAGCGGCTGAAATAGAGCGGTTTATGCTTTATAAAGCGCTCTCGCTGGTGGTTACGCCCGTGTTTTACCAGGAAAAGTTTTGGGGCTTCGTGGGGTTTGAAGATTGCAAAAAGGAGCGTAAATTTTCGCTTGAGGAGGAAAGCCTTTTGAGTTCGGGAGGTCTGCTTGTAGCGAACGCTATACTACGGAACGAAATGACGCGCGATTTAGTGGACGCGAGGGAAACGGCTATTGCGAGTACGGAGGCGAAATCGTCCTTTCTCGCGAATATGAGCCACGAAATGCGAACGCCGCTGAACGCGGTTATAGGCCTGTCGGAACTTACGCTTGACGCGGGCGGTATCGACGTTTACGCGCAGGATAATTTAGAAAAAATATATAATTCCGGCGTTACGCTTTTGAGCCTTATCAATGACATTCTTGACATATCTAAAATAGAGTCGGGGAAATTTGAGCTTGTCCCCGTTGAGTACGATATTCCGAGCCTTATTAACGATACGGTTACGCTAAACATCGTGCGTATCGGCTCAAAGCCTATCCTGTTTAAGCTGAATATAGCAGCTGACCTGCCCGCAAAGCTGTTCGGCGACGAGCTTCGCGTTAAGCAGATTTTTAATAACCTCCTAAGTAACGCCTTTAAGTATACGCAGGAGGGTACCGTTGAATGGAGCCTTTCCAGCGAAACCCACGGCGACGACATTTGGATAATTTCAAGCGTCCGGGACACGGGCATCGGTATACGCCCGGGCGATTTAGAAAAGCTTTTTTCAGAATATAACCAGGTCGATACTAAAAGCAACCGCAAAATCGAGGGTACGGGTCTGGGGCTGTCCATCTGCAAGAATATGTGCAGGCTTATGGACGGCGAAATAAGCGCGAAAAGCGTATACGGCGAGGGCAGCGAGTTTACCGTCAGGATACGTCAAAGCAAAATAAGCTCTGAAATAATAGGCGCGGAGGTCGCGAATAACCTCGAAAATTTCCACTATACCGAGCGCAAACGCGACAGAAGCTCGAAACTCGTTCGCACCAATATCCCCTACGCTAAGGTTCTCGTTGTGGACGATTTGACGACTAATCTTGACGTTGCGCGGGGAATGATGAAGCCCTACGGTATGCAGATAGACGGCGCGTCAAGCGGACAGGCGGCGATAGACCTTGTACGCGCCGGGAAAGTTAAATATAACGCGATATTTATGGACCATATGATGCCCGGTATGGACGGGATTGAGGCTACAAAAATAATTCGCAATGATATTGACACAGAATACGCTAAAACCGTGCCTATTATCGCGCTTACCGCAAACGCCGTCGTCGGAGCGGAGGAGATGTTTCTTAAAAACGGCTTCCAGGATTTTCTTTCTAAACCTATAGATATAATGCGAATGGATATAGTAATTAACCACTGGGTGCGCGACAAGGAGCTTGAAAAGAACCTTTCAGACGGTTCAGTTAAAAGCGGTGAGAATAACGATGCGGAAAACAGGATATTCGGGCTTGTAAATATACCGGGGCTTGATTTCGAGGAGGGGCTTCAACGCCTCGGCGGCGACGAGGAAATATACTACGACATATTAAAATCCTACGTTCGCAATACGCCGCCGCTGATTGACCAACTGCGTAACTGCGCGGAGGATTTTTTGCCGGATTACGCGATACTGGTTCACGGTCTGAAAAGTTCAAGCCTAAGCATAGGCGCGGGGCGCGTCGGAGCGAGAGCCGAGAAGCTCGAAAAAGCCGCTAAAGCCGGTAACTACGACTTTGTAAAAGCTGAAAACGAACGGTTTATTGAGGCGGCGGAGCGGCTATTGAAAAACCTGTCTAACCTGCTTGCGGATATCCGGGAGAATAACCCGAAGCCTAAAAAAGAACTCCCCGACCGTGATTTACTGGAAAAACTGTGCGAAGCCTGCGAGGACTATGAAGTCGACGATGTTGACGGCATTATGAGCGAACTGAATAAATACGAGTACACTTCGGACGACGGGCTTGTTGAATGGCTCGCGGCGCAGGTTAGTATTATGGGCTTTAAGCAGATTGCGGAAAAACTTCGGCACGATTCTATCCGATAAATTTTTCATAAGCGGGAGGGCAAAATTTTGACTATAACAAAAAAAGCGAGGCGCGTTATGTTGATTATACTTGCGTCGGTACTTGCAATTTTGATTGTCCTGTTCTGCGTGTTATTTGCGTGGAGCCCCGGCAAAATCGCGCCGTACCGTGATGAGAGCGGCGGCGTTTTGGCGGGAAGCGTGGCGGAAATCGTCCGGACTGAAATCGGCGGTACTTCGCAGGGCTTGATTATCAAGGGTAAAAGCGACCAAAATCCCGTACTGCTATTTCTTCACGGCGGACCCGGCAACCCCGAATATGTTTTGGCAAAAAATTATGACATCGGTTTAGAGGATTATTTCACCGTTTGTTGGTGGGACCAGCGCGGGAGCGGTATGTCATACTCCGGAAGCGGCTCGCCTGAAACCTGGACCTTAGAGCGTATGACCCGCGATACCGTCGAGGTTACGAACTACCTCCGCGAACGCTTCGGCACGGACAAAATTTACCTTATGGGTCATTCGTGGGGGTCATTCCTCGGCGTGAATGTCGCTTCGCAATACCCGGAATTATACGAGGCTTATATCGGTATCGGTCAGGTGACAAATCAGCTTGAATCTGAAAAACTTGCGTATGACTATATGATAAAAACTTTAAGCGGAAAGGGTGAAAGCACCAAGGAACTCGAAAAATATGATTTGAGCGGCGAAACTTCTGATTTACCGACGGCGTATTTTATGTTGCGTTCTCAAACCTTGAGTAAACTTGGCAACGGCGTATTTCACGCTCCGCAATCGCAATTTTCAGATATCCTGCTACCTTTTTTACAAGCGCGGGAGTATACATTGTCGGATAAATACGGCTATCTTATGGGTTCGCTGAAATCGCTCGTTGCTCCTGTAAACAGCGAACTTATGACTGATTTGTCGCTTGCTATTTCTAAGTTTGATATTCCAGTATACATATTCCACGGCGTGTATGATATGCAGGTAAATTACGAATTAAGCAAGCGATATTTTGAATTGCTGGACGCTCCGGAGAAACAGTTTTACACGTTTGAAAATTCCGCGCATAGTCCGTTTATGGAGGAACCCGGGCGGTTTATTGAGATTGTGAAAAAAGATATTTTGAGATTAGAAAAATAGGGTGCGACTGAAAAACGCGTCTGATTAAGGAGGAAACGCAATGAAACACGAACGCAAAAAGATTATGATTGTCGACGATAACGTGACAAATCTAACCACCGGCAAGGAAATGCTGAGAGATAAATATAAAGTTTATCCTATCCCCTCGGCTGTAGTTATGTTCGATTTATTGAAAAGTATTTCCCCCGATTTGATACTTCTCGATATTGAAATGCCGGTAACAAACGGTTACGACGCGCTCAGACGCTTGAAAGACGAGCCGAAGTGGGCTGATATTCCTGTGATTTTCCTGACCGCTAAAACGGACGAGGGGAGCGAACTGGAGGGTCTAAGCTTAGGCGCGATTGACTATGTGACGAAACCCTTTTCCGCGCCGCTGCTGCTGAAACGCATTGAAAACTATTTGATTAGCGAGTCGCGCAAACGGCGGCTTGATGAATATATCGCGGTCTACGGGGAAATAGCTGTAAACGATAGCCAGTGAAAACACACACCTCCCGCGGTTTCAGCATATGCTGTATCGCAGGAGGTGAAAAAAATGTTACAAAATTATACGCAACTATTGACGGGGCTTAGTCAGACGGAGCTGGCCGAGTTGAAACGCGCTCTGGCGGCTTTGCCGGACATCGTTCCCGACGCTCCGGCTCCGCGCGCGTCTTCGCCCAACGCAGTTGTTAACAAATACGCCGATAAGGTCAAAGTTTCACCGGGCGATATCGTTAATTTTACGCTCAGGCTTGATAATATCTCGTCCGGGGCTTTCAGCGATATCCGCGTTTACGATTATTTTTACAGCAATACTTTCACTATTGTGCCGGGTTCGGTAAGGGTTGACGGCGCTTCCGTGCCGGATTCTGTTCTCTACGGCGGCGAGGATATCGGACCCTTAGCCCCCGGAACCTCGAAAATCGTTACCGTTCAGGCGATTTCGTCAAACACGCAGAACGGTTATGTTTCAAATTACGCGCGCTTTGACTACCGGCTTTCAAGCGGCAATTTCGAGAGCCTCAGCGCGGAAGTTTATCTCTGGAGTTCTACCCCGGATAACATTATCAAAACCGCCGACAAGCTTGTCGCGAAGCCCGGCGACATAATTACCTACAATATTGACTATACCAATACTCACTCCTACACGCTTACGGACGTCGTAATCCGCGACTTCCTGCTATCATCGCAGGACGCCGATAACATCGTTCCCGGCTCCGTCACGGTAAACGGCGTGCAGGTTAACGATTACTCGCTCTTTACGGCAATAACGCTCCCTGATATCCCGCCCGGCGGTACGCTCTCAATTCAGTACAAAATGGTTGCGGGTGAAACAACAAACACTCTGCACTTGGACTATGCCGAATTTGCGTTTTCGACTCAGGACCCCGCTACCGGGGAGATACTTTCGTACTATCTGCAAAGCCCCTTCGTGGCAACAATAGTGACGGAGGACGGCCTCATAGGACCGCCGGGACCACAGGGACCCGCCGGAACTCCCGGACCCGCAGGACCCGCTGGCAAACCCGGGCAACAAGGCCCTCCGGGTATAATGTGGAACCCCTGCGTCTGCGTCCCAAGGCGGCGTTGCTAGGGTTATCAATTTCGCAAGAAGTCTATTGAAACGGTAGAGGCGCAACAGCCCGTCATTGCGAGCCGCGGAACGCTTAAGATACGTAGAATTGAAATCGGCGAAGCAATCCAGTGCCGGGAGCGTAACATACGGACTACGTATCGTAGGATTGTACGTCAACCCTGGATTGCTTCGCCGCGTTTCATTAACTACGTATCGCAAGTGCGGTGGCGGCTTCGCAATGACGGGCAGGGCGATGCCCTGCCCCCAACAAGCCTCAACGTAATTTGTCCGCTCCCTCGTCTTGCGCGGCTTATCTAATAATATTGACCGTCCCCGGTTTGCGCTCGAGGGCGTTTGATGTTGCCGCTATATACCCTATTGACGCTGACGCGCAAATTACGTGGTCGCGCGGTATGTCCAAAGTTTCGAGGTATTCGCGAACAGGCGCGTCATTTTCAAGCCAGTGTAACTGATTGATGTAGCAACTGCCGAGCCCGAGCGATTCAGCCGCAAGAAATACGTTTTCAAGCCCGAGCGCACAGTCAGCTATGGCGTTCGCGTAGCCGCCTACGTTCGAGGCTATAATAAAAGTCGGCGCGTGATAGTAGAAATTGTAGCTCTCGTTCGCGGCGGCGTTTTTCGCGAATTTCTTACCGGGGTAGTCGTCGTCGGGTTCGTAGCGTTCAAGGAAGCCGGAGCGAACCAGTTCGTTCAGCTTTTGCAGAACCTCCGGGTTTTGGATTGCCGTAAACTTCCAGCTCTGGCTATTGCTGCCGCTCGGCGCCCAGATTGCGGCTTCAAGCAAGGTGTCAAGCTGTTCCGGCGTGATTTGTTTATTTGAAAATTTGCGCGTGCTTCTGCGGTTTCGTATTGTGCGCAGAATTTCATTGTCTAAAGCCATATTTAATTCCCCCTAAAATACTATTCGCTTAAAAGCCGCGCGAGGATAACATAGGCGCAGTTTGACCAGCTACAGCCGAAGTACAGGCCGGAGCCGTCCTTAGCGTCGATAAAAAACGGAAATTTACCGTCGGCGGCAAGCGCCTTGCAGTAACGTTCGGCAAAAAGCCTCGCGGTATCGCGGCGCTCGGTTTCCCACAGACCCGTGCAAATGAACGTCATAACCGGCGGGATTACGCAGCCCTTACCAAAGCCCTCCGAAGTGAAATACTCGCTGTCAAGCGCCTCGGAAGCAAGCCCCCAGGGGCTTAGGAAGCTTTCAGTCAAATCGTCCGCGAGCTTATTGATTATGTTCGCCGGAAGCCGCTTGCCGAGAATTGCCGGGATATAATGCTCAACCGATTTTGAAAAGATTTTTTCGCGGGTTCCCGGAACTAACCCGACAAAATGCTCGCCGTCCCAAAGCTCGTCAGTCAGCCGCTTCAACAAGTCGGTTGATTTTTTGTACCAAGCTGAAATTTCGCTCTCCGGCTTGCCTAAAATTTTCGCCAAGTCCCCGGTAGCTTCAAATAAAATGACGAGATACGCCGCCAAATCGGGCGTAGTAATTTGAATATGCTCACGGAAAAGCGTGCTGTCGTCAAGCCCGGTTTCGTCGCTGTGAACTACGCTCGGGAGGCCGTCGCCGTCCTCGTCGCGGTAATTCATAAACCAGTCGCCCCATTTGCCCATACCGCTATATAAAAGCTCGATTTTTTCCCGCGAAGTTTCCGCTATTAAATCGTGGTTTTTCATAATTTCCTTGACCGCCCAGCCGTGTACGGGAGGCTTCAGCATTTGCGACTCGAAAGAAATATCGTCGTAAATATCCGCAAGCTGCCCGAGCGGCCCCTGCCGGTCAATAGGTCCGAGCATTAAATCGACCGCCAGGTCAATATGCTCCTGCAACGCCACGGCGTTCTGGCACATTTGCCACTGCGACGCCATTACGCCCGCGAACATCTGTATCATCGGGTATTTCGCGGTTCCCGAGGGAGCCGTAAGAAACGTCCACAGGCGATAAACCGCCTCGTCAAGATTGTCCCCGAACGGCGCGGAAAACGTCGGCAGAGCCTCAATAAAGCCGTCCCAGGCGAGCTGCATAGCGGCTTTTGCCTCTGCGTAGTCCGGGTAACTGTCGCGCACCGCTCCGCCGTAGGTAAACTCCTCCAGCACGAGCGTAAACGTGCCGTCCGGCGCGGGTGTGGTAGCTCCAAAAATTTTGTCGCTTGAAAGTTTTTCCCACACCCAGGGCGTTTTGCCGTCGTTGAAGTTGAAACCGGAACCGTTCAGCCCCTTGAATATAAACGCGCTAGTCATACGGAAAAAGGCTTCCCAGGCGCCGTCTTTGCGCGGGTGAACGCTCTCGTGCTGTACCATAGTTTTTTCAAAACGCAAACCCATTCCCGCGTCGCCCTCCGCGAGAAGTTTCGTCAAATCGGCAAAAGTAAAGCGCACGTTACCGCGCTCCGTGACAAGCGTGAGTTCCGCCGGACGCGCGTCGATTGTATAGGCGACTTTTTCACCGTTGAAAGTCGGGAAAATATCAATCAAACGGTTTTTATCCGGCGCGAGCGCCGCCATTCCGCGACAGGTACCGAGGAAAAACGCCGTTTCCGGGAAATTGCGCGAAAATAGCCCGAACCACGCGCCGCTATGCTTGAACATCGAGCCGTCAATACTGACGGGCTTATTGTGAGTAGCCATACTGTAGTGCCTCCTTGTTGATTATGTACGAATTATAACAGATAAATGAGGCTGTGTCAAGGAGTAGCGGTTCGTAGGGGCGGGTTTCAAACCCGCCCACCGGATTACTGCGCGAATTTGTCCTCCCCACGGTCGCTTGAATAGTTTTCCGCATACATTCTCCGCGCTTCTCCCGCATATAGTATTACAAAACGTTAAACAAGTGGGAGTGATTATTTTGACTGACAACATTGACGAGCGCGCGGTACAAATCGCGCAGTACATTATAGAAACCGGCGCGACGGTTCGCGCGGCCGGTACGCGGTTTGGTATTAGCAAGAGTACCGTACATAAAGACATCAGCGAGCGGCTTGCCCGCGCCTCGCCGCTACTGCGCTCGCGGGTGCGGGACGTTCTCGACCTCAACAAGGCGGAGCGGCACATTCGCGGCGGCGAAGCTACGCGCATAAAATACCAAAGCGGTAAAACGATTGGCAATTGATAAGGGATAAAGGATAATTACGGGGTGTGAAGCCCCGTAATTATTCACTAAACGGCGCTGACGAGTACGTTTTCCCTAATTTATTGAGCAACGCAAGCGTAAACCGCTCCGCGCTGCCTATCGCGCCGATATCGCGGGACAGCGAGAATATATAACGCTCGCTCTCAAACGCCGCCATCAGCGACTTATTCATTACCCCGACGCTGAACGGCAGCGAAACCGCGAGTTTATCAACATTCGTATTCGTGGACAGCCTAACGCCAGAGATTTCGATAGTCACACGCTTTATTATATCACCGTCCCTGAAAGAACAGTTAACGAGTTTTGCGTTGGGACGTTTTTCCATCGAAAAATCTACAACATTCGTGATATATCTTAGATATTCCTCGCCCGGACGTATCGTGTACGTTTTTTCAAAGTTTTTCTTGGCTTCCTCCCAATACGCCATTGCTTTAGCCGCAACGTCTATATTCTCGAGGTCGAGTTTCAGCAATTCGTTATAGGCATATTCGTTGTAGTCGATAACGTCGCGGTATTTACCGGGCATATTGTGCATTGAAAAGCGCAAAGCATTATCAATAAATTCGATTTTTTGTGTCATAATTTTTTCTCCTTTAGACTTCGTACGGGCAGGAATATTGCTAAAACCGCGAAAATTAACATCAGCGAACCTTCTAGGGCAAAGAACACCGTGTTGTTTCCCTTGCTTAGAGGCATAAAAATATATGTCGGGACAATTACGCAACCTCCGAGCTGTAGCGTTGCGATAAAGCCTCCGGCGGTTCCGGCGTATTTCTGTCCTATTTCCTTGAACGACAGCGGCAGTTGAAGCAGTACCGGCGACAGTCCCAGACTGCACGCGCCGCCGATAAATAGCCCTAAATACATCAGCGGTCCGATTTCAAGCAGCCAGGCGAAGCCTATGCATAACGCGCCCAAAATCCCAAAAAACACCAGGGTCAAACGCGGTTTCGTAACCCGGCTCATTACTTTTGGCGCAACGAGGTTGAACGCTCCCGAGCCGATAATCCCAAAGAAGGTCGCAAGCCCGGCGGTTCCCGCCGATATCCCCCGCGCTTTCAAAGCTTCCGGCAAAAACAGCCCGAAGGCGTTTCCGGCAACGCTAATGCACATCATAGCCGCCGCCAAAACCCATATAGCCTTGCAGCGAACGACAATCTTAAGCGCATCGCGCATCTTAGGCGTATCGTCCTTATTGTCAATTATCAATTGTCCATTGTCCATTGGCGTCACCGCCCATAGAATCCACACCGCGACGGCGAATACCGCGGAGGTTATGAACGCCAGCGTGTAGTTGCTCCCGAACATCGCGCCGAGCATAGTTCCCGAAGCCGCTGAAACGCTGTTGACCGCGCTGAATATGCCGATTGCGAGCGCCGCCTGCGCCCCCGCGAACCACGTCCCCGCAAGCTTCATAATGTTAGCGTTGAAAAAGGTCGTGATTATTCCGAGCGACACCATACAGACGAACATAACGCCGTAGCTGCCTGTGAAAATCCTCCCGAGCGACCCTGCAGTCATAATCGCGAAGCTCACCATTAGCACCTTTTTAACGCCGAATTTATCGACAAACAGCCCCGATACAAGGCTAAGTAAGGCTCCCGCAATCAGCGGCGCGGTCATAAGCGTGCTGAAACGTTTGCCAAGCTCCGTAGCGGCGTCCCCGCCGAGGTCGCTGTTGTCCGAGAGCCAGGTCATTCCGAGCTGTGACATAAGAAACTGGGAGTATTGAGCCGCAAGTATCCCGAGGCACATAAGTATAAGGATATACCACTTCTTGTTCTTGTTCATTAAATCCTCCTAAACACGTATAGGAACATTATAACACAACAATCCCAAACTTGCAAGTAGGCTTGTGGGCAAATAACAGTAGGCAAATAACAGTTATCAAATATCAAATATCAGAGACGGAGGGTTGGACGCCCTCAGCCGCTCAAGCCCTCTACCTCCCGGAATTTTTCTGAGGATTCTTCAAATACGTCTACAAGGTTCGGGTCGAAGTGGTTGCCCTTGCCCTCCAGTATTATTTTTACCGCTTCGTCGTGCGTGAACGGCTTTTTGTAGGGGCGCTCCGATACCAAAGCGTCGAATACGTCCGCTATTGCCATTAACCTCCCGGGGAGGGGTATATCCTTGCCGCTAAGTCCGTTAGGGTAGCCCGTGCCGTCCCACTTTTCGTGGTGCATTTCCGCAAGCACTTTCGCGTATCGCAGGAAATCCTTTTCCTCCGCTAGGGACATCATATGCTCGATAATTTCCTTGCCGTGCGTGGTGTGAGTTTTCATCTCGGTAAATTCTTCCTCGTTCAGCTCGCCCGGCTTTTTAAGGATTTTGTCGCTTATGGCGATTTTCCCGATATCGTGAAGCTGTGACGACTGGATTAGCAAGTCAACGTCCCAGTTATCCTTAATATAATCACGGTACCCGTCGCGCTCCATAAGCGCGGTGATTAAAACCTTCAAATAGAGCTGTGTGCGGACGATATGCCCGCCCGTATCGCCGTCGCGGCGTTCCACGAGGTCTGCCATTGTCTGAAGTATTGCCGACTGGAGGTTTACCAGACTGCGCGTTTTTTCCTCAACGTTTTTCTTCAGCACCTCGTTAAAATTCTGAAAATACTCGCTCTGTTGCTGTAACTGGCGGCGCTGGCTCCCGAGCGTTATATGTACGTCCACCCGCTTATGTAAAAGCTCCGCGCGGAAAGGTTTTGAGATGTAGTCCACCGCGCCTAACAGTAAGCCCTTTAATTCGTCGTCGGAATTACTTCTACCGGTAAGAAAGATTATCGGGATATCCCTTGTTTTTGAAGTTTTCTTAAGAAGTTTTATCGTTTCAAACCCGTCCATATCCGGCATAATAATGTCAAGCAGAATGAGCTGCGGCATTACGTTTTCAAGTGCGCCGAACATATCCTTAGCCGACTGCACGGTAATCACGTCGTACTTCTTTTCAAGCACCGACTTCCCGAATTTCAAAGTCAGCGCGCTGTCGTCAACAAAGAGAATTGTAGCACGTTCCATTTTTTATATATACACCTCACATTTACTGTATACGGTTTTGGCGGTTTTACACGACTGATTATAACATATTTTGTAAAAAATGTCAAGACTGATGTGTATTTGAGCAGACATTTTACGTTGCGGCTTGTTGGGGCGGGGTGCGCCACACGGCGCACCGTCATTGCGAAGCGCCGGTAAGCCCGCGATACGTAGGACGTTACAGGCGCGAAGCAATCCAGTGCCGGGGGGACAACATACGTCCTACGTGTCTAAGTATCGCAGGGTTCTACGTCAACCCTGGATTGCTTCGCCGCGTTTCATTAACTACGTATCGCAAGTGCGGAGGCGGCTTCGCAAAGACGGGCAGGGCTTACGCCCTGCCCTGTCCCGGCGCAATGCGCCGGGACGGTGGACGGGGTTACGTCCGCGCACTGCGCGAGGTGAGAAACCACACCGCCGCCTACGGCGGCACCCCTCCGAAGAGGGGACTTTACGGGGGGGAGGGCGGGTTTGAA
>JAISJH010000047.1 GCA_031261635.1 Oscillospiraceae bacterium
CCGGTATAGCCGAAGCCGGTGGTATTATCGCCGTCCCGCCCGGAGTATTCTATTGAAAGGCTATAGTAACCATAGGTGATAAAGCCGCGCGTCCCGTTAGAATTTGCGAGAAGCGACGCACCGGAGTTATACTTCGCGATAAGCTGTAAAATTTTGACTTTAGGGAAGTCACGCGCCGCGTCCGCGAGAAACTCTGTAATGTTCGTATACAGCTTATCGAGGTCGAGCGGAACATAGTCCGCTTCAAAATCGCGCTCGCCGAAGCCGGGGGCGATAATCTCGGCGGTATCGGGTTCGCTTGAACGCGCCGCCGCGATAGCCGCGCCGACGGCGGTTTCAACGGCCGAAGCGTCCAGACTGTTCGTAGAGTACGAACCCTTGCGGTTGCCGCGCTCACCCTCCGGGATAAGCGCGCGGAGGCTTAGGGAACTGTTATAGGTGGTGCGAAGCAGTGAAAATTCCCCGGATTCAAGCGTAAGCTCGTCGGTTTGGCTCTTATTAACACTAACCGCACCCAAAGCCCCCGAAGCGGCAATCTTAGCAAGCGCACTATCGGCAATGCCTAAGAGTTGACCCTTCGTCTCTGATATTTGATATTTATTATCTGTCATTTGTTACCTTCCTCCTATGTTGACGCGGCATTTTAAGTCGGGGCCGCCCATAGAAACGGGCATAGGCTGTTTCTTGCCGCACATTCCTGAACTCGTCCAGTACATTTCGTCGCCGAGCATTGTAACCGTTTTTAAGAGGTCGAACGCTACGCCGCTGATAGTTGTGTCGCGGATAGCTCTCCCGAGTTTGCCGTTTTTAATCTCGTAGCCCATATTTATGCTGAACATAAATTCGCTCGTAAGGTCGGCCTGTCCGTTCCCGGTTTGCGTGAGGTAGTAGCCGTCGTCGATAGAGGCAATCATATCCGCGAGTTTATCCGTTCCCGGCAGGATAGCCGTGTTCCTCATACGCACAAGCGGCTCGTCGGCAAAGGTATAGGCACGGGCGTTTCCTGTAGGCTCGGCGTTGAAATGTTCGGCAAGCTCGCGGTTATACATATAGCCTGTGAGTATGCCGTCCGTGATAAGGTGAGCGTCCCTGGCGATTGTCCCCTCGTCATCAACGTAAATCGGCTGTTCGAGTTCCGTACCGTTATAGGTGTTCGCGAAATCAACCATTGAGATTAGCTCGCTCGCGACTTTTTTGTTTAGGTAGGGACCCGCGACGCTGCCGCCGAGTACGAGGTCTGCCTCCGTAGTGTGTCCCACTGCTTCGTGAGCGAGCATACCGCCGAGTTCTTTTGCGAGGATAACGTCCTTGACACCCGCGTCGGCGTAGATGCCGTCCCGCTTTGCCATAAGCGTTTCGTAGATTTTTTCAATCCGTTCGTAGAGAGCCTCCGGGGTAGTGAAGTTAGCTTCAAAACTCCCCGCGCCGCCAAAAACCTCTGTGTAGTCGATAGCGTTGCCGTCCGGCGTTTCAGTTGAGAGATTGACATACATATGAGCGCGGGGCAGATAGCTTTTTGTCTCCGCGCCGTCCCCCGTTAGGAGGTATTTGTCCATAGCGTTTACGCCGAGCCCGATATAGCGCGAGGTAAGCGTCTTATATTTGCCCGCGACATACGCGTCTACGTCACGCGCGAAATCGAGCAGCCGCTTCTGTTCGGGCGAGTTGCGAACGCTCTTGGTGTCAATGCGGCTCTGCGGAAGCGGCTTCCTCTGCGGCTTTTTAGTTCCGAGTTTTCCAAAGAGGAACCCGGCGTTGCGCTCTGCCGTTGCAAGTACGGCTTTTATAGCGGCGGCGTCCGTTTCCGCGGAGCTTGCAAAGCCGTAATAGCCCCCGCGGGTAGTACGAGCCGACGCGCCGCCGCTGACGCCGGAGCTGTTCGAGGTAATATTCCCCGCGACAATCCCGACGCCGCTCGCGGAATTGTACTGGACGCGAAGCTCCGTCCCCGCGCCAAGCAGGGGCTTGTAGGCTGATAGGGTTTCAGGTAGCATAATGTATCCTCCGTTTTGGTTATTTCTAAAATAAAATTGTTTACAGTCCCGCTTATAACGTATATTCAAAAGGCAGCAAGTCAAGAACCCGTCATTGCGAGCCGCGGTATTCTTAAGATACGTAGGATTGAAACCGGCGCGGCAATCCAGTGCCGGGAGCGTGACATACGTATCTGCGGCTTTTACTACTGGATTGCTTCGCGCCTAGACCTTGATTGTATGTTGAGATTTCCGACGCTCGCAATGACGAACTCTTGAAGCTTTATCTCTTTTTCCATTTTACACCTCCATAAATTTTTTTGCGTTTTCACGGGTTAAGAGACCCGCCGCAATTAAACGGTTGAGTGTGCTTTTTTCAGCTTCCGCTCGCGCCTGCGCCAGGGCGTGGGCTTCGTCTAGCCCCGCTTTCCAGCGTATGCGTTCCAGTTCCTCTAACTCCGGGTCTATTACCTGTGTCATTTCAGTCTCCTTTATATTTTTCAGCTATTTCCGGAGTTATTTCGCCTGCAAATAACATTTTATTTAACAAGTCTTTTAACGATTCTTTCCGCGCCTGCGCCAGCGCGTGGGCTTCGTCAAGCCCTGCTTTCCAGCGTATGCGTTCCAGTTCCTCTAACTCCGGGTCTACTACCGCGCTGCGGTAGGCTTCTACTGCCTGTGTCATTTCGGTCACCCCCAATGTTTCTATTATTGACAATTCTTCCTCCGAATTTGCCTTGAAAAAATACAGCCACAGCAATAATTTATCCTCCGTGTCTACTTCCTCCGGCATTTTTTGCAGCTCGAAATAGTGCAGGCTCATTCTGTCCGTTAGCTGTTCGTGACGCTTGACCTCGAGCGCGCGGAACTCCGAATGGTATTCGCCGCAGTCGAATAAATTAAAATCCAGTATATTCAGATGTATTATAGGCGGTACTTCGCTGTAATCCTGCCCCTGCTTCAGCGCGGAGGTGTAATTGCGCGCCCAGTAGAATAGCGAACGCTCCGGGAAGTTCTTTTCATTCTCCACCTGAACCTCGAGGTTTACGCGCTTCTCGTTAACCGTCATATTTATATCGAGCCGGCAGAATTTGCCGTCAACCAGCGCGGAGGGGAGTTCCGGGCTGATTACGTTAAACTCCGTTATAGCCTCGAACTCTATACTAAGCAGAGCCGCGACAAGTCTTTTCAGTAGCTCTTTGTTCTTGCTGAACATCACCTTGAACAGCAGGTCGTTTACCGCTCTACGCTTAAGCGGAGTGAAATTTTCCGGCGCTTTTATAACTATCAATTTCTTTTCCTCTTTCTTAGGTTCATTTTCCCCGGTCGCCGCCGGATACAGCGCAAGTATTTCCTCCTCCGTTACCCGTCCCTCTCTTATGACTTTAAGTTTGCCGGAGGTGAAATCCACTACCGTTGACGACAGCCCTATATGCGATAGGCCTCCGTCAAGCACCGGGATTGCTCCCCCGAAGGCCTGCAAAGCCTCGGCGGCGGTTTTAGCGGGTTCGTGGCCGGAAAGGTTTGCGCTAGATACAGCTATCGGCTTATTGACAAGCCGCAGAAGCTCCATAGCAATCGGGTGGTCGGGTATACGGAAGCCCTGCGTGCGGACGCTTTCGCCGTCTAAACTGTTGGCGGGTACATTTAGTATAACCGTAATATGCAGCTTTTCAGCCGCCAGAAGCGCAATGTCGTCACAGTCAGAACATAAACGCGCGATAGTGCGGGCGTTAGGCACAAGCCACGAGATTGGTTTCAGCCCCGGCCGCGCTTTTGAACTATAGAGCTTCGCTATCGCGTGTTCGTTAGAAGCAAGTGCGGCTACGCCGTATACCGTTTCCGTAGGTATAAGCACAAGCTCCCCCTCCTGAAGCAGTTTAACCGCCTGCGGGAGCGTTACGAATAAGCTCTTGTGATTCATAATCAATACTCCGCCATTTTGTAGGGGGCGATGCCCACATCGCCCCGTTCCACGGAATGTAACGCGTTGAACCCGGCGGGACGATGTGGGCATCGTCCCCTACGGAGCTTGCAAGAACACCGTTAGTCGTTATCAATCACCGCAAGCCTTTCAGCCTCTGCGGCGGTTCGCAGACCCTCTATTATCTCTGTCAGGTCGCCGTCCAGTACCGCTTCTATTTTATATAGCGTCAGGTTTATTCGGTGGTCGGTTACGCGTCCCTGCGGGTAGTTATAGGTGCGTATGCGCTCGTTTCGCATACCCGTCCCTACCTGCGATTTGCGCTCGCTTGCTATCGCGGCGTTTTGCTTTTCGTGTTCGGCCTCGAGCAGTTTTGAGCGCAGGATTTTCATTGCGCGGTCTTTGTTTTTATACTGGCTGCGCTCGTCCTGGCACTCTACCACTACTCCCGTGGGCAGGTGCGTTATGCGGATTGCGCTCTCCGTGCGGTTGACGTGCTGGCCTCCCGCTCCCGAGGCTCTGAACGTGTCGATTTTAAGGTCGCCGTTGTTGATTTCAAATTCCACTTCGTCCGCTTCGGGAAGCACCGCGACCGTTGCCGTCGAGGTGTGGATACGTCCGCTTGTTTCAGTATCCGGGACGCGCTGAACCCTGTGAACGCCGCTCTCGAATTTCAGCTTTGAGTAGGCTCCGTCGCCCTCTATCACAAACGATACCTCTTTAATGCCGCCGAGCTCCGTTTCGTTGAGGTTAGACAGCTCCGTTTTCCAGCGGCGGCCTTCGGCGTACATCGTGTACATACGGTACAGCGAGTGCGCGAACAGCGCGGCCTCCTCGCCGCCCACTCCGGCGCGGATTTCGACTATAACGTTGCGCTCGTCATTAGGGTCGCGCGGAAGCAGCAGACGTTTAAGCTCGCCGGTAAGCGCGTCAATCTGAACGCCCGCCGCGTCAAGCTCCTCGCGGGCTAGTTCGGCAAAATCGGGGTCAGAGAGCAGCGCTTCGGCGGCCTCGGCGTCACTACGAGCCTTGAGGTAGCGGTTATAAGCCTCGACAATAGGCTCGATGTCTTTTAGTTCCTTGGAAATACGCGCAAAAGCTTCCCGGTCGCCGTACACCTCCGGGTCCTCGGTCTTTGCGGTGAGCGAGGAAAATTTATCGGCAATAGCCGCGAGTTTGTCAAACATTTGTCTTATCCTTTACGTAGTTTCTTTTAGTATACTCTATTTTAGCGGCCGTGTCAAGTTATTACAGTTATGGGGGAGTGGCAAAACGCGGATTATAGAAAGTGTATCACAGGTAACGGGACTTCGCCATTGTCGTGAGAGGCGCGCCATTTAAGTTTCGCAACGCCAAAGCGGTAATAGGCTTCGGCAAATACCGCGAGAACCGCTTGCAACGTCTCAAGTTTTCTCGGAAAACAACGGCTGCTTCGCGCTAAAATCGGGATATAGTGCCGCAAATCTGCGTTCACGCCCCCGACGGTGAACGTGTCGCTTTTGTCACGAACGTTCCGAATGTGCTTCCCGGGGTAAGCCACATCGAGATACCCAGTATACCCGTCAGTGCAGTATTTCTCTGCTTCGGGAGCGGCATCAACCATCGCTTGTATACGCCGCGCTGATTTATCCGTCGCAGCCTCTAAACCTACTAATTGTCGGGGTTCACGGCTCAGCATAGTCATTACGTAGACGTTTTCGCGAGTCTTGCTACGCGCTTTGCGCCCGATGAACCAGTATAGCTCATCGAGCCCAAAACTTGGTAGGTAGCTTCAACTATTTTTGTCGTTTTTAATCTAGTTGTACACATTTGCTTTACTCATACCGAAAATATTCCCTACGCCGCGACCGCTGACGCCGGAAAAGTACGGTTTCAGCGCCTGTTCCCTGATTTCATCGGAATACACGTGCCGCTTAGGTTCGAGAGTGTACTTTTTCCCGCAAAGCTGGCATTTGTAACGCTGTGTACCGCGTGGTAAAACCCTGTTTGTGCTGCTTTTCTGTGCCCCCGCACGCGGGACAGTTCTTTTCTTTTTTCATAGCTACAATTATATCATATAACCCCCAATTTGTCCACACCATTTTACAGGGGAGTAGATAAATTGCGTTGTGGCTTGTAAGGGCGACCTTTGGTCGCCCGCGGGTTCTACGGTTATAAATACAATCGTAAAATCCGCGGGCGACCAAAGGTCGCCCCTACAAAACGTAACGTAAAATGTCCACTCCCTTTACAGATAACAGATAACAAATAACAGATATCAAATATCAGAGACGGAAGGTTTGGACGGGGGTTGCGGCACCCCCCGCGTCTACGGACGCTCCCCCCCCTCGAAAGAGGGGGGCTTTGGAGGGTAGGACGTGGGTTGCGCCCTGCGGGGGAAAACACCCCGCCGCCTGCGGGCGGCACCCCTCCCAAGAGGGGAATGGGGTTTGACAATTGACAATTGATAATTGATAATGAATAAGGACGGGGGGTTGAACGCGGGTTGCGGGGCGTGTAATAAACGTAGGGCGGGTTTCAAACCCGCCCTCCCCCGCGTCGGGCGCGGGCGCGTCCATTCCCCTCCTGGGAGGGGTGCCGCCGTAGGCGGCGGGGTGGTATCCCCGCGCAGTGCGCGGACGTACCCCACGTCCAAACCCTCTAAAGCCCCCCCTCTTTAGAGGGGGGTGCCTCCGCAGAGGCGGGGGGTGTACCCGCGCCGTGCGCGGACGCAACCCCCGTCCACCGTCCCGGCGCATTGCGCCGGGACAGGGCAGGGCTTCGCCCTGCCCGTCTTTGCGAAGCCGCCGCCGCACTTGCGATACGTAGTTAATGATATGCGGCGAAGCAATCCAGGGTTGACGTAGGCACCTCCGTGTGCGTCCCTCGTAATTATTCATTATTCATTATCAATTGTCAATTATCATAACCCCCCGGCACTGGATTGCTTCGCACCTGTAACGTCCTACGTATCGCACACTTACCGGTGCTTCGCAATGACGGGGGTGGCTGACTAATGCTCTAATAAACGGCGCTTTTCGACCGACTTTGTATGTGCAAAACAACAAAATGCCCCTATGGGGGATAATACCTCTTGCGTTTTCGAGCAAAATAGTTTATAATGTACCTGTAGGAAAAAAGGCGTGTGTTCATTCGGATTGAGCTGCGCCGATTAGCATTGCACAAATCACGCGCATATTGCGCGGCCGTTCTGTTAACAATATAAGCGATAATAAGGAGAAAACTATGGCAGATGTACGTAAGTTCACCACAATCGAGGAGATGGAGGCGGATACTAACGCCCTCGTTCAACGCGCTTGTGACGTCTGCGCGGAAACCTGGCAAGACCGCGCGGAAGCTCAGAAAAACCACTGTAAATTCGGCGAAACGGGTGTTTGCTGCAAAAACTGCTCTATGGGACCCTGCCGCATTACCCCTAAAGCTCCGAGAGGTATCTGCGGAGCCGACGAACACGCTATCGCCGCGCGTAACTACCTCCGCGCTATCAGCGCGGGGACGTCCTCGCACTCCGACCACGCCCGCGAGATTCTTCACGTTCTCCACAGCGCGAAACGCGACGGCCCCTATCAAATCCGCGACGAGCAGAAGCTTATTCGCCTCGCTGTCGAGTGGGACGTTCCGCTTCGCAACGCCGACGGCGGAGAGCGCGACATCTACGAAATAGGCCGCGAAGTCGCTGAAAAGGGCTTAGAGGAATTTGGCAAGGCCTTTGGCGAAATGCGCTTCCCCTCACGCGCCATTCAGGAGCGTCAGGACCTCTGGCATAAAGAGGACCTCTGGCCGCGCGCCATTGACCGCGAAGTCGTTACGGCTATGCATATGACGCATATGGGCAACTCCGCTGACCCCGAAGCGCTAATCCGCCAGGGTCTCCGCGCTTCGCTCGCTAACGGCTGGGGCGGCTCTATGCTCGGTACCGAAGTCACCGATATTCTGTTCGGCACTCCTACTGTCTGGACTACCGAGGGTAACCTCGGCGTTCTTGAACACGATATGGTTAACCTCGTTGTCCACGGTCACGACCCTGTATTTTCAGAAGCCCTCGTTATGGCGGCTGAATCGAAAGAAATGGTTGACTACTGCAAATCAAAAGGCATTAAAGGTATAAACGTCGTCGGCTTATGCTGTACGGCTAACGAAATCGCGATGCGCCACGGCGTTCGTATGGCGGGTAACTTCCTACAGCAGGAAAACGCCATTCTGACCGGCGCGGTTGAGATGATGTGCGTTGATATCCAGTGCATTTTCCCGGCTCTGCCGCAACTCGCTAAATGTTTCCACACTAAATTTGTAACCTCCAGTCCGATTGCGCGTATCCCCGGCTCGGATTATGTCGAGTTCCACCCCGATAACGCTATGGAGAGCGCGACGAAGCTCGTGAAGGCCGCGATTGACAACTACGAAAACCGCAATCCCGAGCGCGTTTGGATTCCTGAAACTAAACAAACCGCTACAGTCGGCTATCCTACAGAACAAATTATACGCCACCTTGACAACATCACTAACAGCAACGTAGACGAGCTGGGCTCGTATAAACCGGCAGTTGAGGCAATCAAGGCCGGAGTGCTTCGCGGAGCCGTCGCTATAGTCGGCTGCAATAACCCGCGCGTTCGCCCGGACTATTCACATTATGAAATTATTAAAGAACTCCTTAAGAATGACATTCTTGTCGTAGCCACGGGCTGCGCGGCGCAGCTTGCCACTAAAGCGGGTCTGCTCAACAAAGAAGCGCGTTACCAGTGCGGCGACGGCTTGAAACGCGTTTGCGAGCTTTTGGATATACCTCCCGTTCTCCATATGGGCGCGTGCGTTGATATATCGCGTATGATGTTACTTGCAAACGGCATAGCGCGCGACTGGGGCGTTAAGCTGACCGAGATTCCCGTAGTGGGTTGCGCTCCCGAATGGATGAGCGAGAAGGCTGTTTCGATAGCCAACTACGTAGTATCGACGGGGCTTGACGTTTACCTTGGTATTGAGCCGCAGGTGTCGGGTTCGACGCAGATGATGGAGTGGATTACCGAGGGTACGCGGAAGCTTACGGGCGGCGGGTTTATTATTAGCACAGACCCGCACGTTTTGGTTAAGAACATTATTGACGGCATTGAAGCTAAACGCGAAGCCTTAGGAATTTAATTCAGTTAACAGTTATCAAATATCAAATATCAGAGACGGGGGCGCACGCACTTAAGCCTTAGCCATTAAGTTTCGTCCACCTTTTCAAAGGTGGCGGGGTTCTTAGGGGCGGCGCCCCTAAGACGCTCGTCGCAACGAGCGGAACCTCAGCATCTCTCGTCCCTATGCTCATAGCGCGACCCGCAGGTCGCAAGAGCCCAGTACCCCCGTCTAGCCTTGCGACCCGCGGGTCGCCCTCCCACGCACCGTATCCCCCGCAACCCAGCACCCCCCGCCGCTGAGGCGGCACGTGCGCTCTCTGAAGAGGGGGGCTTTGGAGGGTAGGACGAGGGAGGCGACCACCCCGCCGCTGCGGCGGCACCCCTCCACAGAGGGGATAGGGACGGAGGTTTGGACGTTGGTTGCGTCCGCGCACGGCGCGGGGAACCACCCCGGCGCTACGCGCCACCCCTCCCAAGAGGGGAATAGGACGGGGGACGAGGGTCAAGAGTTCGTCATTGCGAAGCACCGGTGGGCTTGCGATACGTAGGGCGTTACAGGTGCGAAGCAATCCAGTAGTATACGCCACAGATACGTAAGTTACGCTCCCGGCACTGGATTGCTTCGCCGCTATACTGGTTACGTATCGCGAGCTTTCCGCGGCTTCGCAATGACGGGCTGTTGAGTGGTTACCTTTTGAATATACCCCCGCCAACCCACACATACCCAACCCACACATACCAATAGGAGAAACAGATTGAAGATAGCGGTAACAGGAAAAGGCGGCGTTGGCAAGACTACGGTGGCGGCAATACTCGCGCGTTTGTACGCTGACGAGGGGCGCTCGGTTGTTGCGGCCGATGTTGACCCGGACGCTAACCTCGGGCTTGCGCTCGGATTTACGGAAGCTGAAATTGACGCTATTACGCCTATTTCCCATATGACCGAGTTTATCAATGAACGCACAGGCTCCGACACCAGCGGTATCGGTAAGTTTTTCAAGATAAACCCTAAAGTAGACGACATTCCGGAGCGTTTCGCGAAAATCAAGAACGGAGTGCGGCTGCTGGTTTTGGGAACTGTCGATACGGCCGGAAGCGGCTGCGTCTGCCCGGAACACGTGCTATTAAAGCGTTTGCTGTCGCACTTGTTTCTGCGCGAGGACGATGTAGTCATAATGGATATGGAGGCGGGGTTAGAACATTTGGCTCGCGGAACCACGGACTTTATGGACAGATTTATAGTAGTCGTGGAACCGGGAGCGCGAAGCGTTCAGACCTACGAGAGCGTTCGCCGCCTCGCTACGGAGCTTGGAGTAAAGCGCGTTGACGCAATCGCGAATAAAGTTCGCAACGCGGACGACGAGGCCTACCTCCGCGAGCGCGTACCGAATTTGCTGGGAGTAATCCCCTACAGCCCGGACGTAATAGACGCTGACAGGCAGGGCGTTTCGCCCTACGATACCGGGAGCGCGGTTGTGGAAATCCTTAGACAAGTGAAAAAGGTAATTGACGGCTAATGGATATAGGTTTTACTAAGCTTGCTCAAAAAGAGCTTGCCCGTATCAATGAGCCGTCAAAGGGGCGTCTGATGAACGCGATATACAAACTGCCGCAAGGCAATATTAAGAGATTGCAGGGTAATTCCGAAGATTATCGTTTACGTGTCGGAGATTACCGTGTGATATATAGTAAAACAGACAATTTTATCCTCATTAACGAAATCTTACCGCGCGGAAGTGCTTATAAATAGGAGGCTGATATGGTTCAGGACAGATTATACGTTCACCGTTTAGTTGACAAACTGAACGATACTGAGCTTGCTAAACTTTTTAATATGCTTGACAGCTTTATTCCTGTAGATAACCCGCTGCCGGACGAACTGGAGGCTATTGAATACGGACGACAGGCATATGAACGCGGTGAATACACCATTATGACCCGCGAGGACTGGGACAAACGCGCTGAACTTCAAAGTGAATTTTCCCTACAAAACTAATAAAATACAATAATCGGAGGAAATAAATGAAAAAACTGTTTGACCGGGCGTTTGACGGCTCGGACGAAATGTACGCCTGGGCGGAACGCTCGGTTGCGGAAGCGTCGGCTAAGTACGACGACAGTACGCCTGTCGCATATCCCAATACGGCCTATTACCTCGGGATACTGTACTCTATGACAGGCAACAAAAACCAGACACTCGGCGAAGTTAAGCAATCGCTACAGTGGATTAAATCGCAGTTTACCCGCGAACGCCGCCTGCACGACGTGTTTACCACCGGCGTCGGAACCGCCTGCGCCGCTGAAATTATCGAAGCCGTCAAGTACATCGGCGGCGTAAACCCCTACGAGGGCAACAGCCCTTACCTCGGACATATGAGCGACGCGGAAGTCCGCGAACTCGGCGTACCGCTCGTTACGGGCGATATTCCGGGCTTTGTCGTACTTATCGGCGCGGCTCCCACTGACGAACAGGCCGTTGAACTCATCAAGAGCTATCAGGCTAAGAGTATCTACGTATTCTTGGTCGGCGAGTGTGCCGTACAGGCGGAGCGCAAGGGGCTTAAAATGGGTCACCCGGTGCGCGTCTATCCCGTAGGTCCCGAGCTTCCGAGCGTTTGCCACGTTGTTTCCGTAGCGGTTCGCGCGGGTCTTATCTTCGGCGCAATCCAGCCTGGCGACTACGACGGTATGCGTGAGTATACGTTCAAGCGTATCAACGCGGCGGTCAACGCCTTTGAGCCGGTTCCCGATATCACTGTCGCCTGCGGCGCGGGCGCGATAAGCTACGGCTTCCCGGTTATTACTAACGACGACCACGATATGTGGCGCGTTCCGCGCAGTCTTGTAGTTCAGCCGGACGTTTCTAAGTTCGTTGAAACCTCTATCGAAGCGCGGCAGATGAAAATTAAGATTACTAATATTGACATTCCCGTATCGTTTGCGACAGCCTTCGAGGGCGAAGTTATCCGCAAGGCAGATATGCAGATTGAAGCCAACGGAAGCCGCCACGACAGCCTTGAATTTGTGCGGACGCTTGAAGCCAGCACTATTGAGGACCATAAGATTACAGTCATCGGCAAGGACCTTGACGAATACGACTTCGGGGCGCAAATGAACCTCGCGCTCTTGGTCGAAGTCGGCGGCAAAAAGATGCAGTCGGACTTTGAACCTGTTTTCGAGCGTCAGTTCCACGCGTGGCTGAACTGCATTGAGGGCGTTATGCATACCGGTCAGCGCGATATGATACGCGTCCGCGTAAGCAAGGACGCGTATGACGCGGGCTTCCGCCTGAAACACTTCGGCGAGGTGCTGTATTCAAAGCTCAAACAGGATTACGAACAGGTTGTCGACCGCGTACAGGTAACAATTATAACCGACGCTGAAAAAGTTCACGAGCTTCGCGTTGAGGCAAACCACGTGTACGATAAGCGCGACGAGCGTTTGCGCACGCTTACCGACGAGAGCGTCGGCGATTTCTATTCCTGCATTATGTGTCAGTCATTCTCACCGTCGCACGTCTGCATAGTCACGCCGGAGCGTTTAGGACTGTGCGGAGCTGTATCGTGGCTTGACGCTAAGGCTACCCACCAGCTTGACCCGAACGGTCCTTGCCGTATCGTTACCAAAGGCGACGCTACGGACGAAGTTATCGGGATTTGGGAGAACGTTGACAACGCGGTTAACCAGTTCTCAATGGGCGCGCTCGAACACGTTACTCTGTACTCGATTATGCAGGACCCTATGACAAGCTGCGGCTGCTTTGAATGTATCTGCGGGATTGAGCCGACTTCCGGCGGCGTGGTTATTGTCAATCGCGAACACGTACCGATGACCCCGCTCGGAATGACGTTCAGCGAAATGGCGTCAATGACCGGCGGCGGTATCCAAACCCCCGGCTATATGGGTCACGGCAAACATTTCATAGCAAGCAAAAAGTTTATGGCGGCCGACGGCGGTCCCGCGCGTATAGTGTGGCTTCCGAAGGCGCTGAAAGAGCAGGTTTCAGAGCGCCTGAACTCCACGGCTAAAACGCTCTACGGTATAGACAATTTCGCGGATATGATTGCCGACGAAACAGTAACGAGCGACGACCCCGAGAAGCTCCTCGAGTTCCTGACGGAAAAGGGACACCCGGTGCTAACGCTCGAGCCGCTGATATAAGCGGGTAGAAAAATTAAAGAAAGAGGAACGATTATGCGAAGCTATGAAGGCTATTATGAAAACGGCAGCTTCAAACCGACCGGGCAGGTAACTCTGCCAAGCAGCGGAAAGGCGCGCATAACGTTCCTCGAGGACGGCGACCCCCGAAGCAGCAAGCGGGAGAACGCTAAACCCGGGAAAACCTGGGACGAAATGACTATGGACGAACGCACGTTCTGGTTAGACGATTTATTCGCGATGATACACGCGAGCGGCGAGGACTTAAACGAAGCGGATTTTGAGCGGGTCAGTGTTCCGAGAAAAATAGAGTGGTTTGAGGACCCTCAGTACGCCGACATTTGGGGAGGGAACTGACCCGTGACCTATGCTCTTGACACAAATGTTATATTTCAGCTTTTGCGAAAAAATGCCGATATAGAAAAACGCTTCCGGCAGGCAAAAGATATGGGCTGTTCCTTTGCTATACCGCCGTTTGTTTATTACGAAGTTCAGCGAGGATTTTGGCTTAACGCCGCGCCGGAAAAAGAGCGTATGTTTGAACATATATGCGAGGCATACGAAATCGGCAAAATGACGCTTGACGTATGGGATAACGCGGCGCAAATCTACGCGGCTTTGCGGCGGCGCAATCAGACTATCGAGGACGCTGATATTCTAATCGCGGCGTTTTGCGTTGTAAACAGCTACATACTTGTCACGCACAATACGCGGCACTTTGAGCGTGTCGAGGAACTCGCGATTGAGGACTGGGCTTCTACAGTTAGCAGTTAGCAGTTGCCGCGCGGGGTTGAGGATTTTACCTATTGAAATACTACACTATCATCGGCGGGGTCAACGGCGCGGGCAAGAGCAGCCTCACGGGCGTGCTTAAAGCGCAGCTTCGCGACCTCGGCCTGATAATAGATGTTGACCGTCTTGCCGCCCGCGCCGGAGGAAACCTCGCGGGCGGTAAGACCGCTATCCGCGCGGTTAACGATTGCCTTTCAAAAGGCTATTCTTTTACGCAGGAAACAACGCTTTCCGGCGTATACATTGAGCGAACCGCGAAAAAAGCCCGCGAACTCGGCTACTCAATCCGCCTGTACTACGTCGGGCTTGACAGCCTTGACGAACACCTCCGGCGCATACGAAACCGCGTTGAAAAAGGCGGTCACGATATACCCCCTGACGTTGTTACGCGTCGCTTTAACGAGCGGATTTCCGCGCTTCGCCGGATTTTGCCTTATTGCGACGAAGCGGAATTTTTCGACAACGAAAACGGGTTTTCACTGGTAGCGGAATATCGGAACGGCGAAATAATTACATTCAGCCCGGAGCCTAACTGGTTAAAAAATTTAACAACATAAAGGAGCGACCACATTATGACAAACCCCGTACTTGACGCAATCTACGAGCGCCGGAGTATCCGGCAGTACACCGCGGACCCCGTAACCGACGAGCAGCTCGCGCTTATCCTCAAAGCCGCGCAGGAAAGCCCAAGCGCGCGAAACGGTCAGCCCTGGCATTTTTCCGTCGTCACAAATCAGGAACTTATTAAGGAAATTAACGACGCAGCTTGCGCGGAACTCGGCAAACAGGGCGGGTTTTACGCGAATGTGCGCGATATTTTCTATCAGGCTCCCGTGGTGATTTTTATATCGGCTGAAACAGGCGCGAATAACTGGGTAACGCTCGATTGCGGAATAGCGAGCCAGTCAATCGCCCTCGCGGCTCACTCAATAGGCCTCGGAACGGTTATCCTCGGGCTACCCGCCGCGGCCTTCGCAACGGAAAAAGCCGCCGAATTTAACAAGAAACTGGGTTTTCCGGAGGGCAGCGAGTTCTCGGTAGCGATAGCCCTCGGCAAACCCGCCGCAAGCAAGGAACCGCACCCGATAAACGACGGCCACGTGTCGTTTGTGAAATAGGGAAAGTCACGGTAAACACTTTTGTGATTTTTTATTTTACATCGTGCGAAATGTCCGCGCACTGCGCGGGAAACCACCCCGCCGCCTGCGGGCGGCACCCCTCCACAGAGGGGATGAGGGTTTGGACGCGGGTTACGAGGACGCGCCCCCGGCAGGGCGCAACCCCCGTCCAATCCCCATCCCCTCTGTGGAGGGGCGCCCCCGCAGGGGCGGGGTGGTCGTACTTCCAATGTCGCAAAAGGTCTATTCCTCGACAGAAACAACATCTTCAACAGGAACAACATCTTCCGTGGGGACAACCTCTTCCTCCTCCGGGATTTTTTTTGGCCTGTCGGCGGGTTTCAAATAGCCGTCATTATCGAGAGTAGCGTTTACAGAGTTCGCGTCCCATTTTACAAGCAGCGCCCGAGCCTCGCTCTCCTCTACCGCGTAGGTTTTTGTCCCCGACATTTTGCAGGGGATTAGTTTTACCGTGACGTTGCCGTCCTCGATTGTTATTTCCGCGAAAGCTGTTTCAGGATTTCGGTTATTAAAAATAAAATTCCCGAGCGAGTAAATTATCGGCTTACCGTGATAATATTCAAAATTCTGGATAACGTGCGGGTGCGCCCCGATTACAACGTCCACGCCTATGTCGATTAGATAATGCGCGGTAAATTCCTGTAAATTATTCGGCGTTAAATCGCGCTCTATTCCCCAGTGCATATAAACTATTATATAATCGCAGGTTTCGCGCGCGGTTTTGATATTCTCCTTTAATAAATCGAGGTGTGACGGCTCGTACCAGGAGAGCTGCCCCGCGCGGTTTTCAAGAGCGAGCCAGGACGCCGTGGGGACGATTTGGTTAGCCGCGAAAAAGGCTATCGTCTTACCGTTCACCTCCGCGATATAGGGCTCGGCGGCGGCTTCGAGGTTTTCACCTGCTCCGAAGGGGGTTATGCCGTATTCGCGAACATTTTCAAAAGTGTCAAGCAACGCGTCGTCGCCATAATCGCGCGTGTGGTTATTCGCAAGCCCCGCCGCGTCAATCCCCAGGTAATCTCGCAAAAAGGCTAAATTCTCCGGCGGCGAACAGAACGTGTACTGCTTATTCGGGACAGGTTCGCCCCTGTCGCTTACGGAGGTTTCGAGGTTTATTACCGCGATGTCGGCCGCGCGGAAACGCTCCGCCGACGCTTCGTCCAAAACTTCGTCGTATTTTCCGGCCTCTATTTTAGGTCCTATTCTTTCACCTGTCAACACGTCGCCCGCGACGATTATTGTAACCGGCGGCGTAGGCGTAGGCTTCGGGGAGGGCGCGGGCGGCGGCGCGAGCAGTAGCGGCGGCGGCGAAACCTCCGGCGTAGCGGCGGCGGTTGGGAGAGGCGAAAACACAACGGCGGGGACGGCCTCATCAGGCGCAAAAATCCCCGT
Organism: Oscillospiraceae bacterium; assembly: GCA_031261635.1. GTDB lineage: Bacteria > Bacillota > Clostridia > Oscillospirales > Oscillospiraceae > JAISJH01. The sequence goes on from JAISJH010000047.1 coordinate 16,496, forward strand.
TATCCCGGCGACAGCGGCGATTAAAATAACCGCCGCAACGATAAGCGTGAAACGCTTCATAACTCTAAGCTCCTACAATCGCGCGGTCGTCTATATAGGCAAGCCCGTCGCCGCACGCTATGACTATTTCAAATTCTGTTCCGTTTGCGTCACGCAAAGACGCGGTGTATTGAGGGTAATTTTCCTCGCTGTAATCCCAGGCTTCAATTGAAAACTCGCTTAAATCGTAGCGCGAATAATAATCAAGCAGTTTTACCGCCTCGGCTTCGCTGTAGGCGGGTAAATCGTCTATGTACCACTCTGTGAAATTCGCTACCTCTTTCGCTTCGAGCTTTTCCAAGTATAAATCGAGCGTATGGCAAACCCGCGAATAGTAGCTTGCAAAGGCGCAGTACAACGCCGGAGGCTCTTTCTGGAAACTGACGTTCAGCGCGACGCTACGCTCGTTATCGGTTATCCCGTATACATACGTATCGGGGATATTTTCAGCTTCGCCGATGTATTTTGCTTGTAATTTTGAGCGGTCAAACAGCGCATCGAAGGCTTCAATCGACCTGTCGTCCTCGCTTATGTCAAGACCGCCGCGCAGGTTTTCAACGTAGGTTTTCGCGAGTTCCTGCGCCTCCTCGAGATAGTGCTTAAAAGATACGCCGCCCGTCCCGGCGTCATTGCAACGCCATATACCGTCGTCGTCGAGATAGAGTTTTATTTCAGCGTAGCGGATTATGCTGTCTGAAAACTCGCCCTCGCCTTGTCTGCTGTTACCCGCCCACCAGTACATATTGTCCGGGTTATAGGGTTCGACGGCTTCGCTGAAACGACCGATTAGCGCGTTATAATTTGCTTCGGTAGTCAAATCGACAAGCTCAAAGGACTTAACAGCTTGAATATCCTCCTGTGGCAAGGTTTCCAAAACCGCGTAATATTCCGTCAGAAAGCGCGTAACTGTCTCCGCGCCGCTCTCGCCGTCAACTGCGGTAATAGTGAAATCCTGAAAATTAAAACTATCGGCGGCTATGGGTGTTTCAGTAGGTTCGGCGGTAGCGATAAGCCCCGGGGTTTCTATGGGCGTAGGTTGCACAGGCTGTTCCCCGGTTCCGCAAGCTGCGAGGAGGAGCGCGATTGCTAAAACCGCGAGGGTTTTGAAATTTTTCATTGGTTCCCTTTCTGTTGTTGGTTGATGTTGCGGTTGATATTGTGGTTGATATTGCGGTTGATATTGTGGCTTGGAACGTGTATTCAAACGGTGAGGGGTCAACAGTCCGTCATTGCGAAGCGCCGGGAAGCCTAACATACAACTACGTTTAGGCGCGAAGCAATCCAGTGCCGCAGTCCGCAGATACGTATGTTACGCCCCCGGCACTGGATTGCCGCGCCGGTCTCACCGTTACGTATCGCAAGCGTTCCGCGGCTCGCAATGACGAACTTTTGAGCCTTTCCCCCTTAATTCCTCTTGAGCAATCCGCTTGAATCCGCTTGAATAGAGAGTGGACAAATTGCGTAGCACGTTCGTAGGGGACGATGCCCACATCGTCCCGCCGGGTTTTGCCATTTTGCGTAATACGCGCATTTGTGCAACACGCCGGGGCGATGTGGGCATCGCCCCCTACAAACGTTTACACAAATATCAATTGCACCATAACCATATAGGCAATAGTTCCCGCCGCTATTGCGACGAGCGAGTTTTTGAACGCTAAAAACAACGCAGCTACGAGGAGTATCGCTAATAGTTCCGGCGCGCCGTGGGGTGCCGCCAGAATTTCCGAATTTTTCAGGCAATATACAATCAGCATTGACGTTATCGCGAAGGGCAGCACTCTCCCTAAGTATCCTATAAACTTCGGCGTAGGCTTTCCCGCCGGGAAGATTAAAAACGCCAGCACGCGCGTTAGGAATGTCGCTAGCGCGAATAGCGCGACCATTATCGCGGCCTCTGTAGTCGTCACTGCGAGACGCTCCTTTCAATAGGTTTTCTGAATACTCCGAATATTATCACTAAGGCCGCCATACAGGCCAGAATAAACAGGTCGGGACCAAATACAATCCGGCAGATTATTGACGCTCCAAGCCCTATCAGCGCGGGAGTGCGGTTTTGTTTCAGCCGCCACTGGTCTAGGAAAATTACAACGAACAGCGCGGTCATAACGAAATCAATCCCGGCGGTATTTATCGGGAGCGCGGAACCGATTATCCCGCCCAGAGTACAACCGATTATCCAGTAAATGTGGTCTAAGAGACTGATTGTAAAGTAAAAACGCTTCTCGCTAATCCCGGTGGGCGGCTTTGCGGACAGGCAGAGGGCAAAAGTTTCGTCTGTCAGGGCGAAAATCATATACCATTTGGCCTTGCCGTAGTCCTTGAAACGCTCGAGCATAGATATACCATAGAACAAGTGCCGCGCGTTAACCATTAGGGTAACAAGAAACGCGCCGAGCGGGTCAAAACCCGCGCTCATAAGCCCCACGGCGACAAACTGCCCGGAGCCGGCGTAAATAAAAACGCCCATAACCACCGCCCACAGCGGAGCGAAGCCCTTGCTGGCAAGCAAAATCCCAAAGGCCATACCCATAAAAACATAACCCGTAAGCACCGGGATAGTAAGCGGAAAAACCGCGCGGAGAGTGTGTTTCAATCTATGTAACCTCGTGATGATAGTTTGTTTAGCCCCGTCATTGCGCGGGGGGCAGTTTCCCCGCCGTAGCGGCGGGGGCAAGGGCGAAGCCCGCCCCGTCATTGCGAAGCACCGGTACGCTTGCGATACGTAGGACGTTACAGGTGCGAAGCAATCCAGTGCCGGGGGGAAACCATACGGACTACGTATCGCAGGATACTACGTCAACCCTGGATTGCTTCGCCGCATAACAATAGTACGTATCGCAAGTGCGGTGGCGGCTTCGCAAAGACGGGCTTGGCTTCGCCCAGCCCTGTCCCGGCGCAATGCGCCGGGACGTTGGACGGGGGACGCGTCCGCGCACGGCGCGGGGAACCACCCCGGCGCTATGCGGTGCGTTCCCTCCCAAGAGGGGAATTTACGAGGGTCGGGTTCCGGCAATTCGCAACCCCGCGACCTTCGTCCAAACCCCATTCCCCTCTTGGGAGGGGTGCCGCCCGCAGGCGGCGGGGTGGTTTCCCCCGCAGGGCGTACCCCCGTCCTAACTCTCGTCTCTGATATTTGATATTTGATAACTGTTAACTGCACTACCCTCCCAGGTACGCCCGTTTCACGTCCTCGTTGCCTATCAGTTCGCTTGCGTCGCCGTGTAGGACTATCCCGCCTGTTTCGAGTACGTAGGCGCGGTTAGCTACTGAGAGCGCCATTTGCGCGTTTTGTTCTACCAGCAGGATTGTCACGCCCTCGCGGTTCATTTCTGTTATGATGTCAAATATTTGTTCTACGAGTATCGGGGCAAGCCCCATAGACGGCTCGTCGAGCATAAGGAGCTTCGGGCGGCTCATCATCGCGCGCCCCATTGCGAGCATTTGCTGTTCGCCGCCGGAGAGCGTTCCCGCTACCTGCCTCTGGCGTTCTTTGAGGCGCGGAAAGAGCGCGTAGGCGTGTTCAAGGTCTGCCGCGACCCCGCTGGCTTTTTGCGTATACGCGCCCATTTCGAGGTTTTCCCTGACCGTCATTCGCAGGAACACGCGCCGCCCCTCCGGAACCTGCGCCAAGCCGCGCTCGACAATCTTATGCGGAGCGATAACGCCGATGTTTTCGTCAAGGAAGCTGATATTCCCGCTGCGTGAACGCAGAAGCCCCGAGATTGTTTGCAGGGTAGTGCTTTTCCCCGCGCCGTTCGCGCCGATTAAGGTGACAATCTCGCCCTCGTTGACTTCGAGCGTAACGTCCTTGACCGCGTGTATCGCGCCGTAGTATACGTTGATGTTAGTTACTTTCAGCATTTGACCCCACCTCCTTTTGTTTGCCGAGATAGGCCTCAATGACAGCCGGGTTATTCTGAATTTCCTCGGGAGTGCCTTTGGCGATGACTTTCCCGAAGTTTAACACGCAGATACCCTCGCAAATGCCCATAACGAGGTTCATATCGTGTTCGATAAGGATAATCGCGATTTGGAAGGTATCGCGAACCTTGACGATATTCTCCATAAGCTCGGCGGTTTCAGAGGGGTTCATACCCGCCGCCGGCTCGTCGAGCAACAGGACTTTAGGCCCCGTGGCAAGGGCGCGGACAATTTCAAGCCGCCTCTGCGCTCCGTAGGGCAACGCGCCCGCGCGGTACTGCGACATAAACTCCATATTAAAAATGTTCAGCAGCTCCGGGACGCGCTCCCTCGCGGCCTTTTCCTCTGTCCAGTAGTTCGGCAGACGCAGTATGCCGCTTATCATACCGTACTTAATGTGGTTATGCAGTCCGAGTTTTATATTATCCTCAACCGTGAGGTTATTGAAAAGCCGTATATTCTGAAAGGTTCTGGCAATCCCCGCGCGGTTAGCCTGCACGGTGGTCATATCAAGGGTATCGCGCCCCTCGAGTAAAATCGTACCGCGCGTAGGGCGGTATACTTTTGACAGCAGGTTGAATATGGTGGTCTTACCCGCGCCGTTAGGACCTATTAAACCCGCGATTTCCGTAGGGCTTACGGCGAAGTTAAACGCGTCAACGGCGGTAAGACCTCCGAAGTCTATACCGAGGTTTCGAGCCTCTAAAATAGGCTGTTTATCAATATCGCGCTCGGGAATGAAGTTAGTAGCCGGAACGGGTACGAGCCGCGTGTTACTGCTCATCTGACGCGCCCTCCTTTGAGGTTTTCTTAAAACGTCCGCGAAGCGTGTGGAAAGTGTTGCGTATGCGGACATTGTTAGTTGCAAGCATTACGAGAATTAGAACTATAGCGTACAGAAGCATACGGTAATCATTAAACCCGCGAAGCATTTCCGGCAAAATGGTAAGCACCGTAGCCGCGACCACCGAACCCCAGATATTGCCTAAACCTCCGAGAACCACGTAAACGAGTATCAGGATAGACGTGTTAAAATTAAACTTACTCGCGACGATAGTTGAAAAATTCAGCGCGTATAAGGTTCCGGCGGCACCCGCAAGCGCGGCGGAGGTTACGAACGCCATTAGTTTATACTTCGTAATAGGAATACCGACGCTCTCGGCGGCAATGCGGTTATCGCGAAGCGCCATAATCGCCCTACCCGCGCGGCTGTTTACAAGGTTCATTACAATGAACAGCGTTACAAGTATCAGTATAAAACCCGCCGTGAACGTTGACAGCTTCGGTATGCCGGATATTCCCATAGGGCCGTTGATAATGATTTTCCCGCCCTCCCCGAGGTTTAGCGCGGACGCATTTGAAAGGAAGCTGAAATGCAAGCCCCGGGCGTCTACCCCGACGCTTAGGCAGTTTATAAGGTTTTTGATAATCTCGCCAAAAGCCAGCGTAACAATCGCGAGATAGTCACCGTTCAGCCGCAGAACGGGTATGCCGACGAGTACGCCCGCAAGCCCCGCGCAAACCGCGCCGATTACTATTCCGACGACAAGCCTAATAGGTTCGGAGGGTATGGCGTCAGCAAGGCTCATACAGGCTACAACGCCTGAAAACGCCCCGACGCTCATAAAGCCCGCGTGACCGAGCGAGAGTTCGCCGAGTACCCCGACAGTGAGGTTCAGCGACACCGCCATAACGACATACGCGCAAATAGGCACAAGCTGCCCCTTAAGCGTAGAGGTAATATTGCCGCTCTGCACAAAGCCCTGCGTAATAGCGAAAGCGGCAATCACAAGCGCATAGGTGAACCAGGTATTCCGTTTTTGAGTTGTACGCATAGTTATGTTACCGCCTTATTGTTTATTGTGCAAATCAAGGAAACGTCAAAATGGTGCAAAATTGTCAATTATCAATTATCAATTATCAATTATCAATTGACATTATACTTTTTCTTGTATACGCGTCCCCAATAACCCTGTCGGCTTTACTAACAGCACTATTATCAGTACCGCGAACACTATCGCGTCAGACAGCTGCGTCGATATATACGCCTTGCCAAAGATTTCTATAATGCCGAGCAGTGTACCGCCGAGCAACGCGCCCGGTATTGAGCCTATGCCTCCGAATACCGCCGCAGTGAAGGCTTTTATCCCGGGCATTGAGCCTGTCGTCGGCATAAGCGTCGGGTACGCCGAGCATAGCAATACACCCGCAATCGCCGCAAGCGCCGAGCCTATCGCGAAGGTCATTGAAATCGTGAAGTTAACGTTTATGCCCATTAACTGCGCCGCGCCCTTGTCCTCACTGCACGCGCGCATTGCCTTTCCCATTTTCGTTTTGCCGGTAAACCACGTCAGCGCGAGCATTATCACCGCGCAGATTACTATTGTCACTATCGCCGTTACGGATATCGAGAGCCGGCCTCCGGCGAATTTCAATGAACCCGCCCCGACAACGGAAGTGAAAACTTTGGGGTTAGACGTCCACAAAAGCTGCGCCGAGTTTTGCAGGAGATAGCTAATCCCGATAGCGGTAATCAAAACCGCGAGCGACGGAGCCGCCCGGAGCGGTTTATACGCAAGCCGTTCAATAAGTATCCCGAGCAAGGTACACACGGCGACAGACAGCAGTACCCCGAGCAAGGGCGACATACCGTAGCGCGAAACAATAAAGAAACAGGCATAGGCCCCGACCATAATAACATCGCCGTGAGCGAAGTTAAGCATCTTGGCAATACCGTAAACCATAGTATAACCCAGCGCGATTATAGCGTAAATACTCCCGAGACTAACGCCGCTGATAAGATGAGACAGAAAGGACATAAGTATTCACTCCTTAATTTAATGAATAGTGAATATTGAATAATGAATAATGGGAACGCGTTTTGCCGGGGCGGGGCAAGCCCCGCCCGTCATTGCGAAGTGCCGGAACGCTTGCGATACGTAGGACGTTACAGGCACGAAGCAATCCAGTGCCGGGGGGACAACATACGGTCTACGTATCGTAGGATTGTACGTCAACCCTGGATTGCTTCGCCGCATTTCATTGACTACGTATCGCAAGTGCGGTGGCGGCTTCGCAATGACGGGCTGGGCAGGGCAAGCCCTGCCGTCGCCCCGCGTCCTGCGGGGGAGGGCGGGTTTGAAACCCGCCCCTACGGGCTTGTACAACCCCGTCCAAAACCCACGTCTCTGATATTTGATATTTGCTAACTGTTAACTGGAACTCAGTCCATTCCGAGGTATGCGCCGTTTTCTATAACCATACCCTTCGGGGCTTTTGAAACCTGGCCGTTTGCCGCCCAGGTCATATTTTCGCCTGTCAGACCGTTGAAGCTCATACTTGTAAACTGGGCGACGAGGATATCGTTAATCTGCGATACGCTCATATCTGCCGTGGCGCCGCCCTTTTGTATAGCCTCGTAGATAGCGTATACGCAGTCGTAGCCGTCGGCGGCAAACTGGTTCGGCACGTCGCCGTGAGCCGCTTTGTACTTGTCAACGAAGCTGACCGTGTTTGCGTCAGAGGAGTCAGCGTTAAACGGAGTAAGCAGCATAACGCCCTCCGCGAGCGACGCGTCAAAACCCTCTAGCGTGAGGATTCCGTCCATACCGTCTACGCCGAAGTATTTAGGGCTGTAGTCCATTGACTTCGCCTGTTGAAAAATGAGCGAAGCGGGGGTATAGTACATCGGGAGGAAAATTAAATCCGCGCCCTTGTCCTTAGCGTCCGTCAGCTGTACGGAGAAATCCTGCTGGCTGTCCTCTGTAAAGGTGGTAGTGGAAACAATCTCCAGACCGAGTTCGGCTGCTTTGCTTTTGAAAGTGTCGTAGATGCCTGTAGAATACACGTCGTCGTTTTTGTAGATAACGGCAATCTTAGTGCCTAAAGCCTGGTCAACGATGTACTGCGCGGAGGCCGTCCCCTGGTTAGGGTCTGCAAAACACATCTGGAACACGTTGTCCTTACCCTCCGTAACGGAAACGGCAGAGCCGGAGGGCGTGATTGCAAAGATACGGTCTGCAAAGTTCTCAACGCTCGTGGCAACGCCGGGAGTGCTTGTAACTGACCCGAGCGAGATTTGCATACCCCAGTCCTTAAGGGTGTTGTAGGCGTTGACGGCCTTTTCAGCGTCGTGTTCGTCGTCCTGGTAGTTCAGCTCGAACAGGGTCGCGCCCACGAGGGCGTTCAGTTCGTCAACGGCAATCTGTGCGCCGTTGCGGGCGGCTTGTCCGTAAATCGCCGCGCCGCCGGTTAGGGGACCAGTACCGCCGATTTTGAAAGTGCCGCCCTCAGCGTCAACAGGCGGGATTGGGTCGGGAGTAGCGGGATTGCCGGTATCGCCGGAGTTTGCGGGAGGAGTAGCGGTCGAACCGCCGTCAGAACCGCCGCTACAGGCGGCAAGTGAAAGCAGCATCGAAGCCGCGAGCAAAAATAGGAGAAACTTTTTCACGTTTCTACCTCCTTAAAAAAATAGTGTTTAGCAAGCCCGCCGCCTAATAATTCAAGCATAAATATATGTTTTGTACACTATGCATTGCAAACGGCTTGGCTATAAAAACGCTATTATTCTATCATAAACAGCAACAAATGTCAACTATTCAGTTAGCAGTTATCAAATATCAGATATCAGATGCCGCGCACGGCGCGGGAAACCACCCCGCCCCTGCGGGGGCACCCCTCCACAGAGGGGATGGGGGTTGGACGTAGGTTGCGAGGAACGGGTTGCACAATAAACGTAGGGGCGGGTTTCAAACCCGCCCTCCACGCGCCGTGCGCGGACGTAGCCCCGTCCACCGTTCCGGCGCATTGCGCCGGAACAGGACAGGGCTTCGCCCTGCCCGTCATTTCGAAGCCGCCACCGCACTTGCGATACGTACTATTGAAACGCGGCGAAGCAATCCAGGGTTGACGTAGAATTGTGCGATACGCAAGACGTATGTTATCCCCCCGGCACTGGATTGCTTCGCACCTGTAACGCCCTACGTATCGCGGGCGTGGCGGTGCTTCGCAATGACGGCGCACGGCGCCGGGAAACCACCCCGCCGCCTGCGGGCGGCACCCCTCCACAGAGGGGATGGGGGTTGGACGTAGGTTGCGAGGGTTATATCCACGCAACCAAACGTCCAAACGTCCAAACCCCCGTATCAGCGAAGCGCCCGCCCGCGCACGGCGCGGGGGCAGGGCTTCGCCCTGCCCGTCTTTGCGAAGCCGCCACCGCACTTGCGATACGTACTATTGTTATGCGGCAAAGCAATCCAGGGTTGACGTACAATCCTGCGATACGTC